>DAOTTS010000102.1:0-83313 GCA_034437735.1 Anaerolineae bacterium
AGGTAAGGCGGTGTCACCTTGAACACCAAGGAGCGGGGCTATGGACACGAAAACGATATCGGTGAGCGAGCTGCGGCGCACGCTGCGGGCGGTGCTTGACGGTCTGGGCGAGGACGTGGATGCGGTGTACGTGACGCGATACGGACGTCCGGTCGCCGTGATGGTCGACTATGATCACTACGAACGTCTGAAAGCGCGCTCCGAGCAAGCAGAAACTCTTTCGCCGACAGCGTCTTCCGAGACACAATATCATCCCCGTCCCGGGGCGCAGTACCCCACAGTCGCAACGCCACCTTCCAGCCTCAAGAACTGGCACGATCTGATTGAGGGTTATGAAGGCGATGCGTTGGCTGATACCGAAGCACTCTATGACGAGGTGTGACGGTGGACATTGCCATCGATGCTTCAGTATTGGTCGCTTTACTCAATCCTCAAGACCTCTGGCGTGACCAATCCATAGCGTTGGAGCACGCATTATTAGATGCCGGGAACACACCGGTTTACTTTGACTGTGTAGCAGCGGAGGCCGTCAGCGCGGCAGCCCGGCGGCTGCGGGAGAAAGGTCGTACGGATGAGGTTGGGAGACTGATTCATCGGTTGCAAGCCCGCATTCCCTATGAGGATCTGACCTGGATTTTACCTGACGGGCCGATCTTCTATCCCCAAGCGCTGGAGTTGATGCGAGCTTCATCGGGTGAATTGAATTTCAACGATGCGCTCATCGCTCTGGCCTGCCGCGAACGCGAGATTCCGGCCATCGCCAGTTTCGATGCTGACTTCGACCGGGTGGAGTGGCTGAAGCGGGTCGCTGAGCCGGAAGATTTGTTCAACGACTGAGACGGCTTGTGAGATCTAGGGGGAGGAGGCCGCCCCCAAGGACGTGGGCTCCGAGCGGACGTTAAGCCCCCCACGTGCCAGGCACAGGGACGGGGCTACAGGAAGATCATGGTCAAGACTGTGACGACGACCAGGCCGGGGAGGAGGTTCATGGTCTTGATGGCTTTGATCTCCAGGAGGTTGAGGCCGATGCCGAGGATCAGCGCGCCGCCGAGGGCGGTGAGCTGGTTGATGAGGACCTCCGAAAGCCAGGGCTCCAGGCTGCCCGCCATCAGGGTCAGGCTGGCCTGGACGATGAAGAGGGGGACGGCCGAAAGGAGGACGCCCGCGCCGTAGACGGAGGCCAGAACGATGGAGGTGAAGCCGTCCAGGATGGCCTTGGTCAGGATGAGGTCGCGGTTGCCGGTGAGGCCCTCGTTGAGGGCGCCCATGAAGGTCATGGAGCCGACGCAGAAGATGAGGAACGCGGTGATCAGGCCCTCGGTAAAGCCGGTGTTGTCGGACTTCAGCCGCGCCTTGAGGCGGTCGCCGGCGTTCTCCATCCGGGTGTCCAGGCGGGCCAGTTCCCCGAGGATGCCGCCGAGGATCAGGCTGAAGATGAGGATCAGGAAGTCCTCGACCTGGAGGGCCATCTGGACGCCCAGGACGAGGGTCGCCAATCCCACGGCCTGGAAGATGATGGCCTTGAGGTTCTCGGACAGGCGGTCCCGGACGAGCATGCCGATAAGGCTGCCCGTGACGACGGTCGCGGCGTTGACCAAGGATCCTACTGGCATACGTCCCCCCCTCGTTGTTGACGTTTCGTTAGCGCGCGTCTGCAAGGCTTGTTAACCACAGATTGCGCAGATTCCACAGATTTTATGGTACTTCTTCACGAGAGCCCTCTTTGAATGCTTGGACTTTTCTCTGCGGTCTTTACGGCGCGTTCATCGCTCAGAAGCCGAGTTCGCGGAGGCGGGCTTCGTGGTTGCGCCAGCCGGACTTCACCTTGACCCAGAGGTCGAGGTAGATGGGATCGCCGATGAAGCGCTCCAGCTCCTGCCGGGCGACGGTCCCGACCTCCTTGAGGCGCTTGCCGCCGCGGCCGATGATAATGGGCTTGTGGGACTCGCGCTCGACCCAGATGCGGGCGCTGATGTAGACGACGCCGTTCTCGCGCACCTCGTAGTCCTCGACGAGGACGGCCAAGGCGTGGGGCACCTCCTGGCGCATGTATTTGAAGAGCGCCTCCCGGATCAGCTCGGCGGCGATCTGGTGCTCGGTCTGGTCGGTGATCTGCTCGCCGGGGTAGTAGCGGGGCCCCTCGGGGATCTGTTCCAGGATGTGGGCCTTGAGGAGCTCGACGTTGGTCCCCTCGAGCGCGCTGGTGGGGATGGAGTCGTCGTAGTCGGGGTAGAGGGCCCAGTAGCTCTCGATGCGGGCCTCGGCCTTGCGGAGCGGCAGCCGGTCCATCTTGTTGAGGACGAAGATCACGGGGCGGTCGCCGCCCTTCTCCTTGAGGAGCTGTGCGATCTGGCGGTCCTCATCCGAGGGCCACTGGGAGACGTCGACGACGAAGAGGAGCACGTCGGCGTCGGGGATCGCGTCCACGGCCTGTTCGATCATAAGCTCGTTGAGACGGTGCCTCGGGTTCTGGTGGATGCCGGGCGTGTCGATGAAGATCAGTTGGTGGTCCGGCTCGGTGAGGATGCCGGTGATCCGCCGCCGGGTCGCCTGCGGCTTGGACGAGACGATGGCGACCTTCTGCCCGATCAGGGCGTTGACGAGGGTGGACTTCCCCACGTTGGAGCGCCCGATCAGGGCCACGAAGCCGGAGCGGTGCCCTTCCGGCAGCGGCGCCTCGTACCAGGGGACCGCCTCGCCCGGCTCGACCTCGACGGTCGCCGCCGGCGCGCCGCCGGTCTCGGCGAGGAACTGGTCGATCAGGGCCTCGGATTCCGCGACGATCTCCTCGTCGGCGTCCGGCGCCGGCGTCTCGTTCTGCAATGCTTCTTCTTTTGCTAGCTCGTCCATACTTTCTCCTTCTAGGTGATCGGGAACCCGAAGGTTCCCCGGTTATAATCATCGTTTTACAGACATCGTTTTACAAACATCGCCTTACAAACATCGTCTCACAAACATCGTCTCACAAACATCGTCGGGGATTACAAATCCCCTTCGAGCAGAATCTAATCGAGCAAAACCCAAGGCTCCAGGTGTTCATCCTTGATGGCGGCTTCCGGGAGTGCCTCGCACCTGATCATGATGCCTCCGCGTCCTCGGTTCTGACCAGGTAGATGCCGGGCAGGCTGAGGAGGGTGGTCAGGCCCTTGACCAGGACGTTGGCCAAGAAGATGGACCAGACGACGGCACCGGGCAGGACGCCGCCGAAGGCGATCCAACTAAAGACGAGGCTGTCCACGGGGACGCTGACGGCGTTGCTGACCAATACGCGGGCCCACTGGTAGCGGCGGGTGACGCGGCTGACCCAGAGGTGGTAGACCTCGGTGTCGAGGAGCTCGCTGATGACCTCCGCCAGGATGCTCGCCAGCACGATCCGCCAGACGGGGTTGAGCACGGCGGCGAAGGCCTCCTGGCGGGGCCAGGTGGGATCGGGCGGCAGCCAACTGAGCATGGCGAAGTAGCCGGCCATGATCAGGTTGATGGCGGCCGCGGCGACGATGAGGACGCGGGCGGCCTTCCGGCCCAGCAGTTTGTGGACCATGTCCCGCAGGGTGAAGGTGAGCGGGTAGATGAAGGTGCCGCCGTCGACGCTGAACCCGGCGACCCAGGCGATCTTCAGGCTGCCGACGTCGGCGATCATCTGGGCGCCGATGTAGGCCGCGATGGTCAGGATCCCGGCCGCGCCGATGGGGCTGGGGGCCGTCTCTGCTCTCTGTGTTTCGTTCACAAGCTGTGTTTCGGTCACAAGTGTCCGCACTTTCCGATTTTGCTCGACGTATCGTTATCAGGAACCAATCGTTCAGTATATCAGATTCTGGCGACGAAAGAGGGGGCAGTTTTCTCGGGGGACGCGGATCTGACGATCCGCTTTGAGCAGAGATGGCTGGAGAGAAAGAGAAGCGCAAGTTTCAAAGGTTGCGCGGCGGCAAGTTCCTTCTATAATGCATCCGCTGGATTGAGGCGCACCCGATAGACATCAAACACGGACTGAGGTGGAGGGTATGAAGAAGAAGGCTTATCCAATTTTGGAGTACGACCCGACGCGCAAGGCACACATCGAGCCCAGCGAGTTCATCGCCCCGATGGACGTTCCGGAGCGCTGTGTGATCTGCTTCTTCCAGGAGGTGATCGCCGGCCTCCAGGAGGAGGGGCGCCTCCGGCATCTGACCACCTCGAACTCTGAGCTTGGCCCGCACCCGCTCTTCGTCTTTGAGTTTCAGGGCGAGTCGCTGGCGCTCTTCCATCCCGGCGTCGGCGCGCCGATGGCAGCCGCGCTGCTGGAGGAGACCATCGCGCGGGGATGCCGGTCGTTTATCGCCTGCGGCGGGGCGGGGGTGCTCGACAGCGAGATCGCCCTCGGCCACCTCGTCGTGCCGACCACTGCGGTCCGCGACGAGGGGACGTCCTATCACTACCTGCCGCCGTCCCGCGAGGTGGCAGCCTCGCCCGCTGCGGTGCGCGCCATCGAGCGGGTGCTGACGCGCCACGAGGTTCCATACCTGCTGGGCAAGACATGGACGACCGACGCGTTCTACCGGGAGACGCCCGGGAAGATCGGGCTCCGCCGGGAGGAGGGGTGCCTCACGGTGGAGATGGAGGCGGCGGCCTTCTTCGCCGTCGCCCAATTCCGGGGCGCCGTGCTCGGCCAGATCCTCTACGGAGGCGACGACGTGGGCAGCCACAAATGGGACGGGCGGGCGTGGAACAAGCAGACGTCGGTGCGGGAGCGGCTCTTCTGGCTGGCTGCCGAGGCGTGTCTGGCCCTGGACGAGGAGGCGTCATGAATCTCTGTATCTACTGTTCGTCGAGCAACGCGGTGGACACGGTCTATTTTGAGGCGGCCCGGCGGGTGGGCCACCAACTGGCGGCCCGGGGGGACAATCTGATTTACGGGGGCGCCGACATCGGCCTGATGGGGACGGTGGCGCGGGCGGTCAGCGAGGGCGGCGGTCACGTGACCGGGGTGATGCCCGAGGCGCTGCGCGCCAAGCGGATCACCTACGACGCCGCCGACCGGATGATTATCACGCGGGATATGCGCACGCGCAAGGCGACGATGGCGCGCTATGCCGACGCGTTTATCGCGCTGCCGGGCGGGTTCGGGACGCTGGAGGAGCTGGCCGAGACGCTCACAGAGCGACAGCTCCAGATTCACGAGAAGCCGGTGGTGATTCTGAACGTGCACAGATTCTACGACCCGCTGATCGCGCTCTTCGAGCACTTCTACCGGGAGCAGTTCGCCCGGCGCTGGGAGGAACTGTACCACGTGGCCGATACACCCGAGGCGGTCTTTGCGCATCTGGATGCGTATGCGGCAGGGGGAGCGAGTTCGTAGACGTCCTGTGCGGTGTTATGCGGACCGCCCCCGAGACGGGGGCTCCAAGCAAGTATTGTGGGATGCGGGCTCCAAGCGTCTTGGTCTCAGATCACGGATCTTCGCCACGAAGGGGTGGATTGACGGAGTCGGGGCTGTTTGTCGCGCGGAAGGGGTAGATAACGCCTTCGAGAATAAGATCCGCTCGTAGTCGGCGATTCATCGCCGTTAGCGTACGGCACTGACGTTGATCTGTCGTAGCCGGGTCGATGCATCCGCAGGCTTCACGTCGAGATCCTTCTTTTCACTCAGGATGACGAACTATTGTCCTCAGCACCTGATCGTGGCTTTCAGTAGAGTCATCAGGGGGCTTTGGGGAACCAGGTGCGAGGCACGGGTACGGCTCGGTAGCGCGTACGAACCGGCGGCCTTCCGTGTGAGGGCGGTTCTCCCCCCCTCTGACTCCCCCCCGCTGGGAGGGAGGACCTGGGATCTGCCTCGCACCTTCAACGCAGCGGTGGAGGGGTTAGTCTGCAGCGGCCTCCCGACCCAGGCGGAAGGCGGCGCGGTTGACGTCCTGAGTCTTGTCCGGGACGCGGCGGAGAATGGCCTGCTCCCAGACGTCCGGATCGGTCGCCAGATGGGCGGAGAGCGCCGCCAGCAGCACAGTGTTCACCGTGCGCGTGCTCCCGGCCTCCTCCGCCAGGGGCAGGGCGTCGACCGCGATCACCCGAGCGACCCGCGCCCGCAGGCCGGCGAGGACGGCTTCGGGGTCCGGGTAGGTCGCATCGCCCACGCTCACCGACATCGGCATAATCCGCTGCCGGTTGACGATCACGGTCCCCTCAGGGCTCACCCAGTCGATCCAGCGAGCGGCCTCCAACAGCTCAAAGGCCATCAACACGTCCACGGTGCCCTGCTCGCAGGTCGGCGACCCGACGGTCGGGGCCCAACGGATGTGGCTCTCCACCACCCCGCCCCGCTGCGCGAAGCCGTGCACCTCCGATTTTTTGGCGTCCAATCCCAGATCCAACCCCACCTGCGCCGCGATATCCGAGGCGGTCAGGATCCCCTGCCCGCCCACACCGACGAAGAGCAAATTCAAACGTTCAACCATGATACCTCCCCAACGAAACTTCGAGTCGCCGGGGCAAACCCCGACGGAACTCAATGCTTACGTCAATGATGATATTTTGCCTATGTTTTCAGGAGCCAACGTGCCAAGCACGTTTCTCTTGGTTGCCCTACGACTCGATGGGCGAAATGGCCTCGACGGGGCAGACCTGCATGCAGACCGTGCACCCGGTGCAGAGCAGCCGGTCGATCGAAGATTTGGCCTTGTTATTGACCTCGTAAACCTCGTCGCTCTTGACGATCGCCGGGCACCCGACGCGGAAACACGCGCCACACGCGACGCATTTCTCCGGATCGACGTGCATGCGCGGCTGCAGATGAAAGTGAGGGGTGAAGACACAGGCCCCCCGCACCACGACCACCGCCGGGCCGTCCTCGTGCGCCATCCCCTTCCGGAGCGTGCTGTTGACCGCGTTGACGTCCCAGGCGTCGACCTCCTCCACGAACGTCACGCCCATGGATCGTGCCACGTCGGCGATGTCGATCTCCCGGCCCTCCTGCCCCTGGAGCGTGAGTCCGGTGCCGGGGTGATCCTGCTGACCGGTCATGGCGGTGATCCGGTTATCCAGGACGACCACAGTGATGTCGGCGCGGTTGTAGACCGCTGCCGCCAGGGGGCCCAGGCCGGAGTGGAAGAACGTGCTGTCCCCGATCGTCGCGATGGCGTGCTCCTGCCCGCCGGCCTGCTTGAATCCGTGGGCCATTCCGACGCTGGCGCCCATGGAGATGAGCATATCTATCGACTCAAAGGGCGGCAGGACGCCCATGGAGTAGCAGCCGATGTCGCCGGCGATGATGGCCTTGCGCTTATACCGCCGGAGATTGTAGAAGAAGGCCCGGTGGGGGCATCCCGGACAGAGCGCCGGCGAGCGCTGGGGGATCTCCACCGCGTCCAGCGCGGCGACGCGGGCCGGCTGCGCACCGGCGGGGAGAAGCCCAGCCTCCTGGGCGCCGCGGCGAACCTTGGCCAAAGTGAACTCCCCGCACATCGGGAAGACGTCCTTCCCGTGCGCGACCGCGATCCCAGCGGCCTTCAACTGATCCTCGATCATAGGATCGAGCTCCTCGATCACGACCAGGGTCTCGACCTCGCCGGCGAACTCGCGAATCCGATCCATCGGCAGTGGATAGCTCATCCCCAGCTTGAGAATCGAGGCGTGCCCGAGAACCTCCCGCACGTACTGGTAGGCGATCCCCGTCGTGACGATGCCCACCTTCCGATCGCCCCACTCGATCCGGTTGAGCCCCAGCTCGAAGCCGGTCGACCCGGACCAGGCCGCAACCTCGAGGAGACGCGCTTCGATCTCAGGATGGCGCCGTCTGGCGACTGCCGGGATGATGACCCGGCTGCCCTCCTTGTCACGATCGAAGGACGGAAGCAGCTCGAACTCGCGCGCCTCCGGCACCTCCGCCTCGACCGCCGACTTGGAGTGGGAGAGGCGGGTCGTCGAATGCAACATCACCGGCGTCTGGAACTGCTCGCTGATCTCGAAGGCGATACCCACAAAGCGGCGGGCATCCTCGCTATCGGCGGGATCCAGACAGGGGAACTTGCCAAATCGGGCGTACTGGCGGTTGTCCTGCTCGTTCTGGGACGAGAAGGCGCCGGGGTCATCGGCGCTGACCAGGACCAAGCCTCCGTTCACCCCCGTATACGAGACGGACATCAGACTGTCGGCCGCGACGTTAACACCCACGTGTTTCATCGCCGCGAGGGCGCGGGCGCCGCCGAAGGAGGCGCCGATCACGTTATCGAGGGCGACCTTCTCATTGCTGGCCCACTCCGCTTTGACGCCCGGATAGCGCGCAAAGTTCTCCAATACCTCCGTGGACGGCGTACCCGGATAGGCCGAGGCATACTGGACCCCAGCCTCCCACGCGCCCAGGGCAATCGCTTCATTCCCAGAAAGCAACAACTTCATCGTCAGACCTCCAACCAACTATGGATACCGCGCAACGGCTCGCGTGACAACAGGCGCGCCCGACAGTAACGCCCCGGATCCAGGAGCGCGCAGACCGGTAAGGACGGGGCCACGTCCCAGAGTATAGCACCGGTTGGGTGAGTTGAACACTTTGCGCCCTACTAATCGGTGAAGGTGGAATGAGGGTGCCTTGTCTAACCGTCCCCGAGACGGGGACTCGGAGCGGTTTGGAACGCAGGGTGTCCATAGCACCGGCGGTGTGAACGGAAATCGTGGAGCTGCCCCCCTCTAACTCCCCCCAGCGGGGGGAGGATAGGGAATGAGGGCGGAAGGTTGCTCCTCACACCACGAAGGTTATAATATAAGGTCAGTAGGGTTCGAGCTCCGGCACCACGGGTGCCCATAGGCACCGTGGCCCATAGGCAGTCCAGGCAAACGTTATGGCTCTGAGGACATTTTACCAGACACTTCTCGACAGCGATCCGGCCCGACTCCGCATCATTGCGCGTCAGTGGAACCTTCCACTTACCAGCGACCGGCCGACGGATATGGCGGCGGAACTGGTCGACGCGATCGCCAACGCGATGCGGGTCGAGCGGATGCTGAACAGGCTTCCGGAGGCGCAACACCGCGCGCTCAACGATCTGCTGCGCAACGGAGGATCGCTGCCGTGGCCCATCTTCACCCGGCGCTGGGGCGACGTGAGGGCCATCGGGGCCGGACGCGTGGAACGGGAGGGGTTGTGGGAGACGCCTCACTCGGCGTCCGAGGGGTTATGGTACCTGGGCCTGATCCAGCGCGCCTTTGACGACCGGGACGACCTCCAGGTCGAGGTCGCGTTCGTGCCCGAGGAGCTCCGGCTCTACCTGCCGGACCCTCCCCCCCAACCGGTCCCCAGCCCGCCGGTCGCCGAGCCTCCGACCTATCATCAATCCGAGGAGGATCAACTGGCGGATGACCTCACCGTGCTCTGGGCGGAATTTCAGAACGCGCGGGGCAGGCCGGAGGAGGCCCGGTGGTCCAACCTGGGAAGCTCCGCCTCCATCCGCTTCGCCCTGCTCAGGACGCTTTCGCTGGAGCAGGGCTGGCTCAAGCGCGAGGACTCGGAGCCCCTCCGCCCGGTCGCCGACGGCGTGCTGGCGTGGCTGCAGTCCGATCCCTGGCACCAATGGACTACGCTGGTCGAGGCGTGGTTGGAGAGCCGGCAGTGGAACGACCTCAAGACGGTTCCCACCCTCAACCCCGATCCGGTCAAGGGGTGGCCCAACCGGCCGACCCAGGCCCGACAGGCATTGTGGGACGTTCTGAGACGATGCGAACCGGACGCGTGGTACGGGCTCGACGACTTTGCCGAGTACGTCAAGGCCTACACGACCGATTTCCTGCGGCCTGACGGTGACTATGACGCCTGGGGGCTGCGAGATGCGCAGACCGATATGCCGCTTCGGGGATTCGAAGCGTGGGACGACGTGGAGGGCGCCTATCTCCGCTTCCTGATCACGGGCCCGATGCACTGGCTGGGTCTGATTGACCTCGGCGGCGAGACGCCGGACACGGTCACCGCTTTCACGCTGTCGCCCACAGGCGCCGCACTGCTTGAGATGACCGATCCGCCCCCGCTGCCCAAACCGGATTCGATCCAGGTGGACGTCGACGGATCGATGGTCGTGCCCAGACGCCGGCGTTACGAGCGTTTCCAGCTCAGCCGGGTCGCCGAGGTCCTCAATTGGCGGCAGGGCCGGTACCGCTTGACGCCCCAATCGCTGGCGCGCGCCCAGGGACAGCACATCACACCGGCCCGCATCGTGGCGTTCCTCGAAGAAGCCGGCGGGCAGCCGGTGCCTGACGCACTGCGGCAGGGGATCGAGCGCACGGCTCACCGCGAGAAAACGGCCGTGCTATCCCAGGAATGGGTGCTCACGGTGCCCGATCCGGAACTTCTGGAGGGTTCGGAGATCCAGGCACTGATAAGGTCAAAGCTCAATGAGAGGACGGCGCTGATTCGCGCGCGGGATCACGATCGGGTGCTCCACCTTCTGGCGGAGAAGGGGTACCTCGCCAAGATCGAGCCGTAGTCGCGGATTTCAAATCCGCTCCCTTCGAAAATAAGATCCGCTCGTAATAGGCGATTCATCGCCGTTAGTGTACGGCACTAAAGTGCCTACTACGAGCCATTTTCATGATCGTTGGTGTGGGAACCAACATGGAAACTCCTTAGAACGAGAGTGAGGGAGGCCGGCGAAAGACGCCCGGAGCGTTAGGCCAATCGGCAAGAACGGACTATAATCATACATTGCAGTGCATCGATGATCCCGACCGATGGCGCCCAAGACGATGACAGTTGCGAAGTTATGTTGATTTGGAGGCAGAGCAGATGAAGACACAGGACCTACAGGCCAAGGCACGGCAAGCGTACTACGCACGGTTTCAGGCATATCCGGAGATCATTGTACGAGCACCCGGACGGGTCAACCTGATTGGCGAGCACACCGACTACAACGACGGTTTCGTCTTGCCCATCGCCATCGATCGGGCGGCGTGGGTGGCCGCTTCGCCCCGGGAGGACGTACGGGCCACCGTCCGGGCCATCGATATGAACAACGATGAGAAGGGCTTCGCGGTCGGGGAAACCCCCTCGAGCCCTGGGGGATGGGCCGACTACCCGGCAGGCGTGGCCTGGGCCCTTCAAGACGCGGATTACGAACTGGTGGGGATCAACGCCGTGCTGACCTCGGACGTGCCGGTGGGCTCCGGGCTGTCGTCGTCCGCCGCCATCGAAGTCGCCTTCGCGTACACGTGGGATCAACTGGGCGGATTGGAGATTCCCCTCGCCGATCTGGCCTTGCTGTGCCAGAAGGCCGAGAACGACTATGTGGGCGTGAATTGCGGGATTATGGATCAGATGATCAGCGCGTGTGGCCAAGCAGGACACGCGATGATGCTCGACACCCGCGACATGGACCGGGGATACTTCTCCATGCCCGAAGGCATCGCCGTCGTCGTGGCGGACAGCAAGGTGCGCCGGTCGCTCTCCACCTCCGCGTACAACACCCGCCGCTCGCAGTGTGAGGAGGCCGTGCGCGTGCTCCAGGCGCACGACCCGGAGATCAAGGCCCTGCGCGACGTGAGCCTGGACGTGCTCAACGCGCACCGCGATGAGATGAGCGACGTCGTCTACCGGCGGGCGCGCCACGTGGTCACGGAGAACGCGCGCGTGCTGGCATTTTCCCGCAAACTCTACAGCGGCGACCTGACCGACGTGGGTGCGCTCCTGGTGGAGGGTCACCGCAGCTTGCGGGACGACTACGAAGTCAGTGTTCCCGAACTCGACACCCTGGTCGAGGCCGCCGTTGAGGTCGAGGGCTGCTACGGCGCCCGCCTGACCGGGGCAGGCTTCGGAGGGTGCATCATCGCGTTGACGGCCGAAGACGCGGTCCCCGACGTCGAGGCCCACCTCAACGAGGTGTACGAAGCCGAGTACGGCAAGCAGCCCGCGGTTTATGTCACCCGCCCCGCCGACGGCGTCACCCGGATGGCGTGAGCGCCGGTTTTACCTAAGTCAATGACAAATGGTAAGCGGGGAATGGGCAGGTAGACACTTGAAGATGCACCGGGCACAGTGCTACATTGAAGCATAACGTGCACCTCGTATGCGATAGGTTTAGCCACAGTGCCCACGGCCTATAGCTGCGGGTGGGATCACCTAGATCTGGATCGGAAAGGAGTACAGCGATGAACATCGGCATTCCAAAGGAAAGACTTCCCGGGGAAGCGCGCGTTGGGTTGACTCCGTCCGGCGTTGGCTTGCTGATCAAAGATGGTCATCAATGCTTTGTTGAGAGCGGCGCCGGCCTGGGAGCCGGTTTCGACGATTACGATTATGAGCGCATGGGCGCGACGCTCGTCTACGACGGAGAAGAGCTTTACGGGCGCAGCGCCCTGATCCTGAAGGTCCTCCGCCCGACGCTTGAAGAGATTGAGTGGATGTCCGATGGGAAGGCCTTGATGTGCTTCCTCGGCTTGACCCAGATTGCCGAAGAGGACGTCCAGGCCCTGCAGGACCGGCGGGTCACCGCCATCGCCTACGAGATGATCTCCAAGGGCAAATACGACTTTCCCATTTTGAAGCCGGTCAGTGAGGTCGCAGGCCGGATGGCGCCCTACATCGCGGGCACGTATCTGATGCGGCCCAACGGCGGACGCGGCGTGCTGCTGAACGGCGTGCCGGGCGTCTCGGCCGGCGAGGTCGTCATCCTCGGGTCCGGAACGCTGGGACGGAATGCAGCGCGCGCCTTTGTCGGTCTGGGCACCAAGGTCTTCCTGCTGAGCCGGTCGCTGGAACGGCTGCGCGAGTTGGACTGGGAGTTCAGGGGACAGATCACGACGATGATCGATCACGACTTTAACGTGGCGCACGTGATGCGATTCGCGGACGTGGTCATCGGTGCCGTGCGCAATCCGGGCAAGCGCGCGCCCGTGATTATCACCCGGGAGATGCTGCGGACCATGCGCAAAGGCTCGCTCATCATCGACTTCGCCATCGATCACGGCGGATGCGCGGAGACCAGCCGCCCGACGACGTTCGACGATCCCACCTTTGTTGAGGAGGACGTGGTGCACTACTGCGTGCCGAACGTGCCGGGCTCGGTGCCGCGCACCTCGACCCACGCGTTCAACAACGCCGCCCTTTCCTACATTCGGCACGTCGCTGCCATGGGGCCGGCCTCCGCGGTCGCCCAGAACGACGCCCTGCGCAGCGGCATGGTTATCCGCAACGGCGAGATCGTCGGGGAGCTTTCCTCCCCTTATGACAGGAGCTAGAGGACCCGGACCTATGACCCAAACGACTGACTGGCGCACCCTATACCGCGACAAACTTACCACAGCTGAGACCGCCATCGCCGAGACCGTAACCTCCGGGTGCCGGGTCTTTATGACCGGCAACTGCAGCGTCCCCCGACAACTGGTGGACGCACTGGTCGACTACGCCCCCCAGGTTGAGGACGTTGAGATCGCACAGACCCTGACCGTGGGCGCGGCGACGTGGAACGCTCCCGAACTCGTGGGCCATCTGCGCTCCAACGTGATGTTCATCGGGCACAATATGCGGCGGGCCGTCTGGGATCAGCGGGCGGATTTCACCCCGGTGCTCCTCTCGGAGTTCCCGCTGCTCTTCCAGAAAGAGATACTGCCCATCGACGTCGCCTTCGTGCACCTCTCCCCGCCGGACGAGCACGGATTCTGCTCGTTCAGCATCGAGACGGGGCTGACCAAGACGCCGGCTGAATCCGCCGACTGCATCGTCGCCCAGGTGAATAAGCAGATGCCGTACGTTCAGGGCGACACATTCATTCACGTCAACGACCTCGATTACATCGTTGAGGTCGACGAGCCGCTCGACGAGTTCACGATGGGTGGCGCGGAGCACGACGAGACCATCGAGCAGATCGCGACGCACATTGCGGGCTTAATTCCCGACGGCGCGACGTTACAGATGGGCATTGGCGCCATCCCGGATTCCGTGCTCGGTTATCTCGAAGACAAGAAGGATCTGGGCATTCACACCGAGCTGTTCTCCGACGGGGTGATGAATCTCGTGGAGAAGGGGGTGATCACCGGCGCCAAGAAGACGCTCCATCCGGGTAAGGTCATCGCCGGATTTATCCTGGGCTCCAACGCGCTCTACCGCTGGTTGGATCACAATCCGATCGTCGAGCTGCACCGCACGGACTACGTAAACGACCCGTGCGTGATCGGCAAGAACTACCGCCAGGTCGCCATCAACGGCGCGATCGAGGTCGATCTCACCGGCCAGGTCTGCGCGGACAGCATCGGCCCCAAACTCTACAGCGGCGTCGGCGGGCAGATGGACTTCATCTACGGCGCCTCCCGGTCGAAAGAGGGGGTGCCCATCCTGGCGCTCCCCAGCACGGTCAAACAGGGCGCGATGAGCCGCATCACCCCGATGCTCAAGCCCGGCGCCGGCGTGGTCACGTCACGCAACCACGTCCATTGGATCGTCACCGAGTTTGGCGCCGTCGACCTTTACGGAAAGTCCATCCGGGAACGGGCGCGCGGGCTGATCGGCATCGCGCATCCGAAATTCCGCGACGAATTGGAGCGGGAAGCCGAAGAACTGGGGTATCTCTAACCGCGATTCGACGCGGGTCTCTCGATCGCCCCCAGGACGAAAGCGAACTGATGAGGGGTTCGTGAACCCCTTACCTATGATCATGTCATTGTCATCATTTGGAGGAGGTGTAGTTTGTTTCACGCTTTGGTAGCAGTTAAACAAGTGCCGGATACGACCAACATCCGCATCGACCCCGACACGGGGAACTTGGTGCGAGAGGGGGTGCCGGCCATTATGAATCCCTACGACGCGCACGCCCTCGCGGCGGCCGTCGAGTGGAAACGGAAACTGGACGGCAGAGTCACCGTCGTCTCTATGGGGCCGCCGTCGTTCAAGGCGACCCTTTGCGAGGCCATCGAGATGGGTGCCGATCGCGGCATCCTGGTCTCAGGCCGGAGATTCGCCGGCGCCGATACGCTGGCCACCTCGTACGTCCTGGCCGAGGTGATCCGGGCTATCGATGAGGAAGATCCCATCGATCTGGTCTTCTTCGGCAAGCAAGCCATCGACGGGGACACCGCGCAGGTCGGGCCGGGCGTTGCCGTGCGGCTTGATCTGCCCATTATCACGTACACCACCAACGTGCGCGCGATCGACATCGACGATGAAACCGCCGTCGTGGAGCGGCGGACCGAAAGCTGGACCGAGATCATCGAAGTCCCCCTGCCTGCCCTCATCACGTGCGAGAAGGACATCGCGGAGGTTCCCTACGCCCCGCTGCCGGATCTGATCAAAGCGCTCAGATACGAGCCGGAGGTCTGGACCGAGGAGGAACCGGTCGAGTTCGACACCAGCAACCTTGGCGTCCGGGGGTCGCCGACGATCGTCTATAAGATGGACACGCCGCCCTTACCGGAAGCCGGTGAGGTGGTGAACGTCCGGGACGCAGGCCAACAGGCGGTCGTCCAGAAGGCCGTGGAGACCATTCAAGCATCCGGAGTTATGGACAGCCTGTCGGGAGGTGCCGCATGAGCACCCGCCGTTTCTGGGTATTTATCGAGCAAAAAGAGGGCGAAGTCCATCCCGTATCGTGGGAGCTGCTGGGAGTGGCACGGCGGCTCGCCTCGCAGGTTGAAGAGGAAGCGGCCGAAAGCGGAGATGAGGTCCTGGTTGAGGGCGTGCTGCTGGGATACAACGTCCAGCACATCGCCGAGGACGCGATCAAGTATGGCGCCGATCGCGTATACGTGGTCGACGATGAGGTGCTGGCACACTACCGCAATTGTCCTTATTACGAAAGCATCGTGGCCATTGCCGAGAAACACGAGCCGGAGGTCTTCCTCATCGGCGCCACCACGCTGGGTCGCGACCTGGCCGGCGCCGTGGCCACGTCCCTGCACACAGGGCTGACGGCCGACTGCACGAAACTTGAGATGGGAGAGGTTCGGGGGGCCGACAAGAAGCTTCTCTTGGCCACCCGCCCGGCTTTCGGCGGTAACATTATGGCGACGATTGTCTGCCGCAAACACGAGCCGCAGATGTCGAGCGTCCGCCCCCGCGTCTTCCCTATCCCAGAGTACAATCCCGACGCCGAGGGCGAGATCGTCCACGTGCCGATGGACCTGACCGAAGAGGGTGCCCTGACCTGTATCCTGGAGTTCATCCGGGACAAGGGCGAGACCCTGGACATCGAATACAGCGACGTCATCGTCTCCGGCGGTCGCGGCATTGGCGGGCCGGAGGGCTTTGGGGTCATCCAAGCCCTGGCGGACGAGCTGGGCGGTGTCGTCGGAGCCAGCCGCCCCTGCGTGGATGCGGGCTGGATCGACTACGCACACCAGGTCGGGCAATCGGGTAAGACCGTACGCCCAAAGCTCTACATTGCCGCCGGTATTTCAGGCGCATTACAGCACAAGGTAGGTATGCAGAACTCCGACTTTATTATCGCCATCAACACCGACCCGAACGCCCCCATCTTTGAGATCGCCGATCTGGGCATCGTGGGAGACTTGTTCGATGTCATACCGGCGATGATTGAGGAGATCCGATCATGCAAGGAGACCGTAGTATGACGAACGAGCGAATTGAATTTGATGCCGTCGTGGTCGGAGCGGGTTTGGCCGGCTCTGCGGCAGCCATGGTAATGGCGCGCAAAGGGCTCGACGTCGCGCTTGTCGAGCGGGGGCAAAAACCAGGCGGCAAGAACTACTTCGGCGGTGCAATCTACACCCACGCCATCGAAGAGGTCCTGCCCGATTACATGGACCGGCGCCCGCCATTTGAGCGCCCGGTGACGGAAGCCGGTTTCTGGTTTCTTTCCAACGACGGGCTCACCCGTATGACCGTGCAGGGCGGCGAACTCAAGAAGATGGATCCGGCGGATGCGTACGTCACGCTGCGCGCCCATTTCGACCTCTGGTGGGCCGAACAGGCCCAAGAGGCCGGCTCGTTCCTGATCCCCAAGACCACCGTCGTGGACTTTATCCGCGAGGAAGACGGACAGGTCATCGGCGTCCAGACGGACCGGCCGCAAGGTGATATCTACGCCCCGGTCGTCATCATCTGTGAGGGCGTCAACAATCTCTTGACCCAGAAGCTGGGTCTCATCGAACACGATCTGGAGCCGGCCCATCTCGCGCTGGCGTTCAAGAAGGTCATCTCGCTGCCCAAGGAGACGATCAACGCACGATTCGGCCTGCACGACGACGATCAAGGATTAGCCGTCTCGGTCCTGGGCGACGTCTCGCTCGGGCTGCCCGGCATGGGCTTCGTCTACACCAATGAAGAGAGCGTCTCGATCGGCTTGGGCATGATGCTCAACGCGGTCGCGGAGTACGGCTTGCGCCCTTACGATGTCTTGGAGCGCTATCTGGATCACCCGGCGATCGAACCGCTCATCCAGGGGGGACAGATCCTCGAGTATGGCGCGCATTTGATCCCCGAGGGGGGCTATCGCGAGATGCCCGCGCTTTACACGGGCGGCGCGATGGTGGCCGGCGATGCAGCTGCGATGGTCAACGCCCTGCACTGGGAGGGCACCAACATGGCGATTATGGCCGGAAAACACGCGGCAGAGACAGCCCTCGAGGCCCACAGCCGGGGGGATTTCAGCGAGCGGGTGATGTCCCGCTACAAAGACCGCCTGGACGAGGGCTTCATTTTGAAGGATCTCAGGCAATACCGCCGGTTTGCCCAATTCCTGGAGACTCACGAAAACTTTATGGAGATCTATCCCAGTTTTGTCAACGATGCACTGGGACAATTCTTCAGCGCTTACGGCAAGCCGAAGAAGCAGCTTTTCAATGGAATGGTTGGCGCGCTGACCGATCGTCGCTCGCTGCTGAAAGCAGCCGGCGACATCGTCTCGATGGCGCGCGCAGTGATGGGATGGTGATATAACTATGGCGATGAAACAAGGGGATGCATTTGAGTCCAAAGCGCTCTCAGAAGACCAGAAGGCATCGCTGCCGGACGTCTACGTCGACGATCTTCTGATGACGCTCAAGTACTTTATCGATGAGGACAACGCGCACCTGTGGATCAAAGAGAACGAAGTTTGCGATCGCTGCAAACACAAGCCGTGTCTCACCTTCTGTCCGGTGGGGGTCTATACTGAGGGGTCGGACGGCAGGATTCAGGTGGCGTATCAGAGCTGTGTCGAGTGTGGGAGCTGCCGGGTGGGATGTCCCTATCTCAACATCGGATGGGAACTCCCCCGTGGGGGGTTCGGCGTCGCCTACAAGTTCGGCTAGACGAGAGGCCCCAATTCCAACGGGGTGGTCCCACAGCACGAGGAAGTGATAAAAGGAGAGAATTGGATGGATGCTGTATCAATCAAGAAAGAACGAACCCTGGTCCTGCTGAAGCCCGATGCGGTCGCGCGGGGTCTGGTGGGTGAGATTATCGAGAGATTCGAAAAAATAGGGCTTAAAATCGTGGGCATGAAGATGGTGCACCCGACCCAAGAGAAGGCCGCCGGTCACTACTCAGGGCCGGATGCCTGGATCGCGGGGATGGGACAGAAGACGCTGGATTCGTTCCAGGAGTTCGGGATGGACGCCGACGAGGTGCTGGGCACCGACGACCCGCTGGCGATCGGCCAGATGGTGCTGAGCTGGCTCATCGACTACATCTCCTCCGGTCCCATCGTGGCGATGGTGCTGGAGGGCGTCCACGCGATCAAGGCCGTCCGCAAGATGGTCGGTTTTACGATCCCGTCCCGGGCCGAACCGGGCACGATTCGGGGAGATCTGACGATTGATTCGAATACGATCTCGAGCCTCGAGAAGCGCTCGACCAAGAACCTCATCCACGCATCCGGAGATCCAGAAGAAGCCGCGCAGGAGATCGCGTTCTGGTTCGATAAGTCAGAGCTGTTCGATTACGAGCGCGGGGTCGACAACATCGCATTCTGAATCCCAGCGCTTCCATCGGCAAAGCAGAACGCGGGGAGGAAAAAAACTCTTTCCTCCCCGCGTTTACGTTTTAAACGTTCTCTAGAGCAGGTCCATCGCGCGATTGTAGAACTCCAGAGCGCGATCGAGATTACCCTCTTTCATATAGGCATCGCCCAACGTCCGGAGCAGGCTGCCCGACTGCGGCCGCGCCTCATAATAACGCTCCATATCGGTCAAAACCTCATCCATCTTGTCCCGAGATTCGACCAGTTCCTCATAATGCTTCATCGCCTCGTCGACCTCATCGGCCTGCCACAGGGCGCGGGCAAGCGCCAGTCGGGCGCCCTCGTCATCCTCGTGCGATTCCGTATAGGCGCGCATCTCGTCAAGCTCCTCGCCGGTCACCTCTGAGACCTGAGCGGCAGGACGCGGCTCCTCAGAGACCTCCGGCTCGGCAATCGGCATCTCGGGCTCCGCGGATTCTGCCCCAACTGATTCTGCCCCAACTGATTCTGCCCCAACTGACTCTGCCCCAACTTCGACCGGGGGTTCAACCGGCGGCTCGACGATCTCATCCTCGGCCTCAGGAAGGGCCTCGATCTCCGTCACAGGTTGCGCGCCGACCGGGATATCCTCGGGCGGGAGTTCCGCCTCCACCTCAGCCTGAAGTGCGGCCTCGGCCTGCTGCTCGACCTCAAGCGCCTCCGCCTCAGGTTCCGGCATATCCTCCACGTCATCAAAGTGGGTGAATCCGAATGCGACCTCGGCCTCCTCGGCCACCTCCCCCTCGCCGGGCACGGCCTGGCTCGCGAACGCGGTCCAGCCGAAGGGTTCCGCTTCCAACCGTTCGGGGGCCGGGGGCTGCTCCGGCGCAATCTCCTCCACGTCCGGCATCTCGCGATCGGCTGTGGTCTCAAAGTCATCCATCCGCGCGGCAGCCTGCGCTTCGATCTCGGACTCAATGTCCTCGGTCTCCTCCGGACTCAGGGCATCAAGCCAGGACAGCGCATCTTCACTGGGCTCGGGTTCAGCCGGCGCTTCCGTTCGTACCTCACCGACGTCCTCATCGGCCGGCGCCATCGGCTCGACAACCGATTCCGGTTCAGCCTCCGTCGCTATCTCCTCTGTCGCTAGCTCTTCCGTCGCTATCTCCTCTGTCGCTAGCTCTTCCGTCGTTATCTCTTCCTGCGCTAGCTCCTCCGCTGTCGGCTCTTCTGCGCCTACCTCTTCCGCTTCAGCCGCAAGACTTTCCAGCCAACCGAGGGCATCCTCACCGGACGGGGGTTCTTCCTCGACCTGCACGGGCTCAACCGACGCCGTCTCAGGCTCCGCCTCGGCGCTTGGCGCCTCAACCTCTTCCACAGCTTCGCGCTTGCGTCCCAGTATCTCCGCCGTCCGGGCTTCCGCCTCGACCTCCGCCTGGGCACGAAGCTCATCCTCTTTGCCGACCGTCAGGCTTTCGAGCCAAGCCAGCGCATCATCCCCGGAGAGCATCTCCGCCTCAGGTTCAAGTTCGGGGGCAGGGGCAGCTTCGACTTCAGGCTCAGGCTGCGGGAGAGCTTCCTCCTCCGCTTCAGCGGCCGCCAGGCCCTCCAGCCACGACAATGCATCCTCCTCATCGACGGCTTCGGCGACGGGTTCCTCCGGCACTTCCACAACCTCAGTTTCAGACGTATCCGCAGGTTCCTCAATCAGGGTGGCGGCCTCGTCCAAATCGGCAAGCGGCCCGGATCTGAACGCTTCCAACCAATCCGGGACATCGGCCGCGACTTCCTCCGCCGTCTCCGACTCAAGCTCGGCCTCCGCCTCCGTCTCAAGCGGCATCTCTTCCGCTTCAACGCCGGCCAACCAACCGAGTACGTCCTCCTCTTCCACGCCCTCACCCTCCAGAAGCGCCTCCATCTCGGCGGCGTCTGGTTCGTAAGTCTCTGCTTCACTCAGCATCGTCTCGGGCGCTTCCACTTCGGCGGCCTCATCCGCGCTAACGTCTCCAAACTGAGATAACCAATCGGTGTCGGTTTCCTCCTCAAAGGCAACCGCTTCGGCCGGCTCCTCCTCAGCACCCGTCGGTTGAAGCTGATCCAACCAATCGGGCACCTCTTCAGCAGGCTCAGGCACCTCCGCCTCTGGGGATTCCGCGATCAACGTCTCAGCTTCCGCAGCAACCTCGGGTGTTTCAGGTTCTGCCGCCATCCCCGCGACGGCTTCGTCCTCCGGCACTTCTTCCTCAGGTGTGGGTTCAGGTTCAGGCGCTTCAGCCTCTTCCTTCTTGCGGCCTAATAACTCGGCCATCCGAGCCTCGGACTCAGCTTCAGCCTGGGCGCGGAGTTCCTCCTCCTTGCCCACCGTGAAGCTCTCCAGCCACGCCAAGGCATCATCGCCCGAGAGCATATCCCCTTCCATCTCGGGCATGGACGGCTCTTCGGCCTCAGCCGAGGCGGGTTCAGCAGCCACCTCCGCACCGGTCTCGATCTCCTGCTCAGCCGGCGCAACCTCCTGGACCGCCTCGGTGACCTCCTCAACCTGCTCGGCAACCTCGGGCTCCTCGGGCTCGGGTTCACGCTTGGGCTTGCGGCCCAATATCTCGGCCGTCCGGGCCTCCGCCTCAGCCTCCGCCTGCGCCCGCAACTCCTCCTCTTTGCCAACCGTCAAACTCTCCAACCAGGAGAGCGCCTCATCGCCGCCAAGTATCCCGCCCCCGGCCTCCGCTTCCGCAAGATCCGGCGCAGCGCCTTCTGAGGGCTGCCCCATCTGTTCATCCGGTAACGTCATCTCGGTCTCAGGGACCTCGGTTTCAGCTACGTCGAAGCCCAGGGATTCTGCTTCAGCGGCTTCCAAAGGCGCCGCTGCTTCCTCTTCCGCTTCCGCCTCAGCCGCTTCTTCAAGTGTCTCCGGCTTGAAGTCTCGCAGCCAGTCGGGAACCTCGCCTGCGACCTCCACGTCACCCTCAGCCGAGACCGCCTCAGCGGCTTCCCCCTCCGTCGCTTCAGGCTCCAACGCAGAGAGCCAGTCAGGCACCTCAGCTTCGCCAGCCTCACCCTCGACAAGCTCCTCAACCTCAGCTTCTTTGGGTACCTCTTCTGCGACCTCGGCCTCACCCGCCTGAAGCTCGGAGAGCCAGTCAGGCGCGCCCTCCTCCGGCAGCGGGAATCCCTCCGCCGCTTCCTCGTCGCCACCCGCCGGCTCAAGCTCACCCAGCCAATCGGGCACGTCCTCAGCCGGCGCTAACGCCTCCTCATCCGTCGCCTCCTCAGCGGACGGCTCTAACTCGCTTAACCAATCCGGCATCTCGTCAGCCTCGACCGGAGCCTCAGCCTCAACCTCTAGGTCAGGTTGGGCCTCGGTCACTTCGGCCTCAGCGGTTTCTGCCTGCCCCATCTCGGAGCCGGCGACGAGTTCCTGCAACCAATCGGGAGCCTCGTCCCCGACCTCGACCTCACCGGCCGCGACGGTCTCCTCGGCAATCCCCAGGTCGCTCAGCCAATCCGCCGCCTCCTCCAAATCCACGTCCTCCGGCAGCGATTGGTCTGTTTCCTCGGTCAACCCTTGAAGCCACCCGAAAGCCTCACCCTCTGTCTCCGGCATCGCAGCCTCTGACATAGGCTCCGCAGGCTCCTCCACTGCCGGCGTCGTCTCAGGTACTTCAGCCTCCCATTCCTCAGCAGGCGCAAACTCAACCGCCTCCGGCGACACCTCTTCAACGTCCTCAACGGCCTCAACCTCGAGCTCTTCCTCTTCTTCGTCCGTGACGAGATCGGACATCCAATCCAGGTCCCCACCCGCCTCTTCCTCAAGCTCCGGCACACCGATATCCCGAAGCCAGTCGGGGATTTCAATCTGAGACTCAAGGCCGGCAGTGATGTCCACCAGACGCACCTCAGACTCGGTCATCTCTGGGGGAGCCTCAGAGATGCCAACCGTAACCGATGCGGCTTCCAACCGCTGGAACCAGCGGGTCTCCCTGTCGACTTCCATCGCATCGGGCTCATAGGTCAGCCTTTCAAGCGTCACCGGATTGGCCTCAACCGGGGAATCCGCGCCGAACAGCGCGCTGGCAATGTGCCCTTCCGGATCAACGTCCTGAGCACTTTCGAGGAAAACCCGTCCTTCGCTCTGACCGCTCTCCATCCACAACGACCCTAACAAGAGATTGGCCTTACAATTGTGGGGCATCGTATCGAGGATATTCTGACAGACCTCCGAAGCCTGCACGTACTGTTCATCGCGCCAATAGGCCTCAGCCAACGCGGTCAGCAGGTCGGGTCTCGACGGCTCCACCTCCAGCAGAGCCCGCAGCTCCTCCGCGGCCCGTCCGTAACGATTCCCCCGAATGTACAGGTGAGCCAATCCGGCCTGGGTCTGAGGGATAAAATCAGGCTCCACGCCGTCCCGACGCCCCACCATCCGGCGAATCTCATCCGCAATATCCTCATTGCCGGGATCGATCTCAAGCGCACGCTCCAGGTTCCAGATCGCAGCATCAAGATCGTCGCGCCGCTCGTGGGCCAATCCCAGGCCGATACGAGAGACTAGGTGCTCCGGGTTTGCACTCAACGCCCGCCGGAACATGTCAATGGCCAACTCAGGGAGGTCGGCGTCCAGCATCGTCTTGCCCAGCAGGTAGTAAGCCTCAAAATAGCGGGGATACTGCTTCAAGATGTGCCGGAGATGAGCCAACGCCTCAAGATACCGGGACTCATCAATGAGTTGATCAATTTCGTTCTGATATTCCTGTAGCGTGATTTCAGACACAAGGTCCTCCTTTGGGCAATTCCGCAGGTAACAGAATCCCCTAGGTTATGAAATCAGTAGATGGTCAGCGAGATCTGACTAAAGGATAGAGGAAGCGAACCGATAAGCCACAAGGTGACTAACACCTTTATTGCGACCATTGAAATGGATGACCTTTCTATGATCTCTAGTGATTACTCAGAGTCTCTGACAATTAGGCAGACTATGCTATGCTTCTTATGCGCACAACCCAACAGCTGAGAGGCTACCTGGACCCAAAGCTGTTTCTGAATATATAGTCTAACGATTATATTATGCTATGCTTCCCATGAAAAGTCAAAATAAGGTTCAAACTCAAAAGGTCTACTAAACATCTATGACCCAACTCGATTTGTACGAGCTATCATACTCAGGTCTCAAGGCCTTACTTGACGCCTGGGGTGAATCTGTCACCTACGCGGACACAATCTGGCGCTGGCTTTATCGCGACTACGGCGTCAATCCGTGGAAGCTAGCGGAGATCCCGGCGTCGCTACGAACACGTCTGGCAGAAAACACCACTGTGACCCATCCCCGATGCGTGGCACATCAGATCAGCGAAGATCACAATACTCAAAAAGCCCTGCTTGCGCTCACCGATGGCGAACAGATCGAGACAGTGCTGCTCCGCTACCGCACCCGATACAGCGTCTGCGTCTCAACGCAGGTCGGATGTCGCTGCGGGTGTGCGTTCTGCGCGACCGGGCAGATGGGATTCCACCGCCAGTTGAGGGCCGGCGAGATCATCGCGCAGGTCATCCATTACCAGCGGACGTTCGCCGATCACGAGGATCGCGCGGTGACGAACGTCGTCTTTATGGGGATGGGAGAGCCCCTGCTCAATTACGATCACACCTTAGCCGCCGTCGACCGCTGTGTGGATCCGCGCGGGCTCGCGTTGGCGCCGAGAAGGATCACACTCAGCACGGTCGGCATCATACCGGGCATTCACAAACTAGCCGAGGCCCCTTATCCTATCAAGCTTGCCGTCTCACTTCACGCGGCGACCGACACGCTGCGCGACAAACTCATCCCTATTAACCGCCGCTATCCCCTGGATGATCTCTTCCATGCACTGGGAGACTACGTCGAGCGTACGAATCGCCGCATCTTCTTCGAGTGGCTGATGCTCAAAGGGATCAACGACGGCGTCGATCAAGCCGAGGCCCTGGCGTCACGATTGGCCGACCTGCCGGCTCACGTCAATCTCATTGCCTTAAATCCAACTACCCAATTTGAAGAGGAGCCGACCCCGACAGAAGATCTAGAGGCCTTCGTCGCGGTTCTCGACGCTCACGAGATCCCGCATACGATGCGGCAGCGACGGGGAAGCGACATCGCAGCCGGGTGCGGCCAACTCCGAGCACGTCAAACTTGAGCGTGAGCCCTTATCCCCCTCATCAAGACAAGGAGCGCTAAATTTCATGAACATCGATGTGGAAAAGAGAGAGAAACTCATCGCATTCTGCCGGGCGCTGATCAACCCGCACGCGGCCAAGCTGTTGGTGGAGCCTCAGCAACGATCGTCCGGATTCTGGTTTGGCGGCGGCAATCTTGCAGAGGATCCGTCGGGCACCTTCTACCTCACGGGTCGGTACCGCAACGTGGGGGACTCGCGCACGGGCCTCGAAGCCGGTGCCCGAGGTGTCGCGCTCGCGGTCTTTGAATCGACCGACCGGGGCAAGAACTTCGAAAAGATCCTGTCGTTTTCCAAAGCCGACCTAAGCTATGAAGATCGGCCGGCGCTCTCGATTGAGGGCTCGGCCCTGCATTTTACCGAGGACGGCGTCGAACTTTACGTTTCCAGCGAGAAAGGCAACCTCGCCTATCCGACGGAACTGTCGGAGTTTCAGAAACCCGGCACAGGCATCTGGACCATCGATAGACTCACCGCCCCTTCCGTACCCGAACTGGCGGACGCCGACCTGGACCCCCTCTTGACCTCTGACGATCCCAGATTTCAACACGTCAAGGACCCGGTGATCTACAAGCGGCCTGACGGCGCAACCGTGCTGGGTTTCTGCACGCATCCCTTTAACTGGACGAGTTCCAACTCCGGCCACTGCGTCCGGGAGAAGGGCCGCGAGGCCTTCAGCCCACCCATTCACACTTTTTTCCGCCGGGGTTACACCTGGGACGTCGCGATCAGCCGCATCACCGCGTATCTCCGGGTGCCTGAACTGGGGGCATTTCGAGAAACGCCTCCGTGGCTTCTGGCTTTCTACGACGGTGGCGAATCGATGCGCAACTATGAGGAGCACTTGCAGGCGGTCCGACGACCGCGAGGATACTCCTGCGAAGAGATCGGCGGCGTCGCCGTGCTCTCCCAGTCGACGCTTGCAACCGTCGAACGGCTTTCCAAGCACCTTCCAATGTTCATATCGCCGGAAGGGACGGGGAGTAACCGTTACGTTGATGTCCTCGAGACCGAGGAAGGATTCTATACGACGTGGGAGCAGTCGCAGGCGGATCAATCGCAACCACTGATGCTGAACTTCTTGAGCCGGCAGGAAGCCCGCGCCCTCCTGAGCTGAGAGAGGGCGGGCGCTTGTCACGCTTTTCACCTTAGAGTATCATACAAAGACTGATTGAAGGCGGAATTGGGGAAAACTCCTATGCAATCCGAGAATCGTGAGTCCCCAATACCGGAAAGCGTAGAGAGCCTATGCACACACTGAGTCGAGAACAAAAAATCATCCTCATGGTGCTTGCGATTCTGGACGTGGTCGTCATCGGGGGGATGGCAGCGGTCGTCATCCGGTCGATGACCACGGCGCCCGCTCGCCCCCTGCCGACCGCGACGCCCGTCCCTACCTCGGATAGACAGATACAGCCCACGTGGACCCCGACCACACTCGCTACGGCCCGTCCGACGCTTCCACCACGACCCACCAACACACCGACCGCGACGCCGACGGTGGGGCCCACGCAAACGCCGACGGCAGAACCGCCCACACCGACGCCAGTGCCGCCGGGACCGGTGCCCATCCCGGGTGCCGACTTTGACTTCATCCTGCCGAACCGTATTCCAGGGTGGAATTGGGATGCCTACGTGAACTACAAAGAGGGCGACGAGGATTACAACCCGGATGACTCCTATGCCGAACCTGTCTTTCGAGCTGCCGACGATCCCGCACGGCAGATCGACGGCTCCACCCTCAAGGTGGAAACGATCCGATGGCTAAAATTCCGAGCGTGGGTCCACCAGACGGTCACCGTCACCGCCGGAAGCACCGTCTATTTCCAGATCAAAGCGCAGGCTTTCTCTTCACTCGACCGCCTGATGGTCAAAGCCGGGGTGGATCCAACGGGCGCCGGGAACTGCTACAACGCGCTGTGGGGTGAAGAAGAACGGCTCAACCAGGATGAGGGCGTCGTGATTTTGACCTCCCCCGAGGTAGTAGTGGAGGGCCCGCCCCCAGATGTTCCAGGGGCTGACGATCAGGAGACCCCGACCCCCACCCCGACACCGGGCATTGAGGAACCGGGAGGTGAGACGCCGACCCCCAGCAGCCCGACCGAGGTCGAGAATCCGGCGCCGGTCACCCTATGTTTCTTTGCGGAACCGACCTACGCTCATATCAACAACGCGGCCTTTTTCGATGAAGCCGAGCTCATTGTCGCGCCACCTTCCCCATAGATCTAAGAAAAGGAGCGATTGACGTTATGCCTCAGACAGAAGGATATCACGTAATCGTAATCGGTGCAGGACTCAGCGGGGCAGCCCTCGCGCGCATGCTGGCCAAGCAGGATCGCCGCGTCGTGGTTCTTGAAGCAACCGAAGCGCCCGGCGGCACCCTGAAACAAACGCCTGGGCTCGCGCTATTGGGCACCCCCTATCCTGCGGTGCCGTACTCCCAAGCGAGGAATATCGCGGGGACCTTGGCGCTGTGGAGACTGAGTTACGAGAACCTTCATCTGCTAGAAAGTGCACTCGAGAGCGCCGGGTTGCCCCTACGATCCGTCGGCAGTCAGCGACTCGCGATGACCGCCGAGGAGGCCAAGGCATTCCAACAATCCACGGCACATCTTAAGGAAAACGGCTATACGGTCGCTTTCGAAGAGAACGACCCAACCCTCGACGCACTTTCCAATCGCGGCGAGGCTTTGCAATACACGGGATTGTTGAATACCCTGGACGACGTTCAATTCGAATCCGAACCCCTTATTCAACATCTGTTGGATCACGAAAACATCACGGTGGAGCCCCACACGGAAGCGTATGCCATCAAACCAAGGCCGGGCATGGGATTGACCATTTGGGCTCACGATCGATATCTTTGGGCTGACAAGGTTGTCGTTGCTAACGGCGTTCACGCCGTCCGCCTCAATCAGACCTTTGCTCAGACGCTGGATTTTGCTCACGTCCACACGCTAATCCTGAAAGAGATGCCAGATCTACCCACGCCCCTGGTTCTCGATCGCGGTCGCGTGATCATTGTGAGTGATCCGGACACGAGCTCCGGTCACCTGAGCGCCTACGGCCCGGAGGGCACGGATCTCTTACAAATACTAACCCCGATTGCCGAACAGGTTACGCCTAACGCCGTGGTCATCGACAGATTCTCAAGCCGCGTCGCGGAGAGTGCTGAGCCGGTCCCATGGATCGGCACACAACCGGGGCAACCCGATCTCTATGCGCTGATAGGCCTGGGGGCCTACGGCGCGAGTTGGGCTTTCGTAGCCGCTCGACGGCTGGCGGATATGATCCTTAACGATCAATCGCCCCGGCTGGGACCGCTCGATCAGATCGCCGAATCATAAATCCGAGTGAGATGAGTCTAAACCCGAAAGATTGGAACGAGGAACGGAGTTAACGCACCTATGGCAGTAGAAAAGAGAGCCGAAGACCGACCAGTTCAAGTTGCCATTATCGATGATCACCCATTCTTTCGTCAGGGCGTACGGGACGTCCTCAATGCGGAGCCCAATATTGAGGTCATCGCAGAGAGTGATGATGGCCTAGAAGCCTTGAAGATGCTTGAGGAAATCAAACCACAAGTCGTCCTTATGGACGTCAACCTACCCAGTCTCAATGGTATGCAAGTCACCCGGAGACTAAAATCCCGCTGTCCGGACGTCCACGTCGTCATTCTGACCGCTTACGATGACGAAGAGCAAATTTACCGAGCGATTCGGATTGGTGCCTCCGCCTATTTTGCCAAGGACGTCGCCCCTAAACTTCTTATCGACACCATCCGGGCGGTCGCTGACGGCTATTACGTAATCCGCGACAGGCGGATGACGCCGAAGCAGGCGGAGCAATGGATGCTAGAACTCTACCGTCGATACGGCATCGATCCTGAAGAGAAAACCCTCTCGCCATTGACCAACCGCGAGATGGAAATTCTGGAAGTCATCGTCGAGGGGCTAAGCAACCGCCAGATCGCCAATCGCCTGGGAATCAGTCAGCAAACTGTTAAGAACCACGTGACCTCCATTCTGTCCAAGTTAGATCTATCCGACCGCACCCAGGCTGCCATCCACGCCATCCGTCACGGATGGGTCCGTCTTCCAGCGGACAGAACGGACGAAGCTATCACCTAACCTATCATCACCGCCGGATCACGTTGAACATCGATCGCGATATGTACTATTCAAGAAGGGACATCACACATGGTTGATATGAACTGGGAACAGTTTTCAGAACGCTGCCGCCAAGAAGCGAGCAAGGTCCAGCAAGAGCTCAAAGAGATCGATATGCTCATTCAGCAGACCTCTTCTGAGGTCAACCGATTTATGCAGACGAATTCCAGGGCCGTTGCCCGCGTGCGGCAGATTGAGTCCTCCTTCGATACGGTGCCACGAGAGGACATTAAGACCGCGTACAACCGTCTTCTCGAAAACCAACAGCGACTCTTCACAATGCGGGGACAGCTAGAGAAACTACAAAGCGACCAGAAGAACCTGACGCGGATTGCGAACCTTTACCAGATCATCCTCGACTTCGGGGCGCCGGAGACCAGCAGCCAAGCGACGGCAGACACGGAGCAGGAAACCGCCCCCTCCCAGGCTATGGTCGTCAGCATCATTGAGGCCCAAGAGCAGGAAAGATTACGATTGTCCAGACAGATGCACGATGGGCCGGCTCAGTCCCTGACCAACCTGGTCCTCCAGGCTGAAATCTGCGAGCGACTGTTCGACCGGGATCCTGAAAGCGCCCGAACGGAACTCGCCGACCTGAAGAAGAGCGTCGTGGATGCGTTCAAGATGGTCAAGGTCTTTATCTTCGATTTGCGTCCTATGATGCTCGACGACCTCGGCCTTATCCCCACGATGAAGCGCTACGTGGAAGGGCTGAGCGATGAGGGATTCA
Organism: Anaerolineae bacterium; assembly: GCA_034437735.1. GTDB lineage: Bacteria > Chloroflexota > Anaerolineae > B4-G1 > SLSP01 > PWVB01. The sequence continues at coordinate 29,927 of DAOTTS010000102.1, forward strand.
AAGGCCTCACCTTACAGGTCACCGGCAAGGAAAAGCGCCTCGCTCCACACAAGGAAGTGACGGTCTTCCGAGTCATTCAAGCGCTGATCCATATCAGCCGTGAGCAGAGCCAGGCCGGCAATATCTCGATCCACCTCGGCCTTGAGGAGGACCAGGTAGACGTGAGGATTGAGGATAACGGCACCGGCTTCGAAATTGACGAGGCCTTGACCTCGCAGGATGCAAACCGGCTCAACCTGCCCACCCTCCGTGAACGCATCGAGATGCTCGGCGGGGACATCCACTTCTTCAGCGCACCCGGGGAGGGACTCCGCGTTAACTTCTCCATACCGGCGGAATCCACGTTAGAGGACGTCTAGCCGTCTATCCCGCCCAAGCCCGGATTCAAACCACGGGGTGGACAAACGCATGAAGGTAGGTATACTCATCAACCACCCCGTTGGGGACGGTAACGCAACATATCATCAGCACTTGACAAAGTTTTCCAGGACGTGCTAGAGTTCGGTACCGTTAGCACAGGTGGTTCATGCCGCCCGTGCTCTTTTTTTGCTCAGGACGCGTTGGCTTCCAGACTCTTATTTGACAAGTGAGACGGGTTCGCTATCTTAATACATAGAACGGTTTGTTGATCGTCGTTGCGTGAAGGAACTATACCCTTGGTATCCAATAGCAAAGTCAAAAACAAGCAAAATGAAAAAATAGAAGCGATGGATCAGTACGCTTCGAGTGAAGAATACCTGATGACGTTAGGCCATGCGCGTGGCTTCGTCACGTATGAGGATATTCACCGTGCGTTCCCCGAAGCCGAGGAGGACATCAGCCGCCTGGATGAGGTCATCGCAGCCTTGATGAAGGCAGGCATCACCGTCGGCAAGCCCAAGGACAAACCATCGACGGCACCTAAAGCGACAGATGGGACCGGCAAGCAGAACGAAGAAGCAAAAATGGAAGAGGACATTTACCGGGCTATCCAGGCCGACGACACCATCGGTCTCTATCTCAAAGAAATCGGCAAAGTCGATCTGCTCACGGCCGAGGAAGAGGTCTCACTGGCGATGCGAATTGAGGCCGGCAAGGAAGCACGGGACAGACTAAACGCGGGGGCCTATGCCGACAACAAGGAACGCGACGAGCTGGAGTTAATCGTCGATGATGGGATCCAAGCGCGAGAACATCTGATCAGGGCAAACTCCAGGCTGGTCATCAGCGTAGCCAAGAAGTACATCGGGCGGGGCGTCCCGTTCCTGGATCTGATTCAAGAGGGCAATATCGGCCTTATCCGAGCGACCAATAAGTTCGAATACCAGCGAGGGCACAAATTCTCCACGTATGCCACCTGGTGGATCCGACAAGCTGTGACCCGCTCCATCGCAGATCAGAGCCGAACGATCCGAATTCCCGTTCACATGGGGGATCAGATCAATAAGATGCTGCGCGCCTCCCACCAACTGACCCAGCGCCTCGGGCGAAGCCCCACCCCCGATGAGCTGGCGGATGACCTGGACATCGAACTGAGCAAGGTGGAGCAGATGTTGGATATCGCCCGGCGGCCGCTCTCCCTTGAAATGCCCACCGATGATGAAGGAGACAGCACCCTGGGGGATTTCATCGAGGATGGCGAGAGTCCGGCCCCGCCGGATCGCGTCAGCGGCATTATCCTTCGGGACCTTCTGATGGAGATCCTGGTTGACCTTCCCCCTCGGGAGGTCAAAATCCTGCAAATGCGATACGGCTTGCTGGATGGGGAGACCTACACGCTGGAACAGGTGGGGAACAAATTCGGGGTGACCCGCGAGCGGGTACGTCAGATTGAGGCCCAGGCGCTCAGCCGACTCCGGCATCCGGCCCACGCCCGGCGCCTCCGGGATTTCCTGCGCCGGTAAGACCCTACGCTCCGCCGGTATGAACGTCGATCACGCGTCCAGCAGCCGCCCGGATCAGTCGATCGGCCACAGCTAACCCCAGACCTCGCGTCCCGAACTCGCGGGCCAAAATGCGTGAAACGCCCGCACGGTCCAGCGCACGCAACGCCACGAAGAGCCGCTGGGCCACCGTCTCCAGGTCGGCCTCGGGTCCTACACTTTGAAGTTCGACGGGGAGATCACGGAAAGCATCAAGATCCTCATCGGCGATCAATAATCCCACGGGAACCTTCTCCTGAATCAAGCGCAACGCCACATCCCGCATCTCCTGACGCACCTCAGCCGGGTCCCCGCGGTACACCGTGACCTGCGCGTTGGGCGCGTAGTGTTTGAGATGGGTCCCCGGGGACGTGGCCACCTCATCCTCGCGAACCACAGCAACCTTCATCGCAACCTCACCCAGCAGCTCGACCAGCGCCTCACGGCTTATCCCACCGGGTCGCAGAATAGTCGGCGTGTCACCGACGAGCGATAAAACCGTCGATTCGACGCCAACAAACGTCGCCCCCCCATCGAGAATCATCGAGATCCGACCATCCAAGTCGGCCAGGACGTGAGCGGGGCGGGTCGGACTGATCTGCCCGAACCGGTTCGCACTCGGGGCCGCAATCGGCACCCAAGATTCGGCAATCAGTGCATGCGCAACCGGATGCGAGGGGACCCGGACCGCGACCGTCGATTTCCCGGCCGTGACCAGGTCAGGAACTCGGGCGTGCTTCGGCAGCACCAGGGTCAGCGGCCCCGGCCAAAAGGCCTGGGCCAAATCCTCGACAACCGGAGGGATCCTGGACACAACCCGCTTCATGTCATCGATGTCAGCAAGATGGACAATCAGGGGGTCTGAAGCCGGACGCGCCTTCGCAGAAAAGATACGAGCGACCGCCCGCGTATCGAGCGCGTTAGCCCCCAGCCCATAAACCGTCTCCGTAGGAAAGGCCACCAGGCGCCCGGCACGGATGAGCGCGGCGGCCCGTCGGATTACCTCGGGTTCGGGAGACCGGGGATCAACTTTCAAACACGCAGTGACCAGATCCGGCTCAACGTTCATAGAGGCAGCATCCGCTGCAACTTGTGACTGAGCATTACGATTGGGCAATCAGAACGTTTCGAGCGGTAAGGTCCTCGGCAAAGTTCAAGACATCGGTCTGCACACGGGAAAGATCCGCCTCAAATCGATCGGCGATCTCAGTGGCAATTTCAGCAAGGGTGCGTCTCCCATCAGCCAACTGCACCATCTGAGCCCCGGTCGCATTCAAAACCACAAACTTTCCCTTTTCCGGAAGGACAACGACCAACTCACCCTCCGTCTCGCGCGTCACAATTTTATCGCTGGTCACTACGACATCATTCAAACTCAGCATCCATCGCCTCCCAAAAACTTGCATCCTTACGGAATTGAAGCGCATACGCGGGTACGTCGCGCAACACACTTTCCCAACGCGCCATCAACAGTGGAAGCCACTCAGGATCCCCGGATACCACCGGGGAATTAGCAACCAGTTCAGCCAACGCACGTCCTGGAGGCAACCGGTCGACCGACACCTCGGGAGACTTCACCAGACGCAGCAAAGCTGACAGGGGGGCGTGCCTTACGTCGCCGCGGCGCTTCCCAAATGGCGTTGCGGCCATCACCCAGCCGGTATCCTCGGGGCGCACCACAACCAAATCGTCATTCAAGACAGGATCCGGCGCCGACAATCGCGATGCCGTCGTCTTGCCGCTACCCGAGGTGCCGAAAAACGCGTACCCACGACCGCGATGCAGGACCGCAGCTGTGTGAAAGATCAACGCATCTCGCGCAAACGCCTGACAGGTCAGGGCAACTCGCATAAAATATCCCACATCCGCCGCTCTGGCGTCAGGATGAAGGCGTAACTCCGCATACCCTTCCTCTGTCGACACATACCCCTCAAAGCCGGGACGATCGAGAACGCACGCACCGGCTCGACATTGGGGGATCGCTTCAAAGAGTGGCCCCTCAGGTGGGGAGAGATGAGAGGCCGCGCGGATATGCACGGGCCAACAGACCGTATCCGGAGAGGGCTCCCATGAAGCCCAACTGCGCGCGATAATGTCCAACCAAACCGGGGGGCAGATTACCCGCACGCCCAACCCGGCCATGCCGAAATCAAACGTCGAATTCAACGCCTCAGGAATGTCTGCCATATAATAAACAGCGCGACAGCGATGAGCAGCCCCCCCTCAACCCTGACCCAAAGGCGAGGCAGCCCCGCCCGCACCTCTACCGTCTCGGGATAAAGGGTCGTTGTACCATCCAGTTCAACCTCTTCGATGCGATAACGGTAGCGCACGCCGGGCCTCACATCTGAGTCCTCAAAGCGGTAGCTCGCTCCCACCATCTCATCCCCCTGCGCCGGTATCAGGGCCTCGTTAACCTGGGTGAAGTCTTCCTCACCGACAGGCGAACGATAGACGTTGAAGCCGGCTGCACCGACTTCGCTGGCCGTCTCCCACGTAAGCACCACAGGCGCCAAATCGGAAACTAACAGCCAAACGCCTCCGAACGCCAACAACGCTGCAAGGGCAGCCCAAAATATCCGACGAGGGGCCCCCCGTTGTGTTGAAGGCTCACGCTGCATATCTGGTGTCGTCAAGGACCTATCCTCCAGGTGCGAAAGCACGGTGCAATTCGTCTACTCACCCCATTATACCCAACCCAGCACTAATCCGTACTGATGTCCTTCGCCCACTGGCGATTGTTTTCGTACCATCGCACCAATGCCGCAATCCCTTCGCGATATGAGGTCTGAGGACGCCAACCTAATAAGCGCTCCGCTTTTGAAATATCCGCCCACGTCGCATACACGTCGGCCGGGTGGCTGGGCTCATAGACGAGGTTCGCCTCCCGTCCCAGCAGCGACTCAATCTCTCGGATCGTGTCCATCAATACGACCGGGGTATCCGACCCGAGGTTGATAACCTCATAGCCAAGCGGCTTCAACCCGGCGATTGTGCCCCGCGCGATATCGTCGACAAACGTAAAATCCCGCTTCTGGGTGCCATCCCCATAGATCGTCACCGGGCGACCCTCAGCAATCCACTGCGTGAAACGGAAAAGGCTCATATCCGGACGCCCGGCCGGACCGTAAACTGTGAAATAACGGAAGACGGTGACGTCCAGGTCGTAAAGATAATGATACGTATAGCACATCGCCTCAGCAGCCTTCTTCGAGGCCGCATAGGGCGAGAGCGGTCGAGACGTATCCTGATCCTCCCGGTACGGCATAGGGTTATCCTTGCCATAGAGACTGGAGGTCGATGCCAACACAAACTTCTCAACTCCGTGGTTGCGGCACAGATCCAATAAATTGAGCGTCCCTTTGGCGTTCGTCTCGAGGTAGATCCAGGGATCCTTGACCGAACGACGCACACCCGCCCACGCAGCCAAATTGATCACCCCATCAAACGGAGGCTCCGGGGCATGAAAGAGCGCACGAAGTTCGCCCAAGTCCGTGATATCAAGCGCGTGGAAGGTAAACAACGGATGATCCTGAATCTGCTTCAGCCGCCATTCCTTTAACCGAACATCGTACGCTTCATTGAGATTGTCGACCCCGATCACTGTGTGACCCTCGGCCAAAAGAAATTCCGCGACCTTAGAGGCGATAAAGCCAGCCGTCCCGGTCACCAAATACGTCCCCATATTTCCTCCTGCTATCTAGCGCCTACGATGTCATAACGCTCAAAGCCCAACACAAGCCCGCTGTTTGTCACGCCAACTACCCAGCGCCATCACCCTCATCACGATAGTAGGCAATGACCTGTCGAAGCGTCTCCGGCAACGTGATCTCCGGCTGCCAGTTAAGCGTCCTCTGAATCTTACGCGTGTCCGGCACCCGCCGGTGCATATCCTCAAATCCCGGCTGGTACGCATCCTCATAGGGCACGAAGACGATGCGATCCTCAGGGTCGGACGCCGGCGCAACTTGAGCCAGAATCTCACGGGCCAAATCCAGGATCGTAATCTCGTGAGTGCTCCCAACGTTGAAGATCTCCCCGACCGCGTCAGGACTCTCAATCAGCCCAACCAAGGCACGCACGACGTCTGAAACGTTGCAAAAGCAGCGGCTTTGGCTGCCATCCCCGTAAACCGTGATCGGCTCCCCACCCAGCGCCTGCTGCACAAATCGGGGGACGACCATCCCGTACTGCCCGGTCTGTCTCGGCCCGACCGTGTTGAAGAGCCGGCAGATAACGACCGGCAAATCCATCTGACGGTAATAGGCTAAGCCCAGGAACTCCTCCACGGCCTTAGAATCCGAGTAGCTCCAGCGGGCCTTCGTCGTCGCTCCCAAGACCCGATCATCATCTTCAGCGAAGGGAACCTGGGTTGATTTGCCATAAATCTCCGAGGTAGAAACGAGCAGCACCTTCTTCCGGTATCGCGCCGCCGTTCGAAGGACAGCCTGGGATCCCAAGACGTTGGTTTCGATCACACGAACGGGATCCCGCACAATGAGTTTCACGCCAACGGCTGCCGCCAGATGAAAAATCACGTCACACTCGCTGACGAGGCGGTCCATCACAATACCATTGCTGATCGTATCGATCACAAAATGAAACCGAGGGTGCTCAACCAGATGCACGATATTGGCAAATCGCCCTGTCGAGAGGTCATCGATGATTGTGACCTCCCCCCCACGCTCCAACCACGCCTCTGCAAGATGAGAGCCGATGAATCCGGCTCCACCCGTGATCAACGCATGCTCACCAGCCGACATATGCGCATCCCTCCCATTGCCTCAATCCGCCCAGATTCAAGGGTGCTGCCCATTCAGGAGTCTGGCCGGGCCATCCGAACGACAAAAGTGTACGCTGTACTGCCCCTCAATATCCGGATGCGCCTTAGGATAACGTTCAGCGACAAAGGTCTTGATTTCGTCCCGGAACTCCGGGTGACTCAACCCGATACACGACCCTCGAAAGCCCCCACCACTGAAGCGTGCCCCGTAGACCCAGGGACATTCACTCAGAATCTCATACAACGTCGTCAGTTGCGGACATCCCGATTCATAATTATGCACCGAACTCGCACCAGACGCCCGCATCAACTCGCCGACGACGTTGATCTTTCCCTCACGCCAGGCATTAACGCCCTGCCGAACCCGATCAATCTCGGTGAAAAAATGACGGGCGCGACGGTCCAGGGGAGCGGCAAGGCGGTCCTTGTAGACCTTATAGATCTCCGGATCGACCATCCGCAAACGGGGATCCTCAGGTATGGACTCCCCCGCCAGCGTCAGCAGCCGGCGCGCTGCCGCCTGACACTCCACCACACGGTTATTATAGTCCGTACCGGTGAGGCTCTGCGAGACGCCTGAGTAGACCACCAAGATCTCAAAAGGACTTTCAGACCGCGACGCAGGCACCTTTTCGACGTCCATGGTTTGGCAATCGAGATAGGTCAGACAGTTTTCTTCACTCAACAGGATCATCGACTGATCCAACACCCCATTACGAAGTCCAAGATAGACATTCTCAATGAAGCGATCCAACTCAATATTCTGTTCTGGGGGCAGGTCGAGATCGTTCGCGGCCTCCAGGGCGAGCAAATACGCGATCCCCACCGCAGCAGACGAACTCAATCCGCCGATAGGCATCGATCCCACAACAACGGCCGTGATCCCCTGAGACAGATCGTACGCCTCGGTCAGCGCCATCGCAGCCCCCCGGGCGTAGTTACCCCAATCCCTGGGGACCTTAGGCGGAATTTCATCGAGCTGAAAATCCACCCGGCCCGGAAAGTTTAGGCTCTCGACGACGACGCGGCGATCCTCCCGAGGCACAAAAGCCAGAAAGATCGCGCGATCGAGGGTCATCCCGGTGACCAGACCATCCTGATGGTCCACGTGAGCGCCCAATGGGGAGATACGCAGAGGCGCCCGCACAACCCGAATATCGCCGTACGAACACCCTGCTAAACCACAAAGACGCGCCTTCAATCTATCAATCTGAGTCATAAGGTTCATCATCTATCCATCCCACAAATCAGCCAATACGCTTATGTGTTTCGAGGTTTTCGGTGCGAAGTCAGCGACGTTGGCGATAGAGCGATGGATCCACCACCGCGCCCATCGCTTGAAGATCCATAGGCCGATCCAAAAACGCTTGAATCTCATCCAGTTGCGCCTCAGGGGCGGAAAGCATCACATTGTAATCCACATCGAGAAACCGGACATTGTCCTGTTTTCGCATCCACTCGTAGACCTGGGCAAGGTGCTTCTCAAAGAGTCGCGCCATTTCCCGGTCATCGGCCGTATCCGGATCCTCGCAGCGCCGCACCAGCATGCGGCGCTGCGAGGCCAGAATCTCATCCATCTTGCGACGCATCATAAAAACGCGGTACTCATAAGTGTCCGGAAGGTGCAGGAGCAGGGCGGCAATCACCTTCACAACCTTGCCCCGGGCATCCTCCAACCACGCCGTATCGCCCTCAGGCAACTTCTTGACCCGTTCAAATTCATAGTAGCCCCTGGGGTTATCCGCGTTCGGTTCCCGGATGCCGTCGGTCACAACCTCAAGACCGCCGACATCCAGCATCCGCATCATCATCGAGGTCCCAGATCTCGGCAAGCCCGAGACCGCAATCACAGGTTCCGATCGACCCCCAAACCATTTCTTGAAAAGACGCACGTCCCCTCCTTAGATCCGAGGCAAGAAATTCCGTTCCTCCAGATAGCTCACGATCTCCCGCGCACTATCCTCAGGGGTCTTACCGACCGTCTCCACCCGAATCTCAGGATTCTGTGGCGCCTCATAGGGATCGTCGATACCGGTGAACCCCTTGATCTCACCCCGGCGCGCTCGCGCGTAGAGGCCTTTCACATCCCGTTCCTCACAGACCTCCAAAGGGGTATCCACAAAGATCTCCACAAAGTGGTCACCGCCCACCATCTGACGCACTTCATTGCGCGTATTGCGATACGGACTGATCGCCGCACAAACCACCGTCCCGTGGTGGCGGGCCAATTCGCTGGCCACGAAGCCGATACGCATAATATTGGTATCGCGATCCTCCTTGCTGAACCCCAATCCCTTCGAGAGGTGCGTTCGCACGACATCACCATCCAACAAGGTGACCTGGCGCCCGCGCTCCAGCAACATGTCGGTCAAGGCGTTGGCAATCGTCGACTTCCCGGAGCCGCTCAAGCCGGTGAACCAAAGACAGAGGCCCTGTTTGTAGCGCGGCGGATGGGCCTCACGCAGGATCTCAGCGGTCTCCGGACGCGTGAACCAACCCGGGAGTTCCCGACCATTCGCCAGGTAGTCCTCGCGGACCTGGGTCCCGGAGATATACAAGGACTTCGCATCCTCCGGCGCCTCCTCACGGGCGACGTAGCGATCCTCATCCTCCAGATAGACCAGCTCACGGAAGGTCACGGCCTCCACCTCGATCTCATCCCGGTATTGGTCCATCATCTCCTGGGCCTCATAAGGCCCGTAGAATGGTCTGCCGTTGCTGTCGGTCCCCGGACCGGCATGATCCCGTCCCACGACAAAGTGGGTGGCGCCGTAGTTCCGACGGATGATCGCATGCCACAAGGCCTCGCGAGGCCCGGCCATCCGCATCGCAAGCGGCAGCAAACTCAACACCGTGCTGTCCTTGTCATAGTACTTCTCCAGCAGGGCCTTGTAGACCCGAACCCGTGTGTAATGATCGACATCACCGGGCTTGGTCATCCCAACCACGGGATGGAGCAGCAGGCTGGCATCCCCCACCCGTTCAACCGCCCGTTTCGTCAGGGCCTCGTGCACCCGGTGCATCGGGTTGCGGGTCTGGAACGCGACCACCTTCTCGCGCCCCATCGTCGCCAATCGGGACCTCACCTGAACCGGTGTCATCCGGATGTTAACGAAATCATAGTATTTCGGGGGATTGATCACCTGCAATTCGCCGGAGATACATAGATCGCCCCAGCGATCCATCTCAGCAACCAGCGGGTGACGCGAATCGGTCGTCCCCAAGACGAGGCGCGCTTCCCGGGTGGGATTCCAACGAAAGACCTCTTCCAGCCGCATAATGGCAATTACGTAGTTGCGCGAATCACAAAGCGTGATCCACTCCTCACGCGTGGGCAGATCCTCTTTGTCAATCGTCAGGGTAATGGGAATCGGAAAAAGCGTGCCATCCGCCAAGCGCATCTCCGTCAACACACGCTGATAATCTGCCCGCCCCATAAAGCGATCCAACGGGGAAAAGCCTCCCACCGCCAAAAGTTCGAGATCGTGGAGATTACGATCCGAAATCTGATAGGTCGGGTATTGGTTCGCCCGGGCCATCAGCTCCTCATGCTCCTCCATCGGCATCACTCGGTCTACGAGTTCACCACCATACGGGGAAATCAATCGACCATTCGTCTTAATCGCCATCTTCCTTCAATCCTCCATACAGCCTAATGCTTATGTTAATGAACAAATAATACTTTGATTCTTCAATCACCAACCGCCACTTCGGCGCCGTAAGCCAAGAGCGCTTCCACTTCTTTCTCGTTGTGACCTTCCGCATAGACACGCAACACGGGCTCCGTGCCCGAGAGGCGGATCAGCAACCACGCATCATCCGCCAGCAGATACTTGACCCCATCAATGACCTGAACCTCCACCACTGACTGCCCAGCAAGGTTCGCGGGGGCCATCTCCTGAAGCCGGGTCACCATTTGAGGTTTCGAGACCGGTCGACCCAGCGGCAGATCCTGCCGGGTGTAATGGGTGGGCCCATACGTCTCCTGAATGTCGCGGATCAAGACGTGGAGAGGTTCACCGGCATCAGCCATAATCTCCAACAAGAGGAGGCCCATCAGAATGCCATCCCCCTCGGGGATGTGGCCCCGGATCGATATCCCCCCGGACTCCTCCCCCCCGATCAAAACATCCCCTTCCAATATGTGTTTGGCGATGTGGTTAAATCCGACCGGGGTCTCGTAGAGGGGTAAATCATAACGTTTGGCCAGGCGATCCACCATCCGGGTTGTCGACACGGTCTTAATCACGGCACCCCGCGCGCCCCGAACCTCAACGAGATAACGCAAGACCAGCGTGAAGATATGATGGGGATCCACATAATGTCCCTGGGCATCCATCGCCCCAATCCGGTCAGCATCACCGTCCAGGGCCAAGCCGATGTGCGCGTGATGCGCCTGAAGTGCTGCAACTAGTGCCTGTAAATTATGCTCCGCAGGCTCAGGATGGATACCGCCAAAGCCGGGGTTCATCTCCCCCCGGATCTCATAGAGCGAGCACCGCGTACGGCTTAGCAAGTCGCGAAAGGCCCCGCGACCCGACCCATACATCGCATCGGCGACGACCCGCAACTCCCCGGTCGACACAGCATCGAGGTCAACCAACGTCGAGAGGTGCTGATAGTAAGCCCAGGCGGGATCGAACCGGCGGATCAAACCGGCATCCGTCGCCTCGTCGAAAGCCATCAAGTTAGGCCCTCGTGAATCCCGCTGATTGCGGGTCAACAACGCCTCAATCTGTTGGGCCTGCTCCGGAAGCACCGATCCCCCGAACGCAGCCTTAAGCTTCAAGCCATTGTACCGGGGGGGGTTGTGGCTCGCGGTGATCATTACCCCGGCATGCGCCTGTTTCTCGACAATGGCGTAGGAGACAGCAGGGGTAGGTGCATCAGCGCGGGTCAGATGCGCGACGACCCCGTTCCCCGCCATGACCCGCGCAACCTCCCTCGCATAACGATCGGAAAGAAAACGGGTATCGAACCCGACGACAACCTCCGGTTCTTCTCCATAACATAACTCACGCACGTAATCGGCAACCGCCTGCGCGACCACCCGCAAGTTCTCGAAGGTAAACATATCACTGATGACGGCCCGCCATCCATCCGTTCCGAATCTGATCGTCACCGATCCATCTCTCCTCCGAACCCGCGCTCAATCATCCTATTTCGACCCCGTGTCACATAAAAAGAAGCCCATGCCCAAGTCTGCTGCGGAGCATAGGCCTCAATGACCTTTGAAATGATCATAAACCGTTCTGTCTAATTGTCAACCTTTCGCCTGCATTCTCGTCCCATGTCTGGCGAAACCGGAGATTGCAAATCTCCTCGGAGCGAGCAGGATCGAAATGTGCACTTTAATAAAGGCAGGCTCCCCTTCCTACTCGTGGGCGTCCAGCGCCTTGCGCAGCCGGACCATCTGGAGATTGCTGGTCAGGTCGCCCCGGGTCCGCTCCAGAACCCCACGAAGGCGATCCACCCGGCGCCGCAGCCCCCGGGTGATGGCATCCGGGAAACTGAACGACATCAGCACTTCGTACGCCGCATCCATGGCCTCCAGAAGATGCTCGGCCTCCTCAAAGGACTCCTGGCGAAGCAGATCCAGGCAACGGCGCCGCAACTCACTGGCTGCCTCACACACACCGTTGAGATAGGTGTTCAAGGGAATGTCCACGTCCTCAACCGGTGGGAGCGGACGGTCGGAGATCAATGCCAGCGTGACGCGAGCCTCCGCCAACTCCTTGAGCGCATCCTGCGTATAGCCCGCGTAGTAGAGCTCCGGATACGCCTCGGTCAACGTCGCCATCTCATGCCCCAGGGCCTCGGCATTGGTCAACAGCGAGACGGCCTCCTCCCATTCGTCGCGGTGCCCGGCTCGAATCGCACTCGAACAGAGCCGGATGAGCTCCCGACTCTTACGGAGCACTCGATCCCGAACATCGTTCTGCGCTGCCATATCGGCCTGCGCGAGATCCGCCAAATGGTCCAACCACTGCTGCAGATGACTGATATCCATCGCGATTCTTCACTCCGTTTCCGGTGGTTTGACGTGTCCAAAAAAAGCCTGGGCCAACCCTTCGGCCTCCCCAGGCATAGGAATTTCACCAAACGACGACTCATATTTGGCCAAGTTATCCTGAAGGGCCCGCAAAAGCAACTTTGCATTGAGCGGCGTCATCACAACACGGGACTTCACATGGGCACTCGGCTGATTCGGCAGGACTTGGGCCAGGTCAATGACCAGCTCCGAGGCCGTGTGGGAGATCAAGGCAAAATTCGCATAGACTGGCTCCAGATCTCTCGGCATTTCGACATTCAACGATTGCGGTTTCTTAGGCTTCCCGCCACTCATCATTCCTCCCCATTGCACCTAACGACGCTCAATAAGAAATAAGGGGGGAAATCCCCCCTTATGAACTAACCAGCCCGATCCTGCACGGTTCGGCTCAAGCAAATCTAACCCAAGGGTGAGATTGCGCGGCACTCAGAATGGAATACCCTCTTCATCCTCAACGCCGTAGTCCGGCCCACCACCCGCCTGCCCCTGAGCGCCACCCGATGGTTGATCGGTCCGCCCCTGCAGGAAAATAATGCGGAACGCGTTAATCTCAAAACTTGCTCCCCACGAGCCGTCATTGCGTTGATAGACTTTAGGCCCTCCGGTCTCAGGGTCGACTCGGAGCCGTCCCTCGACCATAACCTGACGCCCTTTACTCAAGTATTGAGCGGCAGTCTCAGCCTGTCGACGCCAAGCCGACACCCTGAACCACGTTGTCTCTTCCCGCTGTGATCCATCCGAACCCGTCCAACGCCGATTGGTCGCCACGCTGAATGACGTGACCGGTGTACCATCCCCCGTGTACCGCATCTCGGGGTCGCGACCCAGATTGCCTACGATGATAATCTTTTGATAGGACATTGCGCGCCTCCTTTCTGAAAATGTAGAATAACACTCCGCTGCGCAAAGCTACGTGCATTGTACTCGACTAATCACGAAGCGCAAACCGATACGCACGGGGACTCAAACCTTGTTTAACTGAGACTCAACGCTCGATAATCCCCGCCTCCACAAGCGCATCGCTGATGCGCTCAGGTGCATCGACCTGCACCGCGATCCACGCCACACCGGGATAGTGGGTCTCAAAGAAGGCCGCCAGATCCCCATCCCACCGCGCGGGGTTGATCGCAATCACCCGCCGCACTTTAAGATCGCCGATACCGGCATCGTCCACACTCCCCCCAACCGTAAACCGGTATCGCTGCCACGTCGCCTTCACCACAGCCTCGGCCCAGGCAACATCCGCATCCGGGGGGAGGAGGACATACGTACGCGCATAGGGCTCGCGCGGCAATCCAAAAGGCCACGTCAACTCACCCGCGCGGCTCTCGGGAAACGGGGTGACGTCCGCCAACCGTTCGCTCAACAACTCAGGACGGTCGATCTCCAAGGGTATATAGAGAGTCCCGGGATAGTGGGTCTCGAAAAACGCCGAGAGGTCGCCCGACCAGCCCTGGGGGTTGACGGCAATCACCCGACGGAAATCCAAGGCCCCAATGCCGGCATCATCCGCACTGCCACCTATCGTCAACCGATGGGCATCCCAACTACCGCGCACGGCTGCAACCGCCCAGTCGGTGTTCAATTCGGGGGATAACAGCACATAGGTCCGCGCATACGATTCTCGCGGGGAGCCTCGCGGGGGCGCCACCAGATACGGTCGCGGGTTGAGCCAATCGAAGATGGCACGCATATGCACACCCGACACCCGCATCCCTAAATGAAGGTGCGGCCCGGTACTAAACCCTGTCGAACCCGCCCATCCCAACAGATCCCCCCGGGAGACCAAGCCTCCCACTTCGACCTCAATATCCGAAAGGTGAGCGTAGAGCAAGGTGATCTCCTCACCATCCGGACCATAGCTACGCACCCGGAGATGCCGTCCGTACCCATCGCGATCCATTGCGACCTGGCTGACCGTCCCCGGAAGCGCCGCAAAAATGGGGGAGGTCTCAGGGGCCTCGAGATCCACCCGCAGGTCGACGCCGTTATGCCCCCCTGTCATCCGGCAGCAATTATAGTAAACGCGTTGATTCTCTCCGAACCGCTGAGTATAGCGCCGGCACTGCGTAGGCCAGAGCATCCACATCTGACGAGGGTGCGGCAATGTGGGACGTTTCGCGACCTTGTCCACCAACGGCTTGGGGCGACCCTCGGGATCGAGCCAAGCCAAGGGTGCGTAATGCGGATCGTTGGAACGTAAAATCAAACTACAGACCGCAGTGATGCGATCGTACTGGGCCATCAGCGAGAAAAACTCCGCATACTGCGCGCCCCGAGCCTCAGAGGAAACCTGAGGGCTCACGTTAGCAAATTCAGTAATCGCAAACGTCTGATCCTTAAAGGGCTCCAGATAGATGCGTAGGAACCGCATGACCTCTTCGAACCCCCGCATCTCCTCAACCGTCCGCCAATAGAGGTGAAGAGCAGCCCAATCCGCAGCCCGCAAGGCATCCTGACAATCCTCGAGGAAGATGGTCTCATCGATGGGGGCAGAGGGAACCGGGCGCGCGAGGGCCGAGGGAGCAAGCGCCGGAAAGCCAACGCTCACCGCTTCCCCAAAGCGCGCCCTCAGCAATCGCTGCACTTCTAGGAACCAGTCCGCAAACGCTTTCCCATCCTGCCAAGACGTCCCGGCGCCGCGATCAGTCCGATTCGGCTCATCGTGAACCTCCAGGCGCCCAACGTCTTGATGTAGAAAAGCATGAATGTCTTCCAAAAAATAGTCCACAAATGACAAGGGATCGACGGCCTCAGTCGACGATTGGGGCATCAACAATTGGAGAATAAACGCCCGGGCGCCAGCACCTCGCCACTTCGGAACATCGTCGCTGGAATTTACCCGGGCGCGGAGACGCACAAGCTGCAACTTCGCAAGGTTAAACGCAGCAAGATCGGACTCCCATGCCGGCCCAACCGGCGCTTGAACGCCGGCCTTTGCGTAGGGAGCGCTCACGGAGAGGACCCTTCCCCCTCAACGAAACAGATCAAGCCATTTACAATGCCTTCCACCACCAGGTCCGATCGGTCGGTGAGCAGCTCTCGATCCTCAAGCATAAAGCCGGCCTCGAGAATTGCGGCCGGCGTACTCGGGTCAATCTCATAATAGGCATGATACCGGGTCATATCATACGTGATGGTATAGCGATCAAAAGCCAAACCCGTCGCCTCATGATAATGTTTGCTGACACAATCAACGAGCTTATCCTCAGGTCCGGGAATATAGCTTGATTCGGCCCGCGCGATTTTAAAGCCAGAACGGCCCGGAATATTGCAGGAATCAGCGTGAACGGCTAAGAGGGCGTCTGCGCTGTATCCGTTGAGTTTCGCGTCAAACTCCTCCAGCAACTCCACCTGCCAACCCAGGTCCTTTAACCGTTCGACCACCTGGGTCGCGATATTCCGGTTGACGTCAACCTCCTGCAGGCCGTCCGGACATATGGCTCCGGAGTCGCTGCCCATATGCCCCGCGATGATACCGACGTGATTGACGTCAGGGGTGGAAGTCGCTATCTGAGGCGTCGGAGTAGGCACAGGGGTGTTCAGCAGAACGGTAATCGGGCCTTGATCTGTCTCCTCTTCCTCCTGCGCGATGGTATCCGACACAGAGATGATGGGAAACCCCAGGGGGACCGCAAAGGCCGCGACAAACGCGATGAAGATCAAGCCACGAATCGTCCAGGCAATGGCCCAAGGATCGGGTTCGGGTGTCTTTTTTATCATAGCTATCCAATCATAGCTAACGCACAGTCCAGAAGTGTAAAACCTTTACAGATCAGAGTCTGTAAAAGCGTAACGTCCCGCGCCGACGCCCCCGGGACGGGGGCTGAAAGCGTTAGAGTAGGGAGGTTATGTCCTTACGAACCCTCAGCGCATCCGGCGCTTCCACTGCTCCTTTACCTCAATCCGATCCCAGTCATCACCGTAAAGGAGAAAATCCTGCACAAGGCGACTGAACTTACTGGGTTCATCCAACATAGGATAGTGTTGAGAACGATCAAAAACCACCGCATAGACGTTATAATCCAAGCTCGAAAGCCGGTCCTCATCCGGCGGATGAATGAGAGGATCCGCGCGTCCGCCCAACAGCAAAACCGGAACTTGCAGGAACACCAAAGACCCCAAGACATCCGTATTCATTGCCGAACGGACACTCTTCGCAACCGCTTCCCCATCGGTCTTACCCGCCTCGATCTTCACCTCCTCATAGTTACGAAGCGTCCGACGTCCTAGAATCGAGCGGGCCGGCTGCCCGCCCCCGCCGTAGGAACTGAGAGGTCGCGCAATATCATCAGGCAGAAGCGGCGCACTGATTGACATCACCTGTTCAACCCGGTCAGGATTCTCCATCGCATATTGGATGGCTACGATTCCGCCCAAGCCATGGCCGATAATCGGCACCCGCCCAATGCCCATCTGATCCATAAAGAGTTCAATCTGACCCACGTAGCCGTGGACGGAATAGCGGCTCGCAAGCTTGTCTGAGTCCCCAAAACCCCAGAAGTCCAGGGCATAGACCCGATACGACGAGGAAAGGTCCACCATCGTCGGCACCCAATACCGCCAGGAGCCGAGCCAGTCGTGCAAGAAAAGCAGCGGCCTCCCTCGGCCTAGGGCTTCATAATGGACCAGACTGCTTTCAAGGATAATAGCACTCATCGGCTATCGTCACTTTTCTCCAAAGATAATAGACAGCTCACGTTATATTCAATTCCTTCAAAATGCGATTCACCTTCTCGGTAAGATCATCCGGGGCAAAGGGCTTGAGAATATAGTCCACAGCACCGACCTCCAACCCCTCCTGGATCTCGCTCTCCTGTCCTTTCGCCGAAAGGAAAATGACCGGGAGGTTTTTCGTCTCTTCCTTCTTCTTAAGTGCGGCGCAGGCCTGATAGCCCGTCATACGCGGCATACGCACATCCATCATAACCAAATCCGGCTTAATCTTCGAAGCTAGCTCAACCGCCTCGGCTCCATTCGCGGCCAGGGTCACATCGAAACCGGCAAACCGTAACGTAAACGCTATCAGTTCACGAATATCGCGCTCATCCTCTGCGACTAAGATTTTGACCATAATTATAGCTCCTTGAGTGCATCGTTTTCGTGAATCAACGCTTCAATATCAGCCGCTAATTGATCCGGCGCGTAAGGCTTGGTCACAACACGCACGACATCCAAAGCCTCAAGATCCTCTCTCGCCACATTGGTCATATTGGCCCCGGTGACCAAGACGGGGATATCCGTTATGGAGGCGCTACGCTTCAATGACTTCAGCATCTGATAACTGTTACCCTCTGCACTGAGCGTCATATCATAAACCAGCATCGCGGGCCGGAACTTTTGCACCAGCGGTAACACACGCTCGGGATGGGTCGTCGTGCGCACCCCAAACCCCTTGGACTGCAAGACCGTGCGTATCTGATTGAGCACGTCCTTATCGCGATCGACAACGACAATGCCCTCGGACGTATCCAGCGACTGCTTGATCACAGCGAGAAGCTTTTCTGCATCCAACGGCTTATTAAGATAAGCGACCGCACCCAGATCCAATCCATGCGCACGGTCCAAGACGACGGAGACAATGGCGACCGGGATATCGGCCGTCTCCGGCTCGCGTTTGAGAAGCTGCATCACTTCGAATCCATCCAAATCCGGGAGCCGGATATCTAACGAGATAAAGTCCGGCAAACTTTCGCGGGCCATCCGAATCGCTTCATCCCCGGATCGAGCAAGGACGACCTCATATCCCTCAGATTCCAGCGTCACCCGCAAGAACTCACCGACCTCGGCATCATCCTCGACGACAAGGATAAGCGGTGCGGAGTCCTCCACGAGCAGGGGGGGAGGCATCCCCACTTCCTGAGTTGGGGCACCCTCAGCCAATGGGACTGAGAAGGTAAAGATACTCCCCGTTCCCAATACACTTTCCAGCCAAATCTCCCCCCCGTGCATCTGAATAAGTGACAGGGTAATCGCCAGACCCAAACCGGTACCCGACACCTCGTAAACGGCCGGATCATCCTCAACCCGGTAGAACCGATCAAAGATCTTCTGCTGATTCTCCGGCGCGATCCCAATCCCCGTATCTTTGACGGCCACGTGCATCATCTCGTCACGGACATAGACGTACAAAGCAATCGTCCCGTCGATCGGCGTATACTTATAGGCATTACTCACAATATTGGTGATGATCTGATTCAGGCGAGCCGGGTCAGCGTGTACTTCCGGCAGATTATCAGGCGCCACAATCTCAACAGCCTGGCCTTTATCCGCGATCTTCGGCATCATCAAATCCACAACCTGCTGGACGATGTCCATAAGGACAACCGGTTCTTGCTGCAGCTCAATACGACCCTGCTCAATGCGCGAGATATCGAGAAGATCATTCACCAATATCGTCAAACGATCGGCGTTATTCTTCACCTTCTTCAGGAAGCTCAACTGCATTTCAGATATCTCACCGACCGCACCGTTGACCAGCAGATCGACGTAGCCCACAATCGAGGTCATAGGCGTGCGCAGCTCGTGCGATACGGTCGACACAAATTCACTCTTCACACGGTCGGCCTCGATCTCCGATGTGATATCGCGGAAGACCGAAACGACCCCTAAGAATTCGCCGCCCTGAGAGACCACGGGAGAGACGTGAACACCCACGTAGCGACGCCCCACCTCCAGTCGATGGGAGATAAAAGCATCAGCATCCTCATCCCCAGGGTTCTCTTTCCACGTTTCGATCTGCGACGACCACTCGCGGGTCTCATTCCCATACAGACTCAGGATCTCCTCCTGATGACGATCCAAGGCTTGATTGCGGTCAATCGAAAGAATCCGTTCTGCGGCCGCATTGAACATGATGACCCGACCATCCGTATCGGACACCATCACGCCGTCCGCAATACCCTCCAGGATCGCCTGGTTCTTCGCGGCATCAATGCGCTGCGACCGCAGCATCTCACCCAAGCGCTCCGCCTGTTCGCGGATCATCCGATAGAGGTCGGCGTTATTGAGCGCGTTGCCCAACTGAATCGCAGCGGCCTCAACCAACTGCATGTGCATCTCGTCGAAGACGGAGGACGCTTCAGACTGCAACAGGATGACGCCCATCCCCTCACCCGCATTGCCCAGGATCGGCACGACCATCGTCGCGTGCATCCGACCTAAGGCATCCACCCGACAACGATCATCCGTCTGAGCATCCGGGAGGATAATCGCTTCCTTATGCTCCAGCACCCACCCTACCAGACTATCCCGTCGGTTAAAGGGCGTCGGCTCACCGCCGGGTGAGATCGGCTCTGAGTGACCAATGACCGCCCGATAGACAAGTTGCCCCGTATCATTGTCGAGCAAAATCACCGAACCTCGGTCAGCACGCACGGCTTGCTGCAATAACATCAACGCCTGACTGAGCACCCGATCCATATCCAAACTGGCCACCAATTCAGAGGCAATTCGGTAGAGCACCTCAGAGCGGTCGCGCTGCAAGCGCAGATGCTCCAGGGCCTCACCCAACTCCTGGGTGCGTTCGGCCACCCGGGCCTCCAGCTCTTCACTGAACCGCTTCACCTCATCAAAGAGCCGCGCATTGTCCACAGCCACCGACACTTGATCCGCCAAAGCGGTGAGCGTGGCGACCTCCGCCGGGGTAAAATCCCCCTGGGCTCGGCGGTCGGCGGTCAAAATACCCACCGGACGCCTCTCAACGACCAAAGGCACCAGAATCGAAGAGCCGATCGGGACCCGACCCTCAATAAAACTCCCCTCTTCCCTGACGTCTTCAATGACCACCGGCATACCGGTATTGGCAACCTGTTGGATAGCGCCGCTATCCCTGCTGAGGTCCAAATCCTCCAATAAGTTCAGGGCATATCCTGATGAAGCCAGCGGCACAAAATGATCCACCTCATCCTCACTGAGGAAAATCGTTGAATAGTCATATTCAAGGAGGTTAGTCACCGACTGGACAACCGTATTCAGCACCAGCGAGAGATCTAACTTCGTCGTGATCGAACGGTTGAGCTCGTTAAAGAGGCTGAGTGTGTTCACCTGCCGGCGCAGGTCCTCAACCAGGCGGTTATTCTCGATGGCCAACGCGACCTGAGAGGCAAAGAGCTCAACAATTTCTGCCACGCCAGCATCAGGGGCCAGGCCATCCCTCGGTCGATCGACGGACATCAACCCGAGTACCTGTCCCGTATTTCCGCGCAGGGGCACAAAGAAGAGATCCTCAGGATGCCACAGCTCCTCACCGATCGCCTCAGGGGACGCCCCAGAGGGAAAGACGTCCAATCCCTCACGGACATCCTTATGCTCTGCCGGAATATAATAGCACCGGCCAATCTGAAATTGTTCCTGACAGAGCTTTTCCACACGGGTCCAAGGGATCCGCACGTCCTTGCGTTCCTCGAATTCCTTCAAGGGAATACCGGCTACAGCGACGCGCTGTAACGCATCACCAGCCAACACACTGATGAGGACAACCTCGAACCCGGAGCCCTCCTGGATGACATAAGCCGCGTCCAGCAGGATATCGCTCAGGGGGCGATCGGAGCGCATAATGCGCCCCATCTCCAAAAGCCTGGACATCTGCTCGATCCGCCGCCGCATCTGCTCGCCGCGATGCAACTGATCCTGATATCGCTGGGCGTTCCCCAACGCGATGGCGATATGCAGCGCCAGCCCCTCCAGGAGCGACTGCAGGGCAGGCGCAAACGTCTTTTCCCGAGGTGACTGCAGCAAAATCGCAGCCGACAAACGCTGCTCAAAAAATACCGGCGTGATCAGAAGACTACCCGATCCGGGCAGCGTCGTTTCAAACCGCTCACGATCCGCCATCGATCGAAGATCAATCATCTCTCGGGCAGCAAGCTCAGCCACCACATCCGTATTGGAAGTCCACGATTCAATCACCCTTCGCACCGACGCCAACGCCTCGTCACCATAGCCTTGATGAACTCGAACCCGGTTCCCCTCCTCGAAAAAGGTGAGGATACTGCCGGCCTCGGCGTCCCCAAACTGAACTGCTTCGCTTAACGCAAGGTCAAGGATCTGATCCAAAGCCACCGTCGACGCAATCTCACGGGTCACCCGCTGAATCGACTCCATCGCATCCAACCGGCGACGAAGCTCGACATCGGCCTCGGTATAGCGCTGAGCGTTCTCAACCGCAACGGCGACCTGATCGCCAAATAGCTGGGCCAAGTCTCGATCACGCTCACCGAACCGTCCCACTTGATCCGAGGCGATCTCCAACGTACCGATCAACTGATCCCGGACCTCTAAGGGTACGCCCAGATACGAGTGCGCCCAATGCCGCAGGGCATCACTCTTGGGTGCAACGCGCTCATACCCCGAGATATCATTAACCAAAAGCGGTGCGCGATTTTGAGCCAACCAGCCGGAGAGGCCTTCCTCCCGGTTATAGGTCGCTTCGAGACTCTCGCCCGCCTTATCTGCGGTTTCGGTCGAGCGGTAGGCACGACGGACCAAAAGGTCAAGATCCGAATCATAGAGCGTGATCTCCCCAGCATCATAGGGAATCAGCACGTAGACGGCATCCAGGACCTTTTGCAGGACTGTCTGAAGTTCGAGGGTCTCCCCAACGAGACGGGCCATCTGCTGCACCGTCCGCAGTTCATCAACCTGACGCGCCCGAATGGCATTCGCCCGTCGATATCGTGCAATGCCGGCGGCAGCAACCCGCCCGATCTCACAGAGCGCCATTCCTAAAGCTTGAGAGTCCGCATCAAACGCAGCATCGGCCCGCCCCAACACCAGCCACCCGTTCTGTGCATACTCAGAGACAGGAAAAGCCAGAATCTCTCCCCACACCCCATCGGGGGAGGAAAGACTCAACGGTTGAAACTCGTCACCCTGTGTCAAGCGGTCGACCGCCCACTGAGGCACGCCGGCTTCAGCGTTGGCAGGCAGCGAAGCCAGGACCTCTCCCGTATCCGCGGATACCCACGCCCCGACCTCCGCGCCCAACAAGCTGAACGCAGACGATAACGTCAGGGACCAGACTTCGTCCTCGTCCGACGCATCACTCAACCGCTGACCGACCTGGGTCAGGGCATCAAGGTCAGGCACATAGACGCCTTCTTCTAGCATTGTCTGATCATCCAACGCATTCATAAACTCTCAAGAGGTTGTAAATCCATTCCTCACGTCAATCGGCAGCATCCCGGCGCCGGGCTTCCGCAGCATCCTCCGTGATCTCCCGAATGTCCGTGAAAGGGCCATCTTCAGCCGTCAAAATCCCAACCATCAAACTCATCAACGGAACCTGAATTTCGTTGCCCTGATCATCCTTCGTCACGACGTAGCCCTGCATCCGCGATTTGAAATCATAATGCGTGCCAACATTCGCGTTAAATCGCTCAACAATTTTCTCTTTCAGCTCTCCAACCAAGGCTTGACGGGTGATCACGATGAAATCGTCACCGCTAATGTGGCCCACAAAATCCTCAGGGGTTCCGTGCTCGTCGATGATCTGATTGAGCAACATGCCGGTGAAACGCAGCACCTCTTCACCGGCCACAAAACCGTACACCTCGTTAAAGACATCCAATCCTTTGATACCAATATAGAGAATGCCCCAGTCGGCCCGGCCCATGAGCTCGCGGAGCTGCTGCTCAATCAAACGACCGCTGGCGAGCCCGGTACTGGGGCTCGTCAACGCAGCGACCTCGGCACTTTTGATCGTATTGCGCACGCGCAGGCGGAGCTCTTCCACGTCAAAGGGTTTGACGATGTAATCATCGGCCCCAAGCTCCAAGCCATGGATCTTATCACTGCGCTCATCCTTCTGGGTCAGGAAGATGATCGGGATATGACTGGTACGCAGATTCGTCCGCAATCGACGGCAGACCTCATACCCATCGATGTCCGGAAGCATAATATCCAGAACGATGACGTTGGGCATCTTCTGACGGGTCAAGTCAAGGGCTTCCTGCCCACGGGAGGCAACATACACTTCGTATCCCTGAGACTTGAAGTAAACGTCAAGCATATTGGAGATATCAAAATCATCTTCAACTACGAGGATGCGGCCTTCACTCATCCCTACCTCCCCCATAAACGCGTGCTCGCACTTGTTGAATCACAGCATCATCCAGCCGGTGTTCAAAACTCCGCAGCGCAGCCAATTCAAAGCCGTGCTCCGTCGCCCGCTCATCAATCCATTGTACCTGATCCAGCGATACCTGCTTCCCGATAGAAAAGTCCTCAGAGACGTGCTCAAATGCTAACGTCATCGTCTCTGCCAAACACCCATAGGTCAAGTCTGGCGGCAGTCCATAATCGAATCCAAAATCCACCTCACCCGGAACCCGAACCAACCCACCATCGATGACCAACACGTCCTCCCGCGCGCGCCCCACCTCAAGCGAAACGTCCCTGGGCCGGGAGACATCACACACAATCGAACCGGGACGCAACATCTCAGGGCTGACCAAATCGCCTCCCGAGCTGGTAACCGTGACCACCACCTCAGCCTGTCGAATATCCCCCACGTCCGTGGAGGTCTCCAGATCATCCGTGGACGGGCCTCCGTCCGCACTCACCCGAACCCTGGTACGCTCCAACCGGGCCTCGTCCCTGGCGATCAATAGCATACGCCCGACATACGGCACAAGCAGCTTAGTAACTGCCAATCCGATAGCGCCTGAAGCCCCGACGACAGCAACGGTAGCCTCCGCCAGACGGATATTCATCTTGCAGGCAGCATCGCGCACTGCCTGAACCGAAACGGCTGCCGTATAGCTGTCACCGGTGGTCACCGGAATATTCAGGGCCTTGGCAATCGTCCGCCCACCGTCCCCGACGACCGAGGTGTAGGCACCCAATCCCATCATGTGCGCGCCCAGCTCCTCAGCCAGATGGCCCGCCGCGATAATCTTCCGATAGACCTCCTGGGTCGGCAAGCTCAGCATACGCCTCGGCGTATAAGGGACAGCAATCAACCAGCCCTCAATCGACTCTCCGGTCAGGGCCGAACGCGCACCCTCCACGTGTGAGAGCTCAAGCGGCGGCCAAAAACGCGAGAAAAAATCAATAGCTTTTTCTGGCAAAAATCGACCCAGCAATGGATATTTACGTGCTACGTCACGCTTCGTGTCGATCGGGTGAATGATAAACGCAAATGAACTCACGTGCTACTTTATTGTATCCTCTCTACCAAACTCTGCCACCCTAACCACAGACTACGCGCCACCATTTCAGTCACGAGGGTATCGACGGGGATGAATGCTCTCCCCGTTTTCGAGCTTCAGGTGATCGCTATCCTCCCACTGCACATTTTTGCGGATAACGCGGCGATCCTTGGAGGCAAACAACACCACATCCGAGTCGATCATACGGGCGGGGAAGACAATCATCCCCGAACCAATACGGACGTTATGCCCCACCGCACTTCCCAGCGCCGTCATCCCCGTATCCTCCAGCCCGCCCCGGAAATGGGAGCGGATCGGTTTGTCCACCAGGTTGAAGTCCGTAAAGGTATTGCCGGCTCCAATAAAGGAGCCCCGTCCCACAACGCACATTTGGAGACACGAATTCTGAGCCACCATACAGTCTTCCATCAAGACCGTACGGTAGAGCGCAGCCCCAAACGGCAGGAACGACCCATCCCCGACGACGCTGAGCATCAGCTGACAGCCCTGGTCAATGGTCACGTTATCCCCAATATAGCAATTCCCGATCACCGTGCCAGGGCCGATGCTCACATTGTTACCGATGAAAGCCGGGCCCTGAATCGTGGCCGTCGGATCGATACTGCAATTGCGCCCCACCTCAACCAGCGCGGAGGTCTGCAGGATCTGCTTGCGCTCCAGCATGCCACGCCACAAGAGTTTAAGGTTCAGCAGGAAATCCTCCTCAGCCTCCTGCTCGAAGCGCGCCCCAATGGCAAAGATGCCGAAGTCAATGTTGGCGTGCAAAATCTGCAGCCAGTGCTCAATGGAGAGAAACGGCTTGGTGGGCAAATCGTACACCAGATCCCCATATTGATTTGACATATGGGTGGGGATATGATAAAAACCTACTTCACGCGCCTCGGTATCCATCACCAACGGACGGACCACCGGATCGATACCATAGGGATAGTACCACAAATCGGCCACGTAATAAGGCCCATCCCGCCGGATGCCGCGCTGTAGATACCGTGCCTGTCCCCTGATCGCCGGATCGTCCCGCTCAAACGCGACCCGGCACGCCTTGCCAGAGGCCCTGGCGCGGTCAAGAAAGTCCTCAATGAAACGGGCATCGAAGTAGAGGTTATCCCGGTACACCAGCATCTCCTCACGATCCGCCGAGATCTGGGAGAGAGAATCGACCTCATACTCTTCGGTGGTGTAAGGCGCCAGGATATCCCGCTGGTGGAGCCACAACGGCTTCGTCAGCACGCTAAGGGCTCGCGCCGGCTCATTGAAGGGCGGAATTTTCCGCCGGTCTCTCAGGATAACCTTACGCATACCCACTCCAGACTAAATCAATCAAGAGGCACCTTGCCCACGGACATCGTGCAGGCCGCATCTCCGCACGCGATACAGGACGTCTCCTCAACCTGAAGGCGCGTCCCCTGACTGAACCAAAACAATACCTCATCCAATAAACCTACGATAAAGCTACAAGCCGGCGTCGTCGTTTGAGGACGCCAACAGAAGCCACAACGATCCAGCACAAAGAAGAAATTCTCCTCATCCGAGTCCAACGTCACGTGCTGCCCACTATAGCGATTGAAGATTTCGGCCATAACCTCCAGCCCGAGGCGCACGCGAAACCCCATCGGCAGGAGCCGCAGCGCGAAATCCGCAAATCCAATACTCCGCTCAAATCCCGCGATCCAATACTGAAAGCTCGCCTGCCCGGCCTGACGCATCAGACGCCGCCCCTCGCGGATCCCGTGGATCGATTCAACCGCCTCAGAGAGACGACCCACTTCCTCAAATGACAAGCCAGCCTCAAAGTCAGCGGGGGGTAAGACCTCGGCCAAGTCCGTCAAACGGGCCGTTGCCAGCACCGCATCCCATGCATTCTCATCCACGACATCCCGAATCGCAAGCAGAATAATGCGGGAAATGCGGTTGGGAAACCCGTCGTATCTGCCTTCGCTCCGATCCTCAGTCACACGTCTGTCAGAAAATCACGAATCGTCTGGTGAAAATGATCGGTCTCATCGAGCATCGGGAAATGACCGGAGTCGGCGAAGTAGTGGACCGTATGCTCAGACACGCCTTGCCGGAGGATCTCACCTTGTTTGGGATCCACAATATTGTCCTTACGTCCATAAATACCCATCGCAGGAATCTGGAAATCAGGCAATTCAGGGCGCAAATCGGTCTCACGGAGATCTCGAATACTCCGCGAAAAAGACTCCATCGTCGTACGTGAGAGGTCCTTCCTCAACATGTCATACAAGGTACGCCAATCTTGCGCATACGTAATCGAGAGGAGCCGGATGAGCGTGGGCAAGAGTCCGGGAACTGCATAGAGCAACTGAGCGACCGTCTGATAACCAGACACTTTCAGGAGCAGGCTCAACCCAGCCCCCGTAATCGGGGAACCCACGACGGCCACCTTCGATACCCGTTGAGGGTGTTGCACCGTCAAGGCTAATGACACCGTGCCGCCCATGGAGTGGCCCATCACTCGGGCCGAACGGAGCCCCATCCGATCCATAAACTGCTCCACCATCTCAACGTATTCGTCGACGGAAAAGACGCCCTGCTTCGCGGACTCTCCAAACCCCCAGAAATCAAGGGCATACGTCTTGTAGCCATAGTCGGCAAGATACTCCATCGTGGAGAACCAATAGCTCCACGACCCCAGCCAACAGTGTAAGAGTACGACCGGTTTACCCCGGCCAAACGTCTCGTAGTGTACAATCCCTTGATTGGTGACAATCGAACTCATACGTTACCCGCATATCTTGTCAACCACACTAACACAAAGCCATACCTAGATTCCCTGTATTCATCCTACCACAAGACGAACGTACATGACGAAAAGAAGCATATCATTTCAGTTAAAAAGCGGTTAACCCTCCTCCATCAGCGCAAGGATCGAATAGAGGAGCTCCAACAGGACGTCCTTAACCGTCTCCTTGTCCTGAGCGACACACGGGACCACTTTGATCTCGGAATCCACCCGCAGGACGATGCGCATATCATCCGCCGGCCACGCATCCTCCAGATCTTGCTTGTTGGCGGCGACGATGTAGGGTACCGGTGAGTAGCTGCGGAAGGTATCGAGAATACGGCGGGCCTCACGGAAGGTCTCGGGACGGGTGCTGTCAACCAGCACGACGAACCCTAACATACCCTCCGACAGAATCTCCCACATGAAATTGAACCGCTTCTGCCCAGGTGTACCAAAAAGATAGAGGATCAACTCCTCATCAACCGTAATACGACCGAAATCCATCGCGACCGTGGTCTGATTCTTAATACGTTCAGAGGTTCGCGAGATTTTTCGCTCCGTGGACACGACGTCGATCTCACTGATAGCTTGGATAAATTCCGTTTTACCCGATGAAAAAGGGCCAGTTACAACGATCTTCAATGTCTGCATAGATTACAACTCCCGGATACGGCGAATTAATTTATTGATAATGCCACGCTTGACCGCAGGACGATGCATCTCGGGTTTTGCCTGCTGTTGTTCAGATGCCCTGGCACGCTCCTCCTGCTCACCTTGGGGCGTTGCACTACCGGGTACGCTGCGGGGGCGATGAACGACTTCGACCAGCCCGGCTTGTAGCAGACCGTAAACGATCTTACGAATCTGAAGCTCGTCCATATTATTATAATGCGCAATCTGACGGATCGAGTTACTGGGATTGATAAAGGAGATGACCCGCCACTCTTCCACACTAAGATTAATATCACGCAAAGGGGTCGTCGGGCGTTCGGCGAATTTGAGTGAAATATCGAGATCCGGCAGCTCATCCTGGAGCAGCTCCCACTCCTTAACCCGCCGGCTCCCCTCCATAATCACATTTTCCAAGGCGATCGCCGCGGTCACCCGACCGCGAATGGGCAAGGTAGACGGCTCGAATCGGAAGCTTCCCTGTCGCCACGAAAAGATCTGATAAACCAGACTCAAGAAATGCTCGCGGACATTGCGCGCCACCTGCTGCTGTTCGAGACGACCGCTCGTGATGAGCACCTGCGCGATATCCCGGTCCGAGCGTCCGGGCATATTTTTCCGAATCGTCTGCACGTGCTCCGGCGTGAAGATACCGGCCCGTTGAAGAATCACCGGGAGATACTCCTCGATGTCTTCAACCGACGCATAGATCAGCTTTCCCTCGCGAAAAGAAAGGAAAGCCTCTTTCTCCCCACCCTCCAAATAGAGCGTCCCGGTCTTCCGGGCCAGGTTGATGAGATTCAGCAATTGGGTGATCCCAAAATCCTCAAGCTTGCCTTTTAACGCCATATGCGACCATCCTTAATCTTTCGATCCTACGGTTAAGGTTGAGAACGAATCAAGATCCACGCCTGGGCCGACCCGACGTCCGTACGCTCAACACAACCCAGCCGTATTCAACGGTTCTCCTATACAATTGCGTCCCATTATAGGGAACTTAAGCCGTTCAGCAAATAAGTCCTATTTTCCGCTTGCATTCATCGATTATCGGGGGATAACCCTCATCCTGCCGGCACCCGTTTTAGCTGCTCGGACTGCTCCAAGATCTCCAGCGCCCCTTCTTCCGCGGCCGTACCGTGCGTGCCCAACATCTGCGCCAACTCCCAAACGCGGGCATCCCCCTCGATCTGCTTTACCTGCGTCACAGTCCTTCCCGAGACGACCTGCTTCATGACCCGGAAATGCGCATCGCCGAAGCCCGCCAATTGCGGCAAGTGCGTGATACACATCACCTGATGGCAGAAGTCGTCAATGCCGGGGATCGCGGTCAACCGCCACAACTTCGTCCCCACAATCGCACCGATCCGTCCCCCGATTCCCTGATCGATCTCATCAAAAATCAGCGTCGGCGTCCGGTCCTCGCGCGACAGGACCGTCTTCAGCGCTAACATCAACCGCGAAGTCTCACCTCCGGAGGCCGTCCGGGTCATGGACTGCAGCCCCTCACCCACGTTGGGAGCGACCAAGAATTCGACGCGATCCATCCCACTGGCGTCAAAGGCCACCTGAGATACCGGATCCTCCACGACAACCTCGGATCCCTCGCGGGTCACGGCCATCCGAGACGGACGCTGCGCATCCAGAGCGAGGCCCTCCGGATCGGGGGCCCACTCAAACGCAATACCGAACTGCGCACCGGTCATCCGCAGATCCTGCAACTCAGCCTCGACCCGGGCCGCCAGCTCGGCTGCGGCGGCCTGTCGTTTCTCAGACAGATCCAAGCAGCGCGTGGAACAGACCGCGAGGAGCTCCTGTTCCCGAGCCTGCAGATCCGCGATCCGCTCATCGCTATGTTCGAGCGAATGGAGCTCCGCTTCCGCCTCTGCCGCATATCGGAGAATATCCTCGGCCGACCCACCATACTTGCGCTCCAGCCGGCGCAAATCCCGCAGCCGCCCCTGGACCTGAGCGAGACGCCGGGGCTCAAACTCGATCTCCTCCTGATAATCCCTGAGCTTCCGCGCCACGTCTTCCAAACGGTATATGGCATCCTCAAGCTCGGTCAAGGCCCCTTCCTGGGTCGCGTCGATGCGAGCCAGTCCCGCGAGATCCCGCTGGCAGAGGCCGAGGAGATCGAGAATACCCGGCATCCGATCCTCCCCCTCATCAAGACGCTCAATCAAGCCGGCCGTCATCGACATCAACTCCTCGGCGTGATTAAGACGCACCAGCTCCGCTTCCAAGTCCTCCATCTCTCCCGACGACAACTCGGCGGCACGAATCTCCCGTACCTGGAAACGGAGAAGGTCAATGCGCTGCATACGCGCCCGCTCGTTGTCGAGCAAGTCACGCAGCTCAGCCCGGACGCGCTGAATCTCATTGACGACGGCACGGACCTCATTACGAATCTGTATCGTGCCGGCGAAATCATCGAGAAGATTCAGGTGCTCGCGAACGCGCAGCAAGCTCAAGTGCTCCCCCTGTCCATGGATATCCACCAATCCCTGGGCAACCTCGCGCATCACGGATACCGAGGCGACGCGACCATTGACCCGGGCAACCGACCGCCCGGTACTTCGCAGTTCTCGAGAGAGCCACAGGGTATCCACCACGTCGCCCTCCAAGCCCTCCCGCTCAAGCATTGGCGCCAGGGAGGCCTGGAGTCCCGGGGAAAGAAGAAACATTCCCTCAATCCTGGCTCGTTCAGTACCCGTACGGATCTGTGAGGTGTCCGCACGGCTCCCCAACAGCAACGCCACCGCGTCGATCAAAATCGATTTACCCGCACCGGTCTCGCCGGTGAGGATATTCAGCCCACGCTCCAACGTGAGATGCAAATCGTCAATAATTGCAAAATCTTTGATATGCAGTTCTTTCAACATATCTCACCGACATATCTCACCGACATATTCCACTAACATACCCCACTCGATCTCCGAGCTAAAGAAGTCCGTTATGCTGTCTGGAAAATTCTGGTTAGCAATGTTAGTGTTTAAGAAAGGCAATTCCACCCCCGAATCACCCCGAGAATATATGAAACCGCTAGGAAATCAAACCGGCGTAAGTCTATTATAACTCTATTTCTGTAAATGTTAGTTAAACGTTAGACACCCTGATGGATCCCCAGTAGCGCTGACTTGACAGCAATGGTATACTAAGATTAGGTTTAATTACTCTAACTTTAACACAAATTTACGTAAAGATAAGGTATATAATGTAGGGAGTGATCATTGACTAGGATCACGTGAGTCGAACTGAAAAGAGAAAGGCGCCCATGAACCCCTAAACCGACCGATTTTTGAAACTTTCAGCCTCAAATACCGAGATTGATAGCTTTTGGGAGAGTCTCTGTGCTATGATTGAGAAGTCTGCAAGCCAAAAAGGAGTTGCCAGCGTGCCTGTGAAGATCAACTCGCGCCTGAGTGGTTTTTATAATTTGCCGATCAGGAAGAGAATATCAATTATATCTGAGCAAGCGCGCCTGACCCCAAAAGAGACCGCAACGCTATCCCACGCGATGGACGTTGCACACGCGGATCCGATGATTGAAAACACCATCGGCATCCACGCCCTTCCGCTGGGCATCGCGACGTATTTCAGGGTCAATAGGCGCGACGTGCTCGTCCCGATGGTCATCGAGGAACCTTCGGTGGTCGCAGGGGCCTCGCTGGCTGCCAAACTGGTCCGCACCGGCGGCGGTTTCACGGCGGAGGCCGATCCCCCGGTGATGATTGGGCAGATTCAGCTGATGGATCTCAAGGATCCGGAGGCCGCACGCATGGACGTGCTCGCCCATGAGGCGGAACTCCTGACCCTCGCCGACGAGGTCGATCCCGTGCTGGTTGAACTGGGGGGAGGAGCCCAGTCGGTCGAGGCACGCGTGATCGACGCCCCCTCGGGCACGATGCTGATTGTGCATCTGCTCTACGACGTCAGGGATGCGATGGGGGCCAATGCCGTCAACACCGCATGCGAGCGGCTGGCCCCGGTGCTGGAAGGCATCACCGGAGGGCGCGCCTACCTCCGCATTCTGAGCAACCTGGCCGACCGACGACTGGCCCGCGCCGAGGTCTCCATCCCCGAGCAAGCCCTGGCCTTCAAGGACTACACCGGCGCGGAGGTGGCGGAGGGGATCGAGCGCGCCTGGGCGTTCGCGGCAAGCGATCCCTACCGCGCGACAACCCACAACAAGGGCATTATGAACGGGATCGATGCGGTGGTGCTCGCCACCGGCAATGATTGGCGCGCGATCGAGGCCGGCGCCCACGCCTATGCGGCCCGCGACGGCGCGTACACCAGCTTGAGCACGTGGCATCGCGATGGCAACGGCCACCTGCTGGGCAGTCTGGAGGTCCCGCTGGCCCTGGGGATCATCGGAGGCGCCACACGCGTCCATCCGACGGCCCAGGTATCCCTTAAAATTCTGAACGTCGAGACGGCCCAAGCGCTCGCAGAGATCGTGGTGAGCGTGGGGCTGGCCCAGAACCTGGCGGCGATCCGGGCCCTGGCAACCGAGGGCATCCAACGCGGCCATATGCGCCTCCACGCTCGCCAGGTCGCCATGGCCGCAGGGGCCACAGGCGACAAAATCGGTGAGGTCGCCAGATGGCTGATTCAGGATGACAACGTCCGCATCGACTATGCCCGACGCTTACTCGATGATACCTTGGAGGATCGCTAAGCCCATGTCTCGACAATCCTTGCGACCTTTCGATCTGGTTCTTTTGACACCTGCAACGGCTGCGATAAGGAGGCCCGTGTGAACACCACCCATCTGATGAAAACTCAACGCGATACGGGCATCATCGGCTACGGATCTTATATCCCTATGTACCGCCTGCCCAACGCCGAGATCGCCCGCGTCTGGTCCGGTCGGGACGGCGGCCCGGTCGAGGAAAAAGCAGTCGCCGGACTGGATGAGGATACCGTGACCATCGCCATCGAGGCCGCACGGAACGCCATGACCCGAGCCGACATCGCCCCTTCCGCCCTGCGAGGCATCTGGGTGGGCAGCGAGTCCCATCCCTACGCCGTGAAACCCTCCTCCACCCTGGTAGGCGAGGCGCTGGGCGCGACGCCGTATCTGTTGGCTGCCGACTTCGAATTTGCCTGCAAAGCCGGCAGCGAGGCCATGCAGGCCGCCACCGGGCTGGTCGGATCCGGGATGGGAGACTACGCCCTGGCGATCGGGGCTGACACGGCCCAGGCCCGCCCCGGCGATGCCCTGGAATACACAGCCGCCAGCGGGGGCAGCGCGTTTGTTATCGGACCTGCGGATGAAGCGCTGGCCGTCTGTCAGGGATCGGTCTCCTATGCCACGGACACCCCGGACTTCTGGCGGCGCGCTCATCAGCACTATCCGCGGCACGGCGGCCGCTTCACGGGGGAACCCGCCTACTTCCACCACATTCAATCCGCGACCGAGGCCCTATTGGAGGCCCTGGATCTGCACCCTGACGATTTCGACTACGCCATCTTCCACCAGCCCAACCTCAAGTTCCCGCAACGGGTGGCGCGCCGGCTGGGATTCACCGCCGAGCAGATCGAACCCGGCTTGTTGAGCGGCGCCATCGGCAACACGTACGCCGCGGCAGCGATCACCGGACTCTCCGCCACCTTGGACGTCGCGCAGCCCGGCGACCGGATCCTGATGACCAGCTTCGGCTCTGGAGCCGGTTCCGACGCGTTCGTCTGGCACGTGACCGAGGCGATCACTACGAGGCGAGACCGAGCGCCGAGCGTACGGTCCTATATCGAGCGGCGGGTGGAGATCGATTACGCACTCTACGCCCGCTATCGAGGCAAACTGAGGCTTTAGGGTCTGTTAGCTACGCCGCCCCCGAGACGGGGGCTGGGAGCGCCAGCAGTTCCCTGTTCTATCGGGGCTTTGAAGCATAGGGGGCCTTGTAAAAACCATCCGCGAGGACGGGGAGCGTTTTTTTAGAGGACTAAGACGGGATGAGGACACGACGATCATACGCGCGCCAACACGAGTGGAGGAGAGCCTAAGGTATGCGAGACGTTGCTATTATTGGAGTCGGCCAGACGCCGGTCGATGAGCATTGGACCACCGGCATCCGGCACCTGATGCTGGGTGCGGCGATGAACGCCCTTAAGGACGCCAACATCGAGGAGGTCGACGCCGTTTACGTCGGCAATATGCTGTCCGGCGAGATCGCCGGGCAGTCCCATCTCGGTGCGCTGGCCGTCGATTTTATGGGGATGAGCGGGGTCGAGGCCTACAAGGTCGAGGCCGCCTGCGCCTCCGGAGCCTCCGCGCTCCGGGTCGGGTATATGGGCGTCGCCAGCGGGCTCATCGATCTGGCTTTGATCCTGGGCGTCGAGAAGATGACCGACACCTCGGGGCGACGGACGACGGCCGCGCTGGCCGCAGCGGCCGACGCGGAATACGAGGTCAGCCAGGGCATATCCTTTGTGGCCCTGAACGCCCTGCTGATGCGCCGGTACATGCACGAGTTCGGGTGGGCTCACGAAGACTTCGCCCATTTCGCGATCAACGCGCACGCCAACGGGATCCACAATCCGAACGCGATGTTCCAACGCGCCATCAGCGCGGCGTCCTACGCCCGCGCGCCGATGATTGCCACCCCGGTGAGTCTCTTTGACGCCTCCCCGGTCTGCGACGGCGCAGCCGCCGTCGTGCTGGCCCCGGCGGCCTACGCGCGCACCCTGAGCCCGGCGCCGGTCAAGATTCTGGCTTCGGCGGTAGGAACGGCCCCCTTAGCCGTTCACGACCGGCCCGATCCGATGGTGCTGGAAGCCGGCGTCCTCTCCTCCGGCAAGGCCTACGAACAGGCGGGGATCGAGCCGTGGGACGTGGATTTCTTCGAGCTGCATGACGCGTTTACGATTATGGCCGCGCTCAGCCTGGAAGCCAGTGGGTTCGCGGACAGGGGACAGGGTATCCGGATGGCCTTGGAGGGTGAGATCACCAAGGACGGCAAGCTGCCCATCTGCACAATGGGGGGACTGAAAGCTCGCGGGCACCCGGTCGGCGCGACCGGGCTCTATCAAATCGTCGAGTCTGTGCTCCAGCTACGGGGATTGGCCGGGGAGAACCAGATACCCGATGCCGAGCTGGGGATGGCTCAGAACATCGGCGGGAGCGGGGCCACCATTATTACGCATATTTTGGAATCGATGGTCTGAGATTCTCAAACGAATCAGAGGACAGCATTGTCATTATGGACGATCAAGTATCCAATTGAACGATCAGAAAAGGAGAGGACCTATGAGCTCTCGAGTTGTGAACGATTGGCGACTGCGAGGTCAACGGTACCGATTGGAAGGTGAAGTTTGCGATCACTGCGGGGAGGTCGTCTTTCCCCCGCGCGATATTTGCCCGGCATGCAAGCAGCCGGCGAAAGAGCCGCACACGTTGAGTGGGCGGGGGGAAGTTTACTCATTCAGCACCGTTTACAGCGCACCGGAGGGGTTCGAAACCTATACCCCCTACACCGTGGCCCTGATCCACCTGGAAGAGGGACCAATGGTGACCGCGCAGTTGACCGACGTGGCCCCCGATGACGTTCAAATCGGCATGCCCGTCGAGATGGTCACCCGGCGCTTGCAGGCCCAGGGCGACGAAGGAATCATTAACTACGGGTACAAGTTCCGACCCCGATTGGCCACCGGCGCGGACTAGGCGATAACGTCTGGGGGACTGTCTGGCGGGATTGTCTGGCAGGAGCGAGGCGTTCTAAGATCGAGACCTTTCGATTTTCGAACTGCCTTGCTCCTGTGAGGTGGCTTGCAGCTGCGCCGGTCGCGGCGGATAACGCCAGATCAGTTCCCGCAAGTGGTCGAAGAAGTAGCGGTAATTGTCCCAGGAGACATCCGGGGGCACCCCGTGGTCAAGGCCGGGCACGTAGCGTCCCTGCTCCAGCATATAAGAAACCTTCTCAAGCTCCTTATCGATAGCCTCCCGGCCGTGGGCTAAGGCGAACTTATCCAGTCCCCCCATCATGCCCACATGGGGATATTGACGTCGCACCTCGGTGATGTCGAGGCCGAATTGTGTCTCCCAAGGGAAGATAATCGTAATTCCCCCCCACGATCTTGCTCTTCCCTAATCCAACTCGATCATCACCTTCATATACTTACCCTCTGACGCCTCGATGGCTTCATAGGCATCGAGGTAATCCTTGAAGTCAAAGCGATGGGTGACCATCGGATCAAGGTCCATCTTGCCGCTCGCGACCAGCTCGATGGCACGCGCATAGTCCGATCTCTGATACATCAACGTGCCGGCCAGGTTGAGCTCGTGGTCCTGGACGAGGCCCAGGTCGACCCTCGGCTTCTCGCCGAACACCCCGACGACGACGATGGTCGTGCCCTTGCGCGCGTTCTCGATCGCCTGATCGATGGTCTCCTGCGCGCCCACACACTCCAGAATCAGGTCGGCACGGTCGGGACCGAAGATGCGCAGGATCGCCTCCCCAAGATCCTCCCGCCGGGTGTTGATGCCGTGCTCAAGGCCACACGCCTTCGCCTTGTCCAGCTTATAATCACTGATATCCGTGTTGATGACCCCAGCTGCTCCGGAGGCCTTGGCGACCTGGCCGACCAGATTGCCGATCGTACCGGATCCAAGCACCACGACCTTCTTACCCTTGACGTCCCCACCACGCCGCAGGGCGTGCACCGCAACCGAGATCGGTTCGATCATCGCGGCCTCGTCGATGGAGACCGACGGCGGGATTTTCAGCACCTTCTCGGCAGAAACCGGGAAATACTCCGAGGCCGCCCCGGTTGTCTGGAATCCCATCACCTTGAGCGAATCACAGATGTGGTAATCGCCGTGCCGGCACTGATAGCACGTCTCGTCGACGACCTGAGGCGTGAACGTCACCATATCCCCAACCTCAAAATCCTGCACCGCATTCCCTGTCTCTGCGATGACCCCCGAGACCTCGTGGCCCTGAACGACCGGGTAACTGGTATACGGGTGCGTCCCATGGTAGACGTGGATGTCCGACCCGCAGATGCCGAGGCGCATCACCTCAACGAGGACCTCGTCATCCCCGATCTCCGGCTTCTCAACCTCACGGAACTCGATCTTGCCGGGTTCTGTCATCACTGCTTGCAACATTGGTAACCCCCTTCAATTTTCTAGACTAAGTACGTTAAAACACTGTCTCTTTCTCTCAGGAAATTCCAGAGTCCGGCAAAGCCGGAGAGTGCGGGAGAAGAAAATCGCTCTGCCCCCTCCTCCGAGCGAGAATGATAAAGCCGTTCACGAAAAGAGGAGGAAAGAGGGATGCTAGTTCAACAACGCGTGACTACCCTACGACACGAGGCGGCCCAGTGGGCCGCCTCGTATAGCTTTCGACAAAACGCAGAAGATTACTTCGCGTACTCCACCGCGCGGGTCTCCCGGATGACCGTCACTTTGATCTGTCCGGGATAGTCCATATTTTCCTCGATCTGACGCGCGACGTCGCGGGAGAGGCGCAGGGCGTCCAGATCGTCGATCTCGCCGGGCCGGACGATGATACGAATCTCACGACCGGCCTGGATCGCGTAGGACTCCTCCACCCCCTTGAACGACCGCGCCACCTCTTCGAGCGCGCGGATGCGCTTGATGTAGTGCTCCAGGCTCTCGCGGCGGGCGCCAGGGCGCGCGCCGGATATGGCATCGGCAGCCTCAACCAAAACGGCCTCCAACGACTCCTGTTCGGCCTCGTGATGGTGCGCCTCAATGCAGTTGATGACCGCTTTGGGCACGCCATAGCGCCGGGCTAACTCCGCACCGATGGTGGCGTGTGTGCCCTCGACCTCAAAGTCCACGGCCTTGCCCAGATCGTGCAGCAGCCCACCCAGGCGTGCGACGTCCGGATTCGCCCCGACCTCCGCAGCCAACAGGCTGGATAGCTTCGCCACCTCAACCGCGTGGGAGAGCATATTTTGCCCGTAGCTGGTGCGGAAATGGAGACGGCCCAACAGCTTCATCACCTCGGGGTGCAGCTTGGGCACCTCGGCCTCATAGACGGCCTGCTCCGCACGCTCGCGCATGATCTGCCCGACCTCGCGCTCGGCCTTGTCGAGCACCTTCTCAATCCGGGCCGGGTGGATCCGTCCATCGGAGACCAGGTAATGCATCGCCCGGGCCGCCGCCTCGCGGCGCACGGGATCAAAGGATGAGATCGTAATCATCTCCGGGGTATCATCGACGATGACGTCGACCCCGGCCTTCTGCTCAAAGACGCGGATGTTGCGGCCTCCGCGCCCGATAATGCGACCCTTCAACTCGTCCGAGGGGATCTCCAACGTGCGGGTTGTCAGCTCCGCCACGTGCTCGGTCGCCAAGCGTTGAATCGCCGTCGTGATGATCTCACGGGTGCGACGATCCGCCTCATCTTTGGCCCGCAGCTCCTCCTCGCGGATCACGCGCGCCATATCCTGACGCGTCTCCTTCGCCACCTGCTCCAACACGATGTCGCGCGCCTCGGCCTCCGACAGATTGGCGATCCGCTGGAGCTCCTCACGACGCTGACTGTCGAGCTCCTTGATCTCATTCCAGCGCTTATCGAGGGAGCTCTGGCGCTTGTTCAACTGCTGCATCCGACGATCGATGCGCTCCTGCCGGTTGTCGATCTGCTCCCGGCGGTTTTGCAGCCGATCCTCCTCGCGTCTCAGCTTTTGATTGCGACTTTCAAGCTCGGCCTCCATCTCCTGCCGGGTCTTGAGCGCCTCATCTTTCGCATTGAGAACGATGTCCCGGGCCTGCTTTTCGGCTTCCTCCAGAAGCCGGGAGCGCATCGCCTCGAGATTGCCCATCTCGCGTACATAACGCTGTTGGCGGATCAAATACCCTACAGCACCGCCAAGTCCTAAGCCAACGACCAGAAATACAAATCCTAACCACCACTGAATCATTCATGCCTCCTCGCTCTTTTCAGAATTAGGGCGGGGAATGTCCGGCGAGTCGATCACGTCACGAATTAAGGCGTAGTCAAAGCCACGCCGAGCCAGGCGCCCATAGAGACGACGGCGAAAGGTCTCCGGGTCACAATGCTGCAGACGGCGAGCGTGTTTCTGTGTCACACGCTCAATCGCTGCCGTCTCATCGTACCCCTCCAGCGCCTCCTCGATGACCGCATCCGCGATCCCCTTCTGATAAAGTTCGTGTCGCAACATCCGCCGTCCCCGGGGACGAAACTTCTTTCGGTTCTCAATCCAAAAGCGCGCGAATTCGGTGTCATCCACCAAATCCACCCGCTCCAGACGGGCAATGACCTCGTCAATCACAGACTCAGAGAAATCACGCTTTGACAAATACTGGCGCACCTCGGCCTTGCTGCGGGGGCGGTGCGTGAGATAACTCAACGCTTTGTCTTTGGCACGCGCCACCCCATCCGCGACCTCAAGGTCGACGAGATCCTCATGGGATAGCTGCATCCCCACCTTCAGCTTAACCGCCAGGTCGATAGCGAGACCCAGGACGAACGCACCGTCAACGAAGACGTTGACCCGGTTCGTGTCATGCTTCTGTGGTTCGATCGCTGTAATTTCTCCACCCATAGTTCATGCAATAACGGCTATGGCAGTCCAGCCATAGCCGTTGTCCCATCGCATTGAGCCCAAACCAGCCAATCCTCTGGGGCAGCGCGACCTACGAGCGCCCAGAGGTCAGTGTCCGTTTACGTATGATTTAATGGGCTTTCAACCCGCTAACACTTCCATGGTGGCCATCAAATCACCGCCAACCGGGTACCGTGAAAGGCTCGATCGTTATCGAGACTCAATTTGCACGTTGGAAACCTATCGTGTCGACCCAGATCGGGGTCAAAATCACGAGAGCATACACAACAGCCAGGGCAGCCTGCAATTCCGACGCCCCGATACACTCGGCGTCTCCATCTTTATGCCCGGACCAACCGCCCGCCAGCTATGAAGAAGCCGTCGATACATCTACCAGGCATCCCACCACTGGATCTCGAGCGGATATCTTGATTCTTGAGATCGAGCTCGCGAACTGTCCGTGATCGTCACAAAAGCTGTAGCATTGCGAACGGCTCGCAGCTCCTATCCTCAGGTTACAGATCATCACGACCCCTCAATCCTGTTGCTGACGCACATTCGGGATCGCAAACCTGAGTTGTTTACCTATTATACACCAGTCTACAACAAAGGGAATCTACGGACAAATGCTCGTT
Organism: Anaerolineae bacterium; assembly: GCA_034437735.1. GTDB lineage: Bacteria > Chloroflexota > Anaerolineae > B4-G1 > SLSP01 > PWVB01. Next base: position 70,430 of record DAOTTS010000102.1, read on the forward strand.
CGCCGGCGGGTATAGCGCAGAACATTGGGAGCCGCAGAGCTCAAAGGTTTTTGCCGACGCAACGTGTCATCTATCGTCAAGGCCAGAAACCTTTGAGCGCTCACGCCAGTTCGCCGGCGTTATCTGGGGGGCGTTTTGCGACTTGTCAAAGGTCTCGTTCGAAGTATAATGTCCATTGTACGTAAGCCACCCTAGCTCAATCGGCAGAGCAGGCGCTTCGTAAGCGTCAGGTTTTGGGTTCGATTCCCAAGGGTGGCTCTCAGCCCCGGATCACGGGGCCTTTTTTATGAGCAATGACGAACCCTATGCCAATACGAGAGGTTATGCGCCGGGTGTGGACGTGGATCGCGGACCGGAAACGATGGCTCGAAGCGATCATTGTTTACACCATCCTCCATCTGCTCACGTTCCTCATCCCTCAAGCCCCCACACTTCCTAAGGAAAGCCCGGCCTTCACGCGTTGGCTGGCCGGCATGCGCCCCGTCTTCGGAGATCGTGTGGGCATGTGGGCAGAGCTGGGCCTCTTTACCCTGCGCAGCAGCCTCATGATGCGCCTCACCCTCGGCGCCATCGGCTTCCTCGCCTGCGTGCAACTGGCCACCCTGGGCGAACGCTACCATGATTTCAGTGCTGAGAGACGCCGCCGCACCCTCATCCTCGGTCTCAGCGGGGTGCTGATCCTGCTCGGCTGGTTCGCGCACCTCCAGTGGGGCTGGATCGAGTCGGGCGTGATCGCCTGGCCCAATGAACCCGTCACTGTTCGGGATCGGGAACTCCCTTCGATCCCATCCAACGGCAGCATCCCCATCTGGACCCGCCATTACGGTCTGTTCCTGGTGCCGGAGGGCGAGCGGACCGGCCTGATCATCCGAGCCTTCGATGACGAAGGCGCATCCCTGCCCCTCCTCTCCTCCGTCCGGGATGAGCCCACAGCGGTGATGCGCGCCATCTTGACCGATCCATCGCCGGAGACCTTCTTCGCCGTCCCCAAGGCTGGGATCATCTTCCGGCTCAGCCAGTGGCAGGATCAGGTGCAGGTGCAGGCCTACCGCAGCGCCAGCGGCGAACTTCTGGCCGAGGTATCGTTGTCCTCAGAGACCCCGCTGCTCATTGAGAACGTGACCCTTGACGTGGACACGCAGCCGCTGTCGCGCTATCGCGCGGTCTACAACCCCGGCGCCGTGTTCGAAGTCGCCGGGATGCTGGGCATCATCGGCAGTTTAATAGGCGGGCGCCCCCAACCCCCGGAGACTTCCGAGGGATCCGAGACGCCCGAAGCGATCGAGAACCAAGAGGACGCCGAGTAGCTGTCCGGCTTGAACGGGATCAAATCTACCCACACGCAAAACGTAAGGAGATCGAGGATGGACTGTGTCATTATTGGAGTCGCCGGTGGGACCGGGTCGGGCAAGACGACCGTGGCGAACAGGATACTCGACCGGGTCGGTGCGGAGCACATCGCCTACATCCCCCACGACGCGTATTACAAAGACCTGAGCCATCTCCCTAAAGAGGAACGGATCCAGACCAACTTCGACCACCCTGACGCCCTGGAGACGTCGCTGATGGTGGCCCATCTGCAGGCGCTGCGGGAAGGAAAAACCGTCGAGATTCCCGTTTACGATTTCACCCATCACGTCCGCACCCACACAACCCGGCACGTCGAACCGGCCCCCATCATCCTGGTCGAGGGCATTCTGCTCTTCGTGGAACCCGAATTATGCCGGCTGCTCGACGTGAAGATCTTTATTGACACCGACGCCGACATCCGCTTTATCCGGAGGCTGCGGCGGGACGTCAACGAACGAGGGCGCACGGTCGACTCCGTGATTGATCAATATCTACGGACGGTGCGCCCTATGCACCAGGAATTCGTCGAACCGAGCAAGCGCGCCGCCGACGTCATCATCCCCGAGGGCGGATTCAATGAGGTGGCGATCGAAATGCTGGCCTCCCGCATCCGGGGCCTGCTGGCCGACTGACGGCAACCGAACCGGCCCGACCCTTGTTGAACCCCTGCAACCCGCTACAATACAAGCCTTGTAAACCGGACTGGTGGTAAAAGATAGCGTGAAGACATTCGTCATCGTACCGACCTACAACGAGAAAGAGAACCTGGAACCCTTGGTCCTGCAGCTGCTGGCTCAACCGGTCGACCTCCACCCCCTCGTGGTCGACGACAACTCCCCTGACGGGACAGGCGCGATCGCCGATCGATTGGCAGACACGCACGCCCCGAAGATCCACGTCGTTCACCGGGAGGGGAAACTGGGCTTGGGCACGGCGTACATCGCAGGCTTCCACTACGCTATTGAGGCGGAGGCCGACCTGATCATCACCATGGACGCGGATTTCTCGCATCCGCCCGAACGCATTCCGGCGATGATCGAGAAGGCGCAATCAGGCTACGATGTCGTCATCGGCAGCCGGTACGTGCCCGGTGGGGCGACGGTGGAGTGCACCCTGCCGCGCAAGGTCCTGAGCTGGGGCGCCAATGCCTTTGCCCGCGCCCTGTTGGGCCTACAAGCCCACGACGCGACCGCCGGGTTTCGCTGCTACCATCGCAAGGTGCTGGCCTCGATCTCCTTTGACGATATCTTCTCCGACGGTTACTCCTTCCTCATTGAGATGCTCTACAAGGTCCAGCGGGAGGGATGGCAAGTTGGTGAGGTGCCGATCGTCTTTCACAACCGGCAGCAAGGGGTATCCAAAATCTCCCGCACCGAGATCTACAAGGCCCTCTACACAGTCGCCAGGCTCTTCGGCCACCGGATCAAAGCCACGATTTCATGACGCCAGCGGATCACGCACCCGCCCAACCCGAACACATCCGCTGTCCGCTTTGTGACGCCGACGACGCCGTCGAACTCATTCCCTCCACACTGGAGCCCCACAAGCCCAGCACATGGGCCCCCTACGCCTGTACGAGCAGCGGCTACGGACGCCACGGTCCCATCGTGCGCTGCCGGCGGTGCAGGCTCGTGTACGCGAACCCCCGCCCCCCGGCCTCCGACGTGATGGACAAATACGAGGCCGTGGAGGACCCTCTCTACGTGGAGGAACGGGCAGGGCGCATCCTGACCTTCGAGCACCACTTGAAGCCGATGGAGCGGGTCACCGGTCCGGCCCGGGGGCGGCGACTCCTGGACGTCGGCGCGTACACCGGCGTCTTCGTGGGCATCGCATCGGAGCACGGGTGGGACGCGTGGGGACTCGAACCGAGCGCCTGGGCCGTGGCCCAGGCCCGCGCGCAGGGGCGGCCCATGCATCAGGGGACGCTGGAACACACCGACATCCCGCCGGCAAGCGTCCAGGTCGTCACGATGTGGGACGTGATCGAGCACGTGACCGACCCGCTCCGCACGCTCCAAGCGGCGTGGCGCGTGTTGGAACCCGGCGGACTGCTGGTCGTCCACACGATGGACCTCAACAGCGCGTTCGCGCGCCTGATGGGCAAGCGCTGGCCCTGGTTTATGGAGATGCACCTCACCTACTTCACCCGGGCAACGATGAAGCAGATGCTGACCAAGGCTGGCTTCGAGGTCGATTGGATGGGCGCGCAGGGACGCTATCTTCAGGCCGGCTACCTCGCCAGCCGCGTCACGGCGCTGATGCCCCTTGTGGGCCGCCCCCTGGAATGGCTCGTCTCGGCGCTCAAGCTGCGGCAGCTCAGCCTGCGCATCAACCTCGGCGACCTTTTCACGACCTACGCCACCAAAGTCGCGTAGGCGATTCCCAACCAGTTCACCTCGGCTAGCCGAACCAGACCGGCCCATCCTGGCAGACGAGCCAGCCGTCACGGCCCTCCAGCTCACACGATCCACAGAGCCCGATACCGCACCGCATATGGGCCTCCCAGGAGAGCTGATGGGGAAGGTTATGGCGCAGGCACTGGCGCTCGACGGCCTCCAGCATGGGCACCGGCCCGCACGCGTAGACCGTATGCGGCGGCCGAGCCCGAATGACGGCCTCGGCGGCCTCTGTCACCAACCCCGCCGTGCCCAGGGACCCGTCCTCCGTCGTGATCGCCATCGAGGCACCGGTGCGCTCGAACGCCTCGACCCACAACACGTCCCCGACGGTGCCCGCGCCGATGCAGACGTCGACGCGACAGCCGGCGCCGGCGGCCCGATCCGCCAGAAAGCGCAAGGGCGCGACGCCGTACCCCCCACCCACCAGAAGGATCCGCTTGCCCACCGGCGCCTCCGGCAGACAGTAGCCCCGGCCTAACGGGCCGCGCACCCACACCCGGTCGCCCGGACCCAGCCGGTGCAGCGCGTCGCTCATCGGGCCTACAGCGACCACCAACAGGGTCAAGGGGTCGGCAGCCGCGATGCTGAAGGGTTTCTCGTCAATTCCGGGCAGCCAGGCCATCACGAACTGCCCGGGTTGGGCGGGCAGCGCGTGATCGAAGATCAACGTCTTGGTGCGGACGTTCTCACGGCGCACCTCGGTCACCGTAAATGTTTCGTGCATCATCAATTCAACGGATCGGGGCGCGTTCAACTATGTGACGGTAACCGCTACCACGGCTTTGGAGGGCACCGTGATCGATGCCACGCCATCCTGAACCCTCATCCCGGTCAGGTCACGAGGAGAGACGACATCCGGCTGCTCGAACGTATTATGAGCAGTTATCGCCTCCGCCGTCAGCACCCGTCCCTCGATCTTGGAGACGTCCATACCGCGAACATCACACGTGAGCTCGACGGCCCGGTTCGGATTGAGGTTGCAGACGGTCAGGTGGACCCGACCATCCCGGTCGCGGGACGCACTGGCATTCAACGCCGGCATCGCATCGTCCTGATACGCGTAGTCCTCACTGTCCAGATCGAGGGGCAGCCGCGTCGCATCCTGATGCACCTTGTACATATCGAAGACGTGATACGTCGGGGTCTTGATCATCCGCTCGCCCTCGGTCAACACCATCGCCTGCAGGACATTGACCGTCTGAGCGATGTTCGCCATCCGCACCCGGTCGCTGTGACAGTTGAAGATGTTGAGCGTCACGCCGGCGACCAACGCGTCGCGCAGCGAATTCTGTTGGTAGAGGAAACCCGGGTTCGTCCCCGGCTCCACCTCGTACCACGTGCCCCACTCGTCGACGATCAGATCGACCCGCTTCTCAGGGTCGTAGCGGTCCATAATCGTGCTGTGCTTCTCGACCAGCGTCTCCATCACGCGCGCATTCTGAAGGATGGCAAACCACGCATCCTCCCCAAAGGCCGTCGCCGACCCCCGGTCGCCCGGCCTCCCCAGGCGGGTATAGTAGTGGAGCGCCAGCGCCCCCATAAAGGGCGGCTTGCCGGGCCGGCTGCGCAACCCCTCGGTCTGGGACATCAGCACCTCGGTCCAGGGGTAGTTATCGGAGTTAGGGCCGCACGCGATCTTGTGAAGCACGTTATCCCCGAAGTCACGCAGATACGTCGCGAACCGGCGGTATTGATCGGCATAGAACGCCGGGCGCATCCGCCCGCCGCAGCCCCAGTTCTCGTTGCCCACCCCCCAGAACTTGACGGACCACGGCTCCTCCCGCCCGTGTTCGCGGCGGAGGTCGGCCATCGGGCTCTTGCCGTCGAAGGTCAGGTATTCGACCCACTGCTGCATCTCCTGCACGGTCCCGCTCCCCACGTTGCCGCAGATGTAGGGCTCGCAGCCTAGTTGAGCGCAGAGGTCCATGAACTCATGCGTGCCGAAGTGGTTGTTCTCCGTCACCCCACCCCAATGGGTGTTCACCATCTCGGGGCGCTCCGACTTGGGGCCGATGCCGTCCATCCAGTGGTACTCATCGGCGAAGCAGCCGCCGGGCCAGCGCAGCACGGGGATCCGGAGCTGGCGCAGGGCTGCCACCACGTCGGATCGAATCCCCCGCACGTTCGGGATGGGCGAATCCTCCCCCACCCAGATCCCGCCGTAGATACAGCGGCCCAGATGCTCGGCAAAGTGGCCGTAGATATGCCGGCTGATGGTGTGCGTGCCCAAGTCCGCATCAATCACGATTTGATTCATCCTGTAGCCTCCTCATCTATCTGCTCTCTCCGTTAGCCGCCTGATCAAGCAACATCCGTACCCACGATCGACTCCAGGATCTCGACGCAGAGCACGGCGCCGGGGTCGGGCTGGTTCTCGGTCCGCTCGCCCACCCACGAGGCCCGCCCGACCTGGCTGCGCAGCGGGATGATGGCATCGCGGCCTTCGCGGGCCGCCTGCACCATGGCGTCGCCCGCCGCATCCAGGCTCTCCCCGCGGTCAATCGCGGCCGAGAACGCCTCGGCGGCGGGGTGCAGGGCGTCGATCACGGTCTTGTCGCCCGGCTTGGCCTTCCCCCGCGCCTGAATGCCCACGTCGGCGGCCTCCAGCATCTCGGCAAGCATCGGAGCATCCAGGTTGGCCCGACCCCGGGCTGCTTTCCCCGCCCGCATCAGCGCGGTCGCGATCAGGGTGCCCATGGTCCCCGGGGCCGCCCGATTGAAGGCCATGCCCATCCCCAGGAGGAACTTGCCCAGATCGCCGCCGGGATCGTTCGCCGCCACGTACGCCCGGACGGCGGTCGCTCCCTTGGAAGCGGTAATGCCCAAATCCCCGTCGCCCACCGCTGCGTCCAACCGGGTCAGGGTGTCCTTCACGTCCTCCATCCGCGCAGCCGCCCGTTCGGCGGCGGCGATTACGGCCTCTCCGTTGATTGTAGTCGTCATCGCGCTACCCCTGCACGAAGAAGGGGGACCGCGCCGGATAGTCGAGAAGGTCCCGCAGCTCGTCATCCAACTTGAAGAGGGTGATCGAGGCGCCCGCCATCTCCATACTGGTCGCGTACTCGCCGATATACGGGCGGTAGATGGTGACGTCCAAATCGGTCAGCATCTGGTGCACCTTCCGGAAGAGGATGTAGAGCTCCTCAGGCGGCGTGGCCCCCAGACTGTTGACCATCACGGCGACCTCATCCCCCGCAGCGAGGGGCATGTCGGCGAGGATCGTCGAGACCATCCGTTCGGCGATCTCGTCGGCGGGCTTGAGCGCCTCGCGCTTCACGCCGGGCTCGCCGTGGATGCCCATGCCGATCTCCATCTCGTCCTCACCGAGGGTGAACGTCGGCTCGCCGGCCATGGGGACCGTGCACGGCGAGAGGGCCACGCCCATGGTGCGGATGTTGTCCAGCGCTTTGCGCGTCACCGCCTCGACCTCGTCGAGCGTGCCGCCCTGATCGGCCTTGGCCCCGGCGACCTTGAACGCAAAGACCATCCCGGCCACGCCGCGCCGGCGATCGGCCCGCTCCGGAGGGGCGGACGCCACGTCGTCGGTGACCAGCACGGTGCGCACCTCGATGTCCTCGAAGTCCGCCATCTCCGAGGCCATATCGAAGTTCATCACGTCGCCGCTGTAATTGCCGTAGATATAGAGGACGCCCTTGCCGGCGTGGATGCGCTTGGTGACCTCGAGCATCTGGTCGGCGCTGGGCGACTGAAAGACGTCCCCGACCGCACAGCCGTCCAGGAGCCCCTCGCCCACATAGCCCAGGAAGACGGGAAGGTGCCCGGAGCCGCCGCCGGTCGCCAGGGCGACCTTGTCCTCGACGGGGGCCGCCGCTCTGACGATGCAGTGGGGATCGTCCCCGGTAACATCCAACTGGTCGCCGTGGGCTTTGAGCAGGCCGTCCAGCATTTCGGCCACAAACTCGTTCGGATCGTTAAGGATCTTCTTCATGATGGCCTCCTTATAGGTTGAGGTATGCCAGGTGTCTGGGGATAGTATACCACAGAAGGAGCAGCTCTCCCTGTTGCGAAGAAGCGTCTCACCCTATTGCTCGCAGGAGATTTGCAATCTCCGGGCTTCGGAGCAAGAGCCTGCTCTCCCTTAAGCCGGGGATTACAAATCCCCTCGGAGCATGGGAAAGTGTCGCCTTCAATCGTTCCAAGGAGATTTGCAATCTCCGGGCTTCGGAGCAAGAGCCCGCTCTCCCTTAAGCCGGGGATTACAAGTCCCCTCGGAGCATGGGAAAGTGTCGCTTTCAATCGTTCCAAGGAGATTTGTAATCTCCGGGCTTCGGAGCAAGAGCCCGCTCTCCCTCAAGCCGGGGATTACAAATCCCCTCGGAGCATGGGAAAGTGTCGCCTTCAATCGTTCCAAGGAGATTTGCAATCTCCGGGCTTAGCGCCAGATGTCCCAAATACAAATCCCCTCGGAGCATGCGGAGCGTGCAACAAGCGCATCTCGCCTAACGATGAATCAAGCCCCGCAGCTCGTCGAGGGACACGTAACCCTGGTCGCGCATGAAGGCCGCCAGCTCCTCCGCGATCTTGCCCAGGGCCCCGGCGCCACGGTACCAGACGGCGGTGCCGACGCCCACGGCGGTCGCGCCGGCCATCAGCATCTCCGCCGCGTCCCGCCCGGTGCTGACCCCGCCGGTGCCGAGGATGGGCACGTCGACGGCCTGGGCGACCGCCGCCACGCAGCGGAGAGCGATGGGCTTGAGCGCCGGCCCGGAGAGACCGCCCACGCGGTTGGAGAGCACGGGCCGCCCGGCCTCCGCGTCGATGACCATCCCGGGCATGGTGTTGATCGCGGTGATAGCATCGGCCCCCGCCTCGACCACCGCCGCCGCGATGCGGCCGATGTCCGGCACGTTGGGCGCCAGCTTGACGGCGATGGGGATAGCACCGGCGGCGGCCTTGACCGCCTCGGTGACATCCCCGGCACTGGCGCAACTGGCGGCAAAGGGCGTCCCAAATTCATCGGCGACGTTGGGACAGGAGATGTTGACCTCGATGAGATGCGGCGCCGCCCTTGCGATCGTGCGGGCGACCTCGGCATACTCGGCGACGGTGCCGCCGAAGACGCTGGCGATCAGGGGCACGCCGAGCGGCGCAAGACGCCGGCGCGCATCGGCCAGGAGCGGGACCTCCGCCTGGGCGCCGGGGTTGGTCAGGCCGATGGCGTTGATCACCCCGTGGCCCCAATCCAGGGTCACGGGGTTGGGATGCCCCTCACGGGGTCGGGGGCCGCAGCTCTTCGCCGTGACGGCCCCCGCGCCCTCGCGGGCCGCCCGGACGAGGAGGGATACGCTGGTCCCCAGGATCCCCGAAGCCAGGACGAGCGGATTGTGCAGCCGGAGGCCCAACAGCTCGCACCCGAGATCGACGCCGTTCATCGCCGCGCCCATCAGGATGCCAGGTACGCCTGCACGTCCGCAAAGGTCTCAGGGCTGATGCAACCCTCATCGCGCAGGACGCCCAGAATTTCATCGAGGGTCAACACCGCGTGAAGCGCGTACCCGGCCTCCGCCAGCCGCTCGCGCCCGCCCTGCCCGCGGTCGACCAGGACGACGGCGTCCTCGACCACCAGGCCGGCGTCCTCCATCGCCTCGATGGCGCGGATCAGGCTGCCGCCACTGGTGACCACGTCCTCGACGGCCACCGCGCGGTGCCCCGGCTCGAAGGCGCCCTCGACGGCCCGCCCGGTGCCGTGATCCTTGACCTCCTTGCGGGGGTAGATCAGGGGCGCGTCCAGGGCCATCGCCACAGCAGCCGCCGCCGGCAGGGCCGCGTACGGCACCGCCGCCAGCCGGTCGTAGCGCAGGGGGCGGATCTGACCGGCGTAGGCGTCCACCACCTGGCGGAAGAGCGACGGGTAGGAGATCACCCGGCGCAGGTCGACGTAGATGGGCGAGGTCCGGCCCGAGGCCAGCGTGAACTCGCCGAACCGCACGCAGCCGGCCTCGAAGAGCGCCCGCACCAGCTCGCGGTGCGGGCCATAGGCCCGGGCATGATTGATCCGGTCGCGAATCTGCTGGGCCGCCGCCCGGGGATCGTCAGCGTAGAGCACGCCCCGGGAGACCGGCACGATGAGCCCCAGACCGCGCGCGTCCAATCCCGCTGCAAGCGCGGCGCTGAGATCCGCACCCTGGGCGCCGACGCCGGGCGCGAGGATCCAGCGGTCGGGCGCCAGGTCGCGCACCGCAGCGAGAGCCTCGATCTGGGTGGCGCCCACGACGAACCCCACCTGATCCGCGCCGCCCCAGGTCTGTCCCTGCCGCGTGATGTGGACGAAGAGGGGGCCGTCCTCGGTCTCCCCGCCGTGGAGCTGGATCGCCGCCGCCGAGGGGTTCGAGGTGTGGCTCAGGAGGAAGACCGCCTTGCCCTCGTAGGCCAGGAAGGGCGAGACGCTGTCCGCGCCCAGATAGGGGCTGATGGTGATGGCGTCGGCGTCCCAGACCTCGAACGCGGCCCGGGCGTAGGCCTTGGCGGTGTTGCCGATATCGCCGCGCTTGGCGTCGAGGATGACCGGCAGCCCCTCGGGAATCGCGGCGATCACGTCGCGGAGCGCGGCCAATCCCTCGGGACCGGCCTGCTCGAAGAAGGCAAAGTTGGGCTTGTAGCCGCACACCAGATCCGAGGTCTGCTCGATGATGGACAGGCAGAACCCGCGCAGCCGGGCGGCGAGCGGCGCGTCGGGCATAAAATCGGGGGGGATGCGCGCCGGGTCCGGATCCAGGCCGACGCAGAGCAACGAGTCGTGCTTCTCAATACTGCGGGTGAGCTTCTCCACGAAATGCATGCGTTCTTCAGCCTCCTAGGCTATGTGATTGAGTGAGATATCCTTGAAAACCCGGTGCAAAGCACTTGAACCTCGTCTTTGAAGACCGCCCCCGAGGAGTGCGAAGCCTGCCCAGAGGGTACGGGGGCTATGAGCAGTGTTAAGAGGGTCACCGGTTGCTGGTTGCTCTCGGGAGTGCTTCGCACCTGACCATGACCCGTGCTTATAGGGCACAAATCCTATGATCCTCGATACGACCTCACGCCATGCCCAGAACGGCTGCCAGCAGGGCCATGCGGACGTACATCCCGTTCTTCACCTGGCGGAAGTAGGCGGCGCGGGGATCGTCGTCGATCGCCGGGGAGATCTCGCCCACGCGGGGCAGCGGGTGCATCACGACCATCTTCTCCTTGGCCTGGGCCATCAGCGCCGGCGTGATCCGGTAGTAGTCCTTGACCGTCTCGTACTGCGCGGGGTCGCTGAACCGCTCCTTCTGGACGCGGGTCACGTAGAGCACGTCGGCGTGCTCGATCACGTCCGCCACGTCGTGGGTCTCGCGGACCTGCATGTCCCGGTCGATCAACTGGTTCATCAGGGACATGGGCAGGCGCAGGATCTCGGGCGAGACGTAGCGCAGGCTGACGTCGTACTGCATCAGCAGGCGGGTCAGCGAATGGACCGTGCGCCCGTAGCGGAGGTCGCCGATCATGGCGATCTTCAGCCCGTCGATATGGCCCAACTCCTCCCGGATGGTGAAGAGATCCAACAACCCCTGCGTCGGGTGCGCCCCCACCCCATCCCCGGCGTTGATGACCGGCACGGTCGCGGCATCCGCCGCCATCTGGGACGATCCGATCTGCGGGTGGCGCAGCACGATCGCGTCGGCGTACTGCTCCAGCGTGCGGATCGTGTCGGGCAGGCTCTCCCCCTTGCTGACGCTGCTGAACTGGACCCCCTGGGTGATGGGGATCACGCTGCCGCCCAGCCGCTGCATCGCGGCGATAAAGGACGAACTGGTGCGCGTGCTGGGCTCGTAGAAGAGGCACGCCACCACGTGGCCCTTGAGCAGATCGCAGGCCCCCGCCCGCTCCACCATCTCGCGCATCTCGTGCGCCCGGTGGAAGATATACGACAGCTTCTCGCGGTCGAACTGATCGACCGAAATCACATCCTGACCGGTCAACCCATTGCCGTGCCGCGCTTGGCGGTCCGGCAGGGCATCGATATCAAACAACTTCTCCAATCCCTTGACGTAATCCATACTCCCCCTCATCCTCCTCTGTGACTTTAGATGTGCATAAAAAAAGCCCGCCAATGCGGGCTCTATTGCCTAACCAATCGATTGAATCTCACCGTCTTCAAAGACGACGTGCCCCCGTAACTGGACGCGCCGGACGCGCCCCCGGACCCGCCGTCCGGAAAAAGGGCTCCACCCACATTTGGTATGGAGCCCTTCGTCGTCGAGCGTATAACGGTCGTCCGGATCGACCTCGATCCAGGTGTCCGGTTGGGGTGGTAGATGATAAATCCGCCTCGGGTTGCGCGCCATCAGCGCGACGAGCCGGTCCAGCGTCAGGCGGCCCTCACTGACGGCGGTGAGCATCAGCGGCAGCGCGGTCTCCAGGCCGGGCACGCCCGGCGGCGGATCGCCGCTGTGCTTTTCCGCCAGCGTGTGCGGCGCGTGATCGGTAGCGATACAGTCGACCGTCGTGTCCAGGTGCGCCCACAGCGCCGCCACGTCGCGTTGGGTGCCGAGCCGGGGGCGCATATCGCCGAGCGCTCCCAGCGCCTCCCCATCGTCCGCCGTCAGAAAGAGGTGATGCGGCGTGACCTCGCAGGTGACCGGAAGCCCGCGCGCTTTGGCCGTGGCGATCAGCGTGATCTCCTCGCGGCGGCTGACGTGGCAAAAATGGACGGAGCGGTCGAACGCCGCCGCCAACCCGATCCCCACGGCGATGCTTTCCCCCTCCGCGTGCAGCGCAATCGGCTTATGCCGGGGCCAGCGCCGAAAACAGGCCATCAGCGTGGACAATCCCGAGAGGCGCAGCGGGCCGTAGGTGCGGTCCATATAGATCTTGAGGCCCACGGCCTCCCGTCCCAGCCCGGGCAGGGCCTCCGTATGATCGGCGGACGCGCCGGCGAGGTGATGCACGTCGCAGCGCGCGACGGCGTCAGCATGGGATTGGGCCTGTTGATACTCGGCGGGGGTCACAAGGGGCGGATCGGTGTTGGGCATCGCACAAAGGGTCGTAAACCCGCCTGCCAGCGCGGCGGCGGTTCCCGTACGGACGTCCTCTTTGTGCTCCCCTCCGGGCACCCGGAGGTGCACGTGGACGTCGGCCAAACCCGGAAGC
>DAOTTS010000103.1:0-14641 GCA_034437735.1 Anaerolineae bacterium
GCAGCCGCAACTCGGTGAGCTGCCGGCGCACGCGGAGGCGGGCCAGGGTGGGGATCGGCGGTTCGGACGTGCTGATCACGAGGAGCCGACACGGTGGGGGCAGGTAGTCGAGCACCCAGCCCATCGCGTCGTGGATCGCGGGTTCGTCGATGACGTGGTAGTTCTCCAGGACAAGGAGGGACGGACGCGTCAGGGTGAGCAGCTCATTGAGCAGATCGGTCAGCGCCCTATCGAGGCCGGCGGCGGGATCGATGGCCGCGACCGGGGCAGCGATCACGAGCGTCAATCGACGGGCGGGCGCGGCGTCAAGACGCGCTGCCAACCGGGTCTCAGGCGTGCCGGTCATGCTTGGCTCGGGTGGATAGCGAGCCGGGGAGGCGTCATCGGACGCCTCCCCGCGCTCCCCAGGTCAGATCAGCGTGACAGCCGCGATGACGTAGGGCACCACGGCCAACAAACCCATCAACGGGTGACCCCGGCGCGCGCTGTTGCGGCTGTCCCAGTTGAAAAGGTAGATCGCCAGGCCGAAGGCCAGCAGCCCGCTGCTCAACAACACGATCACCGCGACGAGCGGGTCGATGACCGTCTCCTGCCCGTAGGCCAGCCCGAGGAACGCCTCCATGCTGTGCGTCGCCGGCAAGAGGAACGAGATCGGCCGCACCGACTCGGGCATAAAGTCCAGCGGCATCATCAGCCCGCCGAGGAGCATCGACGGCAGGAAGATCAACTGCGAGAGGAGCACGGTGCCCCGCGAGCCCTCGGCCACGACCCCGATGAGCGCCCCGAACCCGGCACAGCAGAGCGCTGTGAGCAGGGTCACCCCGGCGAAGGCGCCCCAGCGGGTCGGCACCGCGCCGTCGAAGAGCGGTCCGCCGGTCACCACGATGATCGTCGCCACGATCAGCACGTGGAAGACCGTCGTGATCGCCACGATCAGCACGTGGAAGACCGTCGTGATCGCCGGGATCAGCAGGATGGAGGCGGCGGGCACGCCGTTGATCTTGAAGCTCCGGAAGATCCCCGCCTCGCGCGACTCGACCAGCGGCCCCGGCAGCCCCAACGTCGTGCTCGCCAGGGTGGCAAAGATCACCATGGCCGGGATCATCGTATCGGCAAACATCGGGTTGATCTCCGTCATCACCAGCCCCATCATCGCGTAGAAGATCATGGGAAAGAGATAATTCATCAGCAGCAGGGTCGAGTTCCTCAACCCCGTCTTGAACTCAAAGGCAAAGTGGTGGACAAACGCGGTCATGCTGCACCTCCATGGTTGGTGATCTCTAAGAACCGCTCTTCGAGCGACGGGCGCTCGACGCGGAGGTCGATCAATCGGTCCTGCTCCCTCGTAATATGCGCCAGAATCGCCGAGACGGTGGGTCCCGGATCGGTGCTGAAGTAGACGGCGTAGTTATCCTTCAAGGTCTTCTGTTGGACCGCCGGGAAGGCCGTGCCGTTCTCGCTCAGGATAGACGCCTCCGTGCGGACCGAGACCTTGGTCAGGCCCGCGCCGGTCGCGGTCAGCTCGCGCGGCGTGCCGGTAATGACCAGCTTCCCGCGCAGCAGAATGGCCACCCGATCGGACATCTTCTCGGCCTCGGCCATGTCGTGGGTCGCCAGGATGATCGTCGTCCCCCCGGCCTTCAGCTCCTGCATCAGCGCGTGGAGCTCGCTGCGGGATCCGACGTCCAGCCCGGCGGTGGGCTCATCGAGGAAGAGCACCTGCGGATCGTGCGCGATCGCCAGGGCCAGCGCGAGACGCCGCTGCTGCACCGTGGAGAGCTCGCTGCACGGGCTGGTGCGCTTCTCCGCCAGGCCCAGACGGTCCAACAAGTCGTAGCGGGGTTGGACCCCGTGATAGGCGGAGAAGAAGCGCATCGCCTCATTGACCTGCATGTTGTCCGGCAGCGCCGAGGTCTGCAGCTGCACGCCGATCAGGTTCCGAAGCCTGCGCGCGTCCTGGGCGGGATCGATCCCCATCACCGCCAGCGAGCCGCCGCTGGGTTTGCGAAGGCCCTCCAGGCACTCCAGGGTGCTGGTCTTACCGGCGCCGTTCGGCCCCAGGAGGCCGAAGATCTCGCCGGGATGCACGTCAAACGAGAGGTCATCCACGGCCACGAAGTCCCCATAGCACTTGCGAAAATCCGTGACGCGAATTGCTGATTCTTTCATGGGTCCCACACTCCTTACTATGTCTCATCCATCTGGTCACAGTATAAGGCAGGGAGCGTGCCGCGTCTTCACCCGACAGGGTGAACTTTGCGGATGATTGAGGTGGGGGTGAGGCTATCACCCGTTAGGGTGAGGGTAGGGTAATCGCAGTAGGATACCTCACCTTCAGAGCTCAGGGTCTCCCTCCCTCCGGGGGGAGTTAGAGGGGGGGATTCTACAGCAGATCGATCTCGATAGCGCGGGTCGTGGCCTCGGCGCGGTTGCGGACGTCGAGCTTGTCGTAGAGATGCTTCGCGTGAGTCTTCACCGTGCTGATGGAGGTCACGAGCCGGCCGGCGATCTCCTGGTTGGTCAAACCCTGCGCGATGAGGGCCAGCACGTCCACCTCACGGTCCGTCAGCAGCTCGGTGAGGGGCGAGGGGGAGAGCGAGGACGGCTCCGGCGCAGCCGGCGTCGCGCATCTCTCGCCGAAGGCCTCCAGAAGTTCCGCCACATATCCCGACGGCTCGTCCACGTGGTGCAGCAGGTCGCGGAGGGCTGGCCCCTCATCGACGAACGTCCGCACGTACCCCTCCGGTTCGGCCATCGTCAGCGCCCGGGTCAGGGCGGTCAGGGCCGCCTCCCGATGACCTTGGGCCTCGTCGATCAGCGCGCGGAGCGTCAACATTGCGATGATCCGGCCCGATCGCCCAGCCGCACGGCAAGCACCACGCGATGGGCCTCAACGGCGGGGATCGCCCACTGCATCCCCAGACGTTGAACCTGCTCAGTCAGCGTCTGCAGGCGCGCTCGCGCCCGCTCGGGATGACCCTGCACCCAATCGATGTCGGCCAATCCCGTGTATCCCGCCCACAGGATCTCCCACTGCGACCACGGATGGCCAAGCGCGAGCCCCTGCGCCAGATAGGAGGCAGCCTCCTCCAGCTCATTCCACTCATAGAGCACCTGAGCGGCTCCGGTGTACGCCATACCGGAAAGCGGAGAGGGCGCTTCGCCCTCTGCAATACGCAGGCCGCGTTCATAGACCTGCATCGCCGCATGAAGATCGCCACAGAGCACCTGCAATTGCGCCAGATGGCTGATGCACAAGGGAAGCAGACGGATGTTCCCGTCCGCGCGCGTCAGGTCGATGGCCTCCTCAAAGGCCTGAATCGCCGCCGACGTCTCGCCGCCGTATTCGTGGCCCAACGCCAAGTCGAACGTGATCACACCGCGCAGCGCTAGATTGGTGTTGAAACTGCCGTCCACATCCTCCGCCGCCAGCGCGTGTTGAATGGCATCCTGGATAAAACCGTTCGCCTCAAACCATGCGCTGGCTCGATCGTGCAGATCGGTGATGACGTCGGGAGACGCGGTCTCGACCAATTGAGTGTGGAGAAACTCCCCAAAGAGATGGTGATAGCGGTACCAACGGCGCTGCTGATCCAGGGAGACGATGAAGAGATTCTGGCGCAGGAGTTCACAGCCGGGGCGGCAGGAAAAAGCGCTCAAGGTCCGTATGAAGGGGCCTTGAGCGCTGCGCTGCCAGGCGTACCTTTACGCGATATTGAAGTAGAAATGAATCGCCGTGGCGATGTTCGTATCGAAGTATTCTAGATCGTAATATTCGTTCGGGGAGTGAATGTTGCGGCCGTGCCCCAGCCCCAACGTGGTCACCGGCGCTTGCAGGATCTGCTGGAACATCCCGATGATGGGCACCGACCCGCCGCCGCGCTCCATCTTCGGCGCCTCCCCCCAGGTCTCGGTATATGCATCGATGACCGCCTGCGCGATCGGCCCGGTGATGACCGTCTCCGTGGGCCACGCCCAGGAGAAGACCTCGACCTCCACGTCCACCGTCTCGGTGGCAAAGCTTTGAACGAAGGTCTTGAACTTCTCGGCGATATCCTCGGGATCCTGATCCTTGACGAGGCGCATGCTCACCTTGAAGCTCGCCTCCGCCGGCAGGACCGTTTTCCCGCCGGGGCCCTGGTACCCGCCGGTGATGCCATTAACGTCGCAGGTGGGCCGGGCCGTCGCCCGCTCCAGGTAGGAGAACCCGGGCTCCCCCCAGAAGGTCTCCAGGCCCGTGACCTCCTCGGCGTTCTCGATCGCCCGCGCCTCGTTCTCCTCGATCAACGCCTGCTGCGCGTCGGAGATCGGGGTCACGTCGTCGTAGAAGCCCGGAATCTGGATGTGCCCGTCGTCATCGTGGAAGGCGGCGATGATCTTGCCCACGACGTGCGTGGGGTTTTGGACGACGCCCCCGTAGCTGCCGGAGTGCAGGTCGCGCTGCGGGCCCCGGGCCCGGACCTCGCCCACCACAATGCCCCGCGTCGAGGCCATCATCATCGGATACTCATCCGACGAGCCGCCGTCGGAGATCACCACCACGTCCGCGTCCAGCAGATCCTTGTGGGCCTTAATCAGGGGCTCCATCGTGGGGGATCCGCTCTCCTCCTCGCCCTCGAAGATGACCTTGACGTTGATGGGCAGGCTGCCGGTGGCGACCAGCACCGACTCAAGAGCCTTGAGGTGCAGGAAGACCCCGGACTTGTCATCGACGGCGCCCCGGGCGTAGAGCTTCCCCTCCCGGACGGTGGGCTCGAAGGGCGGGGAGTCCCACAGCTCCAACGGGTCGACCGGCTGGACGTCGTAATGGGCGTAGAGCAGCACGGTGGGGGCGTCCTCGCCGGCGTGAAGCCAATCCGCGTAGACGGCGGGCTGGCCCTCCGGCTCCAGGATCTGACCGTGCTCGAGGCCGATGCGCTCCACCTCGGCAAGGAGCCACGCCGAGGCGTCCTTCACGTCCTCCTGGTGATCCGGATCCGTGCCGATGGATGGGATGGTCAGGAACGCCTTGTACTGCGCGATAAAGCTGTCGTTGTTGGCTTGCGCAAACTCGATGCTTTGCTTCAGGGATGGGTCACTCATTCAGTCCTCCGATCTGATGGTATGTACGTGTAGGGCCGGCACCGGGATGCAGGTGCCAGCGGGCAGACATCTGCATGCTCACTATAGCACGATTATTCACCCACGAAAATCCACGGCGAGAGAGTGAAAACTGCTGGCATCGCCATTGGCGATCGTCGTCACCTGCGCTATAATCACGGTATCAAATTGTCAGAGTATGGTATGATTCACGTCTCGCCTACAGCCCTTAACTACGTTCCGGTACTCTTGCTCCATGTGGTGAGCCTGGGGTACCTGCTGCTGAAGGGAGCCAAGTCCCGCCAGACTTGGCTCTTCTGTGGGTGGCTTGGTGGGATGACGCTGATGACGGCCACCCAGTTTGCGGCTTGTACCGTCTACGCACCGCGAATCAGTGGCTATCTCGGATGGTGGGGCGGCGTTGCCGGGGTGACACTTGCCATGATTGCGCTGCTCCAATTCGCGTATCACGTTCCCCGCCTGCGCTATCCTCGGGAAGCCCAGATCGTCCTGACGGGATCGATCCTTATCACGGGCACCCTCTTCCTCTGGATGGGCTGGGAGACGTTCACCGCGTCGCCCCACCACGTCTACGCGACGGCGCCGGTCGAATTTGAGCCGGCCCTTGCGTCTCAGAAAGCCTGGCTGAGCTACAACTTCGAGCGCTTCAACGCCGGCTTCTTAAGCCCGCGGGATGCAGGTCCGCTGGTCTCCTTCAAGATCTTCGATCTCTGGCAGGTCGCCGGCAACCTCTGGATCCTCATCATCTGGTTGCGCAAGACCGTTCAGTGCTCGGAGCGCCCAGCCGAGACCCCGTTCTGGCGACGAACGTGGGAGGCCCTTCGCCGTCCGCAGGGACGGGAGGCACGCCTCGCACGCGCGTGGGTCCTCTTGATGGTGCTCTCACCCCTGCCCGTCATCGCGTCCAGCCTCGACGGCACCGACGTGCTGCCGCCCGGCACCTTCGCCACCGTGCATCTGCTCGTCCTCTTCGCCATCGTGCTCACCTACGTCAACCACGCCCCGGAACCCACCAGCTTTATGGTCAAACTGGTAGGCATCTCTCTGGTCACGCTGCTCATCATCATGAAGTTGATCTCGAGCTACGCCATGCAAGCGTATCGTGAGGCGTACGCGCGGACCCGTCACGCCGAGCTACAGCATATCCAAACGCTGATCGACACCCAGCACTTTCAGGACTTACCCGCCGACATCTTATACCTGGCCGCACGTCCCGCTGAAGGGCTTTTCGCCTCAGCGTATCAGATGATCGCCGCCCGGCCCGAGGCTCCAGACGTAGCCGCCCTAGCCGCCCACGATGCTTTTCGTCGTACGGGCTTAATCCGCACCCACTTTCCCACCCGTTATTTGGCGTTGCACGAGCATCCCTGGTTAGGGCTCAAGGGCATCAGCGCACTCGAGAATGACCCAGAGCGTATCGATACGCTGATCATACCGGAAGGCGTCGCCGCTTACCGTGGATCGTCATCCTATCCGAAAGACCACATCCTCCGTTACACCTTCATCCGTCAGGATACCCTGTATGAGGTTGGGTATAGCTATCCGGCGTACCGGGCCTATCTGCACCGGAAGACCCTCCCCCTGCTGTCCCTCTTCGTCGGCACGACCGTCGCCATCCTGGTCGCCTTTCCGCATTTCTTCCAGGTGGGACTGATCGCGCCGTTGAACCGTCTCCTCCAGGGGGTGGACCGGGTCGACAGCGGCGAGCTGGACGTCAACGTCCCGGTGACCATTGAAGATGAAATCGGGCGCCTCACCCATGCCTTCAATCGGATGGTCGCTTCCCTGCGTACGTCTGAGCATCAATTACGCGATCTCAACCTCACGCTGGAAGCACGCATCGCCGAACAGACCCGCGATCTCACCACGCTGTACGAGATTTCCGCCATCGGCAGCCAGGTTCAGAACCTGGATTACCTGCTAAAGACGTCACTGGAACAGACACTGGCGGCCTTGCAGAGCGAGACCGGCGCCATTTACCTGATCTCCAGGATAACAGCACAGCCGACAGATACCCCCCCTCGAACGCTCCACCTCGCCTTCCAGCAGGGGTTTCCTGCGGCGCACATTCCACCCTCGCGGATAGAAACGGTGGGAGAAGGCGCGATCGGCTGGGTGATCACGCACCAGCAGCCGCTTTTGGTCTCACACGCCGACCGGGCCTCGCTTCAGGACGTCCGCTGGCTGGCGCAGACACTGGACAACCAGAACCTGCTGCTCGCCCCCTTACGCGCCGAGCGTCGCATCGTCGGCCTGCTGCTCCTGGCCCGTCCGGTAGCGTTCAGCTTCACGACCCGTGAAATATCGCTGGTCACCTCCATCGCCGATCAAATTGGCGTCTCCGCACGGAGTGAGCGCTTGCGTCAGGAGGCCACGCTGCTCGCAGAACGCCAACGGATCGCCCGCGACCTCCACGATACGGTCACCCAGTCGCTTTACGGTATGGTCGTACTGACAGAAGCCGGTCAGGTCCAGGTCGAGACCTTAGCCCTACCTCAAGAATCCCAGATCATGCTGGAACGATGGCTGCACACAGTTGGGGAGACGGCACGGCAAGCCATCAAAGAGATGCGGCTCTTCATCTATGAACTGCAGCCCCCCGCGCTTCGAGAGGAGGGGTTGGTCGGCGCGTTGCACCAGCGTCTGGCCTCTGTAGAAGGCCGCGCCAACGTAGAGGCGCGTCTGCTGGCCGACGAGACGCTGAGACTCCCACCGGCAATGGAGCGCGCACTCTACCAGATCACCCGAGAGGCTTTGAACAACGCGCTGCGACACGCGCAGGCCGCGAACGTGACGATCACGTGGGGGCGCGAGGAGAATGCCGCCCTCCTGGAGGTGTGGG
Source organism: Anaerolineae bacterium (assembly GCA_034437735.1). Lineage (GTDB taxonomy): Bacteria > Chloroflexota > Anaerolineae > B4-G1 > SLSP01 > PWVB01. The sequence continues at coordinate 7,943 of DAOTTS010000103.1, forward strand.
ATGACGGCTGCGGCTTTGATACCCAGGCGCTTCCCAATCCGGGGATGGGCCTGTCGAACATGCGTCATCGCGCCGAAGCGATCGGCGCGACCTTTAAGATCGTGTCGGCACCCGGCGGCGGCACCCGGGTGCACGTGCTGGTTCCCAATGCAAGGTATGAAACGAAGGAGTAACAGATGAGGACCCTACGCATTCTAATCGCCGACGATCATCTCGTGGTACGCGAAGGGTTGGGCACCATCATCACCGCCCAGCCGGATATGCAGGTGGTCGGCAAAGCCACCAATGGCGAGGAAGCCGTGGCGCTGGCTCAAGCCCTCGCCCCAGACGTCATCCTGATGGATCTGAGGATGCCCCGTCTGGACGGTGCGGATGCCATCCAGCAGATTCGCAAGGTAGACGCCGAAGCGAGAATTCTGGTGTTGACGAGCTACGCCAAAGATAGGCGCGTTTTTTCCGCCATTAAGGCGGGCGCGTTGGGCTACCTGCTCAAGGATGCCACCCACGACCAGCTCGTCCAGGCCATTCGCGATGTGGCCCAGGGCACCCTGGCCCTCCACCCGGATATCGCACTCCAGGTGATCCGCGAGTTAGAACGCCCCACCGAGGTGTCCGCTCCGGCAGTTTCCCTGACGGACCGCGAAGTCGAAACCCTGCAGTGGATCGCCCGGGGCTTGAACAACCAAGAAATCGGCGCGACGTTGGGCATCCACGAACGCACCGTCGCCAAGTACGTCAGCAGTATCCTCGCTAAGCTGCATCTCTCCAACCGCACCCAGGCTGCACTCTACGCCCTCCGGGAGGGAATCGCTGATCTGGAGTAGCCCTCAGATGTCTGCCCAGCAGATGTCTCCCAAGCAGATACCGGGGCATGCCGTTCTTCAAACGGCATGCCCCGGTTTTCGTATCCAGCTCGAAACATCGTCATCCTGAGGGGACCGAAGGATCTCGACGTTAAACCTATGGATGCAATGATACCGGCGGCGACCGATCAAAGATGAATCGGGACGCGGTCGCCCTCGACGACAGTGCTTCCGCGTCCTAACCGCTCGACGTCGAGATGCTTCGCTATCCTTCGCTATCCTTCGGCTGCGCTCAGGACAGGTTCCTTCGGCTGCGCTCAGGACAGGCAGCTCCGCACGACGATTGAGAGCAACGCCTCGTTGTCGTACTGACTCCTGGTCAAAAATGACCAGCGCCTGGTCATTTTCTGGAGAACAAAACCCCACTTTTTCCCATTGCGGCCCGCCCCTGCGCTCGCTATAGTAAGAGGAATTACGCGATGAAGGTGGGACGCACCTGATCGAACTGCGTCACTCCTGAGTAAGAGGGAGCAGGCCTTTATACGTCCTCTCGACGATGAGAGCGTCATATGCGAAGGAAGAGACCCGGTTGGATGATTCTCAATACCCGCACAGACTATAGTACCCGGTAACCGCGCGTGGACCCAAACACGCGGTTCATCCTGATCATCGCCCCGCCGGGACGGATGCGCGATAGCTGGCACGTCCTACTGCGGGCCACGGACGTGCTCACCACCGTCTTCCACGCGGACAACGGCGCTGAGGGCTTGCAGATCGTGGCGCAACATCCAAGGGCGTGGGTCCTTTTGGACAGCGGTCTTGAGGACGATGCGTGGCAGGCACTGGTACAGCTCCAGAGAGCGTGGCCCCAGGCGCGCTGCCTGGTCGTCGTCCATCGGGCCGCGCACGCGCAGAAGGCAGCGGCGCTCGGCGCTCACGGTATCATCCCGGGCGATTGTTCCCTGGAAGAGCTGGAGGCCGCATTACAAAAGCTCCAAGTCGACAGACTGGTATAGATACACCAAGCTCAAGGAGTTTCCATGTTGGTTCCTACAGCAACGAGAATGAAAATTGGCTTGTAGCCAGGTAAGTGCTTTCCTTACCCGTAGGCGTCTTTAGCGCCGCGCATGGTTGAATTGCACTTTCGCTTGGAAGAGCATCACGGCGATGAATCGCCTACTACAAGCGGATTTTACTTTCAGAGGAGAAAAAATGAAGAACCTACGTATTGGAGTCTGTCTGTTAGTCGCCTTACTAATCTACACGGCATCTACCGCAATGCCCTCCATCTCGGCGGGGACGTTGAAGCTCCACCTTCCCTTCGACGAGCCCACCGGCGAAACCACCTTCACCGACAGTTCTGGCAACGGCAACGACGGCACGTGTGCGGGCCTCTCCTGCCCCGCCGCCGGCGTGAGTGGAATGGACGGGACGGCGTTCTCCTTCGACGGCAGCGACGACTACGTGGAGGTGGCCTACGACATGTCGCTCAACCCAGCGGGCAGTTTCACCGTCGTGGCGTGGGCCAAAATGTCCCAGGACACCGCGCGTTATCGCTCAGTGATCGTCTCGCAGGATACAAGCCTCTCGCCACTGTTGGCCAACGGATATGCGCTGCACGCCACCAACTTCGATCAATGGCAGTTCAGGGTGGGCAGCGAGTCGGGAACCTGGATCTACGCCGGCAGTGCCGCCGTGAGCCTCGGCACCTGGACGCACCTGGCCGGCGTCTACGATGCCAGTGCCCAGACCATCCGGCTCTACGTCAACGGAACGCTCAGTGGATCTCCGGTCAATGCCGTCATCGAGCCCAATACGCACCGACCTTTGCGCGTGGGGGCAGGAGCCACTGAGGGTGCCGCGAATTCCCACTTCCCCGGTACGATCGACGACGTACGTGTCTACAACGAGGCGCTCTCCCAGACCGAGATTCAGGCGCTTCTTCCTATCAACCCTACCTGCTTCGTCGAAACGACCGGCAACGACATCACCGATTACAGCAGCGCCAACGCCGGCGCGGTGCAGACGGCCATCGACAACGCCTCCCCCGGCGACACGCTCAAGGTGGCCGGCACCTGCGCCGGGACGCCGAGCGGCAACGCGCAGAGCGTCTACCTCGGGCAGAGCGTGACCCTGCAAGGTGGGTACACCCGGACCCACTGGCTCGCCACACCCGCCCCCGCCACGCACGTCACCACCCTCGATGCTCAAAAGGCCGGGCGCGTCCTCTACGTTCCCGCCGGGACGACGGCAACCGTGGATGGCCTTACGCTCACCCGTGGCAAGGCGGATAACGGGGGCGGCATCTATAACGCCGGCACGCTGACCCTGACCCAGAGCGTCGTCCACGACAACGCCGCGACCACGTACGGAGGGGGAATGTACAATGACGGTACCAGTCCCACACTGATCGACGTCACCTTCAGCGACAATTCGAGCGATAACTATGGCGGCGGGATGTACAATGACGGTCGTGGTGGGAACAGCAGCCCCACGTTGACGGACGTCACCTTCACCGGCAACTCGACCAGCCAACGCGGCGGGGGGATCTACAACTATGGCGGCGGTGGCATCAGCACCCCCATACTGACAAACGTCACCTTCCGTGACAACACAGCCAACACAGGTGGGGCCATTCACTTCTATGGCGATAACGGCGACGTCAGCGCCACCATCACCAACGGGCGCTTCGACGCCAACGGCGCCAGTCACATCGGCTACGATGACGGCAACGCCGACACCCAGCCCCACTTCATCAACTGCACCTTCTACGGGGCGACGTCCCAGGTCGTTGACATTCTTTACTTCGACAGCGGGAGGACGCCCATCGACGTCACCAACAGCATCTTCTGGGGCAACAACGGCGACCTCACCGACGACGACGCGGCCCTCAACGTGACCCACTCTATCGTCGAGGAGAGCAGCTACGCGTCCGACACGGGTAACGTCTACGCCGACCCACAGTTTGTGGATGCAGCGGGCGGTAATCTGCGCGTCCGTCAGGGGTCCCCCGCCATCGATAACGGGGACAACAGTGTCGTGCCCGCCGGCGCCACCACCGACCTGGACGACCTCGAGCGCTTCGTCGGCTGGGCCGTGGACATGGGCGCTTATGAATCCCAGTACGAAGAGATATGCGAGTTTGCCGCTGGAGCGCCCATCACCCTGGGGGCGGGGCAGCCCATCACGCTGACCTTTGGCACCGCCGCCGATCTGGGCACCCTCTCCTGCATCACCGTGACCTACGTCCCCACCTCCCACCCCACCGCCACCGTCCCCCTGCAGACGGCTGCCTTCTGGACCCTCGGCGCTGCCCCGGCGACCGCCACCTTCACCGTCACTCTGACCTTCCCCTACGCGCAGGCGGACGCCACCAGCCGCGCCTGCCGCTATCCGGGCGGGCTGGGCGGCGCCGGCTGGGACTGCGGCGACGGCACCCACACCACGTACGACGCCAACACCTGGGTGAGGCGCAGCCACGTGACAGGGTTTTCGGCTTGGGCTGTGGGCAACGACGTCGGCCCCACCGCCACGACGCTGACGGATTTCAGAGCACGGGGACCCGCAATCGAGCTGTCGGCGTTCGGCGTCAGTGCGCTCCTCGGGGTGGGCTTCGTCCTGGTCCGGCGAGTTCAACCTGAAAGAGAGCGCTGAGCGGGTGTTGCCCTTCTGCCCGGCACGCCAAGACCCCGGCATCTGAGTGACAGATGCCGGGGTCTGAAGATAGCTGGGGCGGGAGGATTCGAACCCCCGATACACGGATTCAAAGTCCGTTGCCTTGCCAACTTGGCCACGCCCCACCATAGTCCCTCTGCAGGGACTACGCTTTCATTATACACGATCAATCCAAAAGGACAATGAACACACAGGGCCTTTGCATTTGGATCCATCATCGTAGAAGCTCAAGTTCTCCCTCCGGGGGGGAGTTAGAGGGGGGGGAAATTGCCCTACTAATGAACGCAAGACCGTATCCAAGTATAGCTCGCTGCCGATCCATAGCAGAACTCTAGCGTTAATGCTATAATGGAAGATAGAGACTGGGCTGTTGCGAAGAAGCGGAAGGAAGGGAATCGTTCATGACCAAAAGCGCCACTGTCACCTATCCCGAAGGTCTGCCCCGACTGCTCAAAATATCGGATGCGGAGTTTGGGCAGGAACTTGGGTTCTTAGCTGCGGCCAAGCTCTACGAACTCGGCAAACTCTCTGCCGGCAAGGCCGCCCACCTGGCAGGGATGCCGCGCCTGACGTTTCTGGAACGTCCGGCTGGCGTTGGCGTCCCGGCGATTAACCTGCGCGACGAGGAGATTGAGGCCGAGATTGAAGCCGCGCGGGATCTAGGCCGATGACCCTTTGGGTCAGTGACGCAAGTCCTCAACAATAACTCCAGGTACTTCCTATGGATTTTCCATGTTGGTCCCCACACCAACGACAATGAAGATGGTTTGTAGTTCCGAAGGGAACAGTCGACGCACAATCATCAGCTTACCCATCATGCTGAACAACCTGTCCTGAGCGTAGCCGAAGGAACTTGTCCTGAGCGTAGCCGAAGGATAGCGAAGCATCTCGACGTGAAGCCTGGAAAGAGCATCACGGCGATGAATCGCCTACTACGAGCGGACGTTATTTTCAGAGGAGATGCCGGTTCTGCGACACACCATCCAAGCAAGAAAATAGCTTGTACGACGAGGATGCATGTGCATCCAACGGTGACCTGTTCGGAATCCTTCGCTTTGCTCAGGATGACGACCAAGGTCACACAGGCGATTAGTTACGATTTCCAAAGGAGGCAATCATGCAAGGCCAAACAGACAACCCGGACAGCATCACCATCACCGGCGACGGCAACGTCATCGGCAACGGGAGCAGCAGCCGCGTGCAGAAGGGCGGCATCCACGCCGGGCGCATCGAGGCGGACAACGTCGTCGACGGCGTGCAGGTGCAGGGCGGCACGCCGGCGCGGGCGGCGGCCCTCGTCGAGGCCGCCCAGGCCATCCAACGCGGCGGCATCACCGCCGACGAGATCAAGGCCGGGAACGTCGTCAGCGGCCTGCAGTTCCTCACGGGCAAACCACCGGAGGATCGAGCCGCCCTGCGGGCCGAGGTTGCCGCGCTGCGGGCGCAGGTGCAGCAGGCCATCGCCGCCGGCGAGGTGGCGGACGAGGGCGACGCCGAGGACGTGACCGACGCCTTGGCCAAGACAGAGGCCGAACTGGAGAAGCCCGAACCCAACGGCAAGCGCGCCGCCCGTAAACTCGAAGAGGCCGCGGAGATTCTCACCGGGGCAGCCGAGGCAGCGACAGCGGCCGGCAAACTGGGGCGCGCGGTGGTGAAACTAGCCACGGTGGCTATGATGGTGTGGAAACTGGCGGAGACGCTGTTGTGACGCGGGGCGGCGAAGCTGGAGATACGATTTGTTCAACAACGCTTAGAGTCCCCGTGCCCTCAAGGGCAGGCTTCGCACTCCTCGGGGACAGCTTTCCGGGAGCATCCTTTGGTATCGCGATGTCGTGGAGGTAAACGATGAACGAACTTGAGAAACTCGCGCGGGCCATCGAGGCGCAGGAAGCGCTGCGCGGTATCCTGCCGGACGAACAGATCGACGCAGCCGTTGAGGCGCTGCAGGAGAAGGCTGCCGCGCTGCAACAAGGCCGGGCGGGCATTGCTGCCGGGGTGATCCGGGCGCACAGCGTGGTCAACGGCGTGCAGATCAACGTCGGGGTGGACAGCCGCGATCCGGAGAGCCTGCGCCGCGCCTATCTCCACCACCTGCTCAAGAACGCGGGCAAACTCTCCCTCGCCGGCATCGACCCCAAGGCCGCCTCGGAAGCCGAAGCCCAGTTGAACCTGGGCGCGGTCTACACCGGCCTCCTGACGCTGACGCCGGAGGAGTGCGATC
>DAOTTS010000104.1:0-16389 GCA_034437735.1 Anaerolineae bacterium
CCTTATCGTCCATCATCAATCGTCCGCCGTCCCCCTTCCCCCGTGCTCGCGAGCCCCTTCCCCCCTGCTCGCGAGGATTTGTAATCCGAGCAGGCCGCGAATGCAGCGGTGACCGCCAAAGCCGGGGATGGCACATCCCCTCGGAGCATCGGCTGGGCACACGCTCGCGAGGATTTGTAATCCGAGCAGACGTCGGATTCAGGCCCCTCCTCCATCGAACTACCCATCGCAGAAACCCCGGACCGTGGTAAGATATAAATCGACAATCACCAAGGTAAACACATGTCAACCCATGACAGGAGACCTATGGATACGGATCTGCACCCCCCCGAAGCACTGATGCACGCAGCCGAACCGTTGATCGAATTAGCCATCGCCGAGGACGTCGGGCCCGGCGACGCCACCAGCCAGGCGACACTCCCACCCGACCTCACCCTCCACGCGACAATTACCGCCAAGGAACCCGGCGTCATCGCCGGCCTACCGGTGGCCGACGCGGTCTTCCAGCACGTCGACCCACACGTCGCGTTCACCGCCATCGTGGAGGAGGGCCAGGAGGTCGTCGCGGGCGAGACGGTCGCGGAGGTCTCGGGCCCAGCCGTCAGCCTCCTGGCGGGCGAACGCGTCGCCCTGAACTTCCTGCAGCGGATGTCGGGCATCGCCACCCAGACCCGCAACTTCGTCGACGCGGTCGCGACCACCGGGGCGACGATCCTCGACACCCGCAAGACGCTGCCCGGCTACCGGGAGCTCGATAAGTACGCCGTCCGGATGGGCGGCGGCGTGAACCACCGCATGGCCCTCTACGATATGATATTGATCAAGGACAATCACATCGACGGGGCCGGCAGCCTCACCCAGGCGGTCGAACGCGCCCAGGAGGCCTACCCGGACCTCCCCATCGAAGTGGAAGTGCGGGACCTCCCAGAGCTGAAGGAGGCCCTGGCCTGCGATCCTGCCCTGGATCGCATCCTGTTGGACAACATGACGCTTTCTGAGATGCGCGAGGCGGTCGACGTCACCGCCGGAAGGGTGCCCCTGGAGGCATCCGGGAACGTCACCCTCTCCCGCGTGCTCGACATCGCCGAGACCGGCGTGGACTTCATCTCGGTCGGATCGCTGACCCATTCGGTCCAGGCCCTGGATCTGAGCATGACGCTCGGCCCTCGGGCGGTTGACACCCAGTCCCGACTGGCCGAACAGATAAAGGCAATCAAGCGCGAACTGGGAGATCGGATGGTCATCCTGGGGCACCACTATCAGCGGGATGAGATCGTCGAACTCGCCGACTTCCGAGGGGATTCCCTTCAGCTCTCCCGGACGGCCGCGGCGACCGACGCCGAGACGATCGTCTTCTGCGGCGTCCACTTCATGGCCGAAGTGGCTGCGATCCTCTCCCAGCCGGGGCAACACGTGGTAATCCCGGACGTCACGGCGGGGTGCTACCTGGCCGACACGGCCGATCTGTCGTCGGTGTCGGCCGCCTGGGCGCACCTGGCCGAGGTCTTTGAAAACGTCGAGGAGGAGATCACCCCGATCACCTACGTCAACTCCTCCGCCGCGCTCAAGGCCTTCTGCGGCAAGCACGGCGGCACCGTCTGCACCTCATCCAACGCCGCCCAGGTGATCAACTGGGCCCTGCGGCGGAGACCGAAGGTCTTCTTCTTCCCCGACCAACATCTGGCGCGCAACACAGCCCTGAACATGGGCATTCCCCCCGAAGCCCAGGTGCTATGGAATCACGCACATCCACCCGCAGAAGAGACCCTTACCGAGGCCAAGGTCATACTCTGGCCTGGCGCGTGCAACGTGCACCAGCGCTTCCGCCCCATCCACATCCGGAACGCACGCGAGCGCTATCCCGGCATCCGGGTTGCCGTCCATCCAGAGGCGAATTCGGACGTCGTGGCCCTGGCCGACGAGGCCGGGTCGACAGCGCAGATCATCCGCCTCATCGAAAACGCGCCGGCGGGTACCGAGTGGGCCATCGGCACGGAGTCCCGGCTGGTCCACCGCCTTCAGCAGGAGCACCCCGACCAACGTATCCTCTCCCTCTCCGACACACCTGCGGTCTGCGCGACGATGAGCCAGATCACCCTGACGAATCTCCTTGAGACGGTGGAACCGTTGACCCGGGGCGAGTACCATAACGAGGTGACGGTGGATGCAGAGACGACGCGTTGGGCCAAGATCGCGTTAGAGCGCATGCTGGCACTTTAGCGGCTGGGAGAGAGAGCAATCATGCCTATTGAAACTGACGTGCTCGTTATCGGAAGCGGCATCGCAGGGGCCACCGCCGCGCTGCGGCTGGCCCGCGACCGCCAGCGCCAGGTGATGGTCATCACCCGCAACTACGACCCGGAGGAGAGCAACACCCGCTACGCCCAGGGCGGCATCGTCTACGAGGGCGTGGACGATTCGCCGGCCAGCTTGATCGAGGACGTGATGCGGGCCGGCGCCGGGCTGAGTCTGCCGAGTGCCGTGCGCCAGCTCGCCGATGAAGGGCCGGCGCGCGTGCGGAGCTTGCTCATCGAGGAGCTTGAGGTGCCGTTCGACCGCACCGAGGACGGGACGCTCTCCCTCACCCGAGAGGGAGGGCACACGGTCTCCCGCATCATCCACGTGGGGGACGCGACCGGACGGGCGATCGAAAAGGCCCTGATCGAGGAGCTTCAAAGCCTCCCTAACATCACTTTGTTGAAGGGATACACGGCGGTCGACCTCATCACCTCCTCCCACCACAGCACGGATCCGCTGGCGGTCTACGCGCCGATCACTTGTCACGGCGCCTACGTCCTCAACCGCGCCGGCAACCACGTGGACCGCGTCCTTGCCAAGGCCACGGTGCTGGCGACCGGGGGGGTGGGACGCATCTACCGGCACACGACCAACCCCGCCAGCGCACGCGGCGATGGGTTGGCGATGGCGTACCGGGCCGGCACCCGCGTCATCAACGCGGAGTATATCCAGTTTCACCCCACGACGTTGGCCGTGCCGGGGATGGACAACTTCCTCATCTCCGAATCGGTCCGTGGTGAGGGCGCCCGGCTCTACACCCCCGATGGACGCCACTTCATGGATGCGTACGCCCCGGAGTGGGGCGATCTCGCGCCCCGTGACGTGGTCTCTCGGGCCATCCATCACGAGATGGTCGAGAACCGGTATCCCTACGTCCTGCTCGACGTCACCGAGGCGATGGACGCCGAGGAGACCCCCGACCGGTTTCCCACCATTTACGCCACATGCCAGGAGGGCGGCATCGACATCACCCGCGAGCCGATTCCGGTCGTGCCCGCGGCCCACTATTTCTGTGGGGGCGTGCACGTCGACGCCTCAGGACGGAGCTCGCTCAACGGACTCTACGCCGTGGGAGAGGTGAGCTGCACCGGCGTTCACGGGGCGAACCGCCTTGCCAGCACGTCGCTGCTGGAGGGGCTCGTCTGGGGCTACCGCGCGGGGACCGACATCGCCCAGCGCGAGGACCTCGGCCAGGTGAACGGGGAGTACATTCCCCCGTGGCGCGACGTCAGTGAGGGCGCCGGAGCCGACCCGGTGCTGGCACAGCGCGATTCGCGGACAATTCAGAACATCATGTGGTTCTACGTGGGCCTGGCCCGGAACACCCACCGCCTGGCCCGGGCGCTCAAGGAGCTGGATCACCTCTGGGGGATCATCGATGAGTTCTACCGGTCGACGCGGCTGAACGATCAGCTTATCGGACTGCGCAATATGGCCCAGACCGCCTGGATCGTCACCACGTCAGCGTGGCACAATCGGAGATCGCAGGGCGCGCACTATCGCGAGGATGCCGAATCCTTCCACCTCGCCAGCCGCCACGACACCGAGGGCCCGCTCCCCAACGCCGTCTCGGAGTTCTGACGCCTTGAGAGCTCAAAGGTTTTCGAAACGTCAACGTGGTTTTCTTGTCGAAGACGGAAACCTTTGAGCTCTTGTCGCTGCCTACGTATAAATCGGGTGGCGCCGCAGATAGTCAGCGATAGCCGGGGGCAGCAGCCCCTCCGCCGCCAGGGTCTGGGGGGCCTCCCCCTGGGCCAGACGCGCCCGGAGGTCTCGCCCCGCGACCTCCGTCGTGCGGACGTCCCGCAGCCAGAAGATGCGCCCGCCGCGCTCCCGCAGGGATTGGACAAAATCGAGATTGGGCGGGTAGTCGGGGCGCGGGCAAACGACCAACGCAGCCCGTTCGAGGATGAGATCGACCTGGTGCCAATGGCCGAACTCCGGGTCGTCACCGGAGACCAGCTCGCTGCTGATCAAGAACGCCAACTCGTACTGACCTTCCAGCATCCGCCGGAGCGATCCCAGCGTCTCCGCCGTGTAGTTCGGCGCCTCCCGATCCTGGGCCAGGAAGGCCTCGACGCGGCTGACCCCGACCTGATCCCCGGAGACCGCCAGACGTTCCGCGACGATCCCCGCCGCCAGCCGGCACATCGCAAGCCGATGTTCGTAGGTGTCGGGTAAATCCGCCTTTCGGGTCCCCACCGGATTACGACGATAGACCGGGACGAAGAGCGCCTGCCGGATCGTCTTCCCCAGACGCCGCAGGCCCGCATAGGCCTGCGCCATCAGATCGACGTGCCCCTGATGCACGGGGTTCGCGGAGAGTCCGTAGATCAAGTCAAGAGGGAGGCTGTTGAAGGCATCCACGCTATCCATCCTTTCTGAAACGGAGCGACGTCATCGACGCAGCCTACGGCGTCTCGTACGCCCGCACACGCGCGCGGATACGGTCGGCCATCGTCCGGGCGCGCGCGGGCGCATCCCCGATGTGGGTTTCCACCTCGAAGAGCGCCAGCACCTCGTCCGGCTCCAGGTAAGCGTGCACCGCTGGATCCTGGCTGAGCATCTCCCGCAGCGGATTATCGGTCGCCCCCGCCTGGAGCGCGGACCAGGCGTCCATGGCGTGCGTGCGGATCACCTCGTGCATCGCCTGCCGGTCCGCCCCGGCGCGCGCCAGCGCCATCAACACCCGCTCCGTCGCCGCAAAGTCGCCGTAGGTCGTCACATTCCGGGCGATCGCCGTCTCATAGATCCGGAGATCCCCCATGATGCGTCGTGCCTTCTTCAAAATCTCGTCGGTTGCCAGGAACGCCGCCGGCAGCACCTCACGGCGGTTGCCCGAGTCGTCGAGGGTGCGTTCGAGCAGGCAGTGCGCCGCGTTGTCCCACGCCACCCGGGGCAGCGAGGCCACGAACCGGGCCAACGAGTCGATGTTCTCGGCCCGGATGGGATTGCGCTTGAACGGCATAGCGGACGAGCCGACCTGCTTCGACCCGAACGGCTCGCTCCACTCCCCAAAGGCCGGGGACTGTAGAATCCTAAGATCGAACGCAAATTTGTAGAGCGATCCCGCCAAACCCGCCAGCGCATTGAGAACCTGCCAATCCTGCTTACGGGGATAGACCTGGGTCGCCACCGGAAAGGGGTCGAGGTCCAGGTCGTCCATCACCCGGGCCTCCAACTCAAAGGGCGACATCCCGGTCCCTTCGAGCAGGGCAGCGTAGGACGCCGACGTCCCCACCGCCCCCTTGATACCCTTGCCCCGCAGGTGATGTCGAACCTCGAGGAGCGCTTCGTGGTCCATCAGCAGATCCTGACCGTACTGAGCCAGACGATAGCCCACGGTGGTGGGTTCGGCAGGCTGGAGGTGGGTCATGGCCATACACGGGGTGTCGGCCCACGTATCGATACGGTCCGCCACCGACCGGAGCAGATCGGCGAGGGTATCGATCACGAGGTTGAGCGCCTCCCGGATGCGCATCACCGCCACGTTATCGGAGATGTCCATACTGGTCGCGCCCATGTGGATGATCCCGCCACCGACCGGACACTGTTCGGCGTAGGTCTTCACCTCGGCCATCAGATCGTGGTGGATCTCAGCCTCGATCTCCGAGGCCCGGGCGATGTCAATATCCGCCTGATGCGCGCGCAGGTCCGCGACCTCCGCCTCCGAGACCAAACCGGCCTCGTGCTGGGCCTCCGCCAGAGCGACCCAGACGCGCCGCAGCAGCGTCCGCTTGTGGACCTCGGACCAGATCTCGTGCATCGCCTCGGTGCCGTACCGCCACGTGAACGGCGAGAGATACCCGTCGTACGAGAACGTCGGTTCGCTCATGTCATCCCCCCTGTCGCACCTACATGACAATGATCTGATCGCGCTCCGGCCCCACCGAGACGTAGCGGATCGGCGCACCGGCGAGCTCACTGATGCGTTCCAGATACGCCTGCGCCTTCTCGGGAAGATCGTCCCAGTCCCGAACGGCGGTCGTATCGCACTGCCATCCGGGCCACGTCTCGTAGACGGGCTCGACCTGTTCCTGAATAGCGGTGACCGGCACGTGATCCAGCACCTGGTCGCCCAGCTTATACCCCACACAGATCTTGATCTCCTCAAAGTGATCCAGGATATCCAGCTTCGTCACCGCAATGCCGGTGAAACCGTTCAACCAGCTCGCGTAGCCGATCGCCACCCCGTCGAACCAGCCGCAGCGGCGGGGGCGTCCCGTCGTCGCGCCGAACTCCTGGCCGATCTCTCGGAGCTTCTCACCGGCCTCGTTGTCCAACTCGGTGGGGAAAGGGCCGCCGCCCACGGAGGTCGCATAGACCTTCGTGATCCCTAAGACGTGATCCATCGCCCGGGGGGGAATCCCGGCGCCCACACAGGCGCCGCCCGCCGTCGGGGAGGACGACGTGGTGTAGGGATAGATGCCCCAGTCGAGATCGCGCATCACGCCCAACTGCCCCTCGAGGACGACCCGCTTCCCACCGATCACCGCGTCACGGACCAGGGGCACCGAATCGACGATCCGATCGCCGCACTGTTCGCGCCAATCGTCACACTTCGCCACCAGCTCGTCGACCGAGACCTCGGGCAGCCCGTAGTAGGACAGCTCGCGGTTCTTGCGCGGCACGAGCATCTCCAGGCGCGCCCGCAGCCGGTCCGGTTCGAGGATCTCGCCGACGCGGATGCCGTGCCGCGCCGCCTTATCGGAGTACGTCGGGCCGATGCCCCGTTTCGTCGTGCCGACCTCCCAACCTTTCTTGCGGGAGGCCTCCTCGGCCCCGTCAAGCTGCCGGTGGAAGGGCAGGATCAGGTGCGCGCGGCGGTCGACGATCACGTTGCTGACATCCACGCCGGCTTCGCTCAGCGACGTCAACTCCTCAAGCAGAATGTCCAAGTTCGCGACCGTGCCCGGGCCTATCAGACATACCGTCTCCGGGTTGAAAATCCCCGACGGCACGAGGTGCAGCGCGAACTTCCCGTACGCATTGACCACCGTGTGGCCCGCGTTATCCCCACCCTGGAAGCGGATCACCATATCCGCCTGCTGGGCCAGATAATCGACAATCCGTCCCTTCCCCTCGTCCCCCCATTGCGCACCGACAACTGCCGTCACTGACATGATAGACCTCCTTAATCATCCATGATCCAAGGGATACCTCGACGTTGACACAGCATCCCCAAATTGACAACGCAATTCCACAAACGCGATCCCACCAACGCGACCGAGCCAACACCTGGGTTTCTCCGACCGCATCCCTTATTATAGCGCATCAGCAACGAAATATGAGGTGGCGGCTGGCGGGTTTTAAACGGTCATTCCTCGCCATCCCCCAGCGGAGGCTTCACGCACCATGACCGAGACGGGATCACCAGGGATCAAGGAGGAACGGGCCGGCAGAGAGACAACAGACGCGTACAGAGGCGAGAGCGAAGGAAAAGAAACGACAGGGGGTCCACAAGCCTATGACGCACCAACGACAACGAAAAATGTTTGTCGTAGGCGTCTTTAGCGACGTGCGTTTTTAAATTGCACCCTCGACTGGAAGAGCGTCACCGCGATGAATCGCCTACTACCAACGGATCTTAGTGTCGGAGAAGACGATTGGCGAGATCGACGCAGTAAATCGTCAGGCAGCAAAGTCAGGGGAATCAGTCCCGGCCCAGGAAGCGGCGGAGCCACGAGAGATGCTTCTTATCCGGCTCCGGACAACTCTCGGCATCCTCAGCGTCTGCGTCCTCGGAAGGAGCGGCGCAGTTAGCGAGCGCACGCTGGGCCGCGATGGAGACGTGGCGCACCTCATCATCGGAGAGCGTCTCGAGCGCGCTTCTCACTTCCGGCGTATCCCCGTCCAGACTGCTGAGCGCGTGAGCCAGGGCCGCACGAAGATAGGCATTACTGTCATCGACGAAAGGCAGCAGTTGCTCGAGAAGTCGTTCATCGCCGACCATCCCCAGGGCTTCAACCGCCGCCGGTCGCACCAGGGGACTTTCATCGGTCTTCGCGATCTCCAGAAGATGGGAAATTGCCCGCTCATCCCCAAGCGCGCCCAACGTCAGCGCTGCGGTGCGCCGCAAGCGCGGGTCGACGGAGTCCAAGAACTCTCGAACGGCAGGGAGTGCGTCCTGATACTGAAGCTGTCCCAGGCTCTTGAGAGCGGCAAGCTGTAGACTCCGGCTCTGGACGTCCAACGCCTCAATCAAAGCCGGCGCAGCCTCGGGATCTTCTATCTGTCCCAGGGCTTTCGCTGCCAAGGAACGGGAACCCACGTACCCTCGCATCACGCGAACGAGCACGGGCACCGCATCCCCAGCCTCCATATCCCCTAACGCGGCGACCAGGGTCTTGACCACGGGGAGATCGCGCTGATTGGGCGCCAGCAGATAATCGCTCACCATCTCGATCATCCGGGGGATCGCCTCGCGCACCCCAAGTCGCCTTAACGCGATGATCGTCGTCCGACGAATCCGAGCGTCGTCGGTGTCGAGGAACGGAAGTAGCACCTTGCCGAAATCGGGGAGATCCAGCTTACCGACGGCATTGATCGCCGCCCGCCGCACATAGAAATTCTGATCCTCCAGGGCGCGCAGAAGTGCGCCCTGGGCCTCCTTGGCCTGCATCTGACCCAAGGAAATCGCCGCCGCCCGCCGTACAAAGGAGCACGGATCGCGCAGCGCATCCATCAGGGGAAAGACAGCCGCCGGATGACCGATGTGTCCCAAAGCCTCAGCGCTCGCGCTCCTGACGTACGTGTTGACGTCCTCCTGCAACCGCTCGACGAGGTCGGGCACGACATCCAGGGCCGTCAGTTTACCGAGATCCTCAGCCGCCTGAGAACGCACTCTGGGATTTGGGCTCTCCAAATCTTCCTGCAAGCGCAAAATCTTCGCGCTCTCATCTGTAAGCGAATGCTCTGTAAGAGAATGTTCTGTAAGAAAATGCTCCGAATTCACGATCCACTCACCTTCATTGTCTTTGTCTTTATATAGGCTTGGGTTATCCCCGAGCAGGTTTAGTATAACACATGGGAAAAAGAAAAACAATACCTTAGAAAATAATTGGGGACAGATCCTACCTGCTAGATAACCTCACAACTCGTGCAGGTCATGAAAAAAAGCCGGCCCCAAAACGGGCCGGCTTCCCTCACTGTAAGCGTCAGGATCGCTACCGCGAACCCAACACGTTGTGCAGCGAATCACACGCCGGGCACCCACCGCCGGGACGGATGATCGCAAAGCCGTCCTGGGGGTCGTCGCCGTACCGGACGAAATCGATGTTCCAGACGATGATACACCGCACCATCCCGGTGTTGATACCCAACTGCACAGCCTCGGCAAGCCAGGCAGCCTGTTCCGCGTTATCGATGCCCCGCGCCCAGCCAAAGCCATCCGAGAACGTTGGGACCCCCTCCTGCGAGGCATAGCCCATCTCGGTATAGAAGACCTGACGCGTGCCCCGGAAGATATTATAGTAGAGCTCCGTCTGCGGCAGGAAGAACCACGAGTGGTGAGGATCGCCCGGGTTAGCCGGGTGACCGATCCGCGCCGACGGGGAGGTCGCCCCTGCGTTGTGGTGCGCGCCGATGTAGTCCATACAGTTCGCCGCACCGGCGTTGTACATCCCCTCCAACCACGGTTGATCGTCACAGCCACCGGGCCCACAGCCACCGTACCACCCGGTCGGCGCAGGCGCCGCACTGATGACCGCCGTGCCTGGGTTGGCGCCCTTGATCGCATTGTAGGCTGTGCATAAGAGATTCGTATACGCCTCCGGGCTGATGTGGCCATTCTGCCACTCCCGGTCGATGTTGGGCTCGTTCCAGACCTCGATCGCATCCGCGCCGGTGGCTGCAACCCCGGCGAGCCAATTCGAAAAATCCTGCTCGAACCCCGGGTTTGTGACCATGCTCGGGCCGCCGATCGCGCTCAACTGGATCTTGAACCCGTTGGAGTGCGCAACGTTGACCAGCCCGCTGGCGTCGGTCCCATAGGGAATCTGGGTCTTGATCCAGTTCATCCCGGCGTACCTCATCTTGTCCTTGTAGGGCAATCCCATATCCCGGACGTGCCCACCCAGCTCGAAGCTGCCCGCGGCCACGGGAGCGGGGGCTGGGGCCGGCGCCGGGGTCGAGGCATCCGGTTCCGGCGCCGGGGTTTCCTCCTCCGGCTCGCCGACCACGATCTGCACGTAGACCACGCCACCGTCAAACGTCGCATCGTCGGCCTGGAGCAGCCAGTTGCTCCGGTAGGTGCCATCCTCGTCCGGCGCCACCATATCGACGCTGATGTCGACGTCCTCACCCACCCCAACCTCGCCCACTGATACCTCGTCCGATTCGCTCAGGACCGCACCGTCCTTATAGACCAACACCGTACTTTCGGGCCAGGGCTCGGATCCGCTATTGCGCAAACGCCAGGTTTTGGTGAAGTCCGCGCCCTTCTCAAACCGGGTATTATCAGGCACCGAGACGTCGCTGACAAAGCCCGCCTGGAGGGCCGGTGCCTCCTCGTCACCCTCCTCGGGCTCGGCGGTCGTCGCATCCGTCTCACCCTCATCCTCGGCATCCTCGTCCGTCGCGACCGTCTCTGTGACCACCGGGGCCGGGACCGAGACCTCAACCGACACCATGCCCTTCCCCATCCCCCCAACCGAGGCTGCAATGCGATAGGTGCCCGTCACCTCCGGGGCCGTCCACACAAACTGGGGCTGCGCTAACGGCGTCTTACTCTCCGTCTTCTCAAGGGCCGGACCGGTGACAGACCACGTGACGTCCGGGGCGGCATACGAACCGACCTCACTGCCGCTCTCATAAGAGGCCACCGCATCCTGAATACCGTCCAGGTTGCCCTCCTCGAAGAGGTGCCGCAACACCACCCCGTTCAAGCGGTGGCGGGCAGCCAAATCCATCTTGGTCTTGAGCCACTGCGGCGTGCCCAACCAGTAGGAGGCGTCCGCCGTGGTCAGTTGGGTCGCGCCCGTTTCGGCGTTCATCGCCAGATCCACCGAGGATCCCAACGTGAAGCCCAATGACGTCCCGGGCCGCACAAAATCCGTCAAGGTGTCCTGGGCCTGAATAGTCCCGACCGAGGTCAAGACCGTCTCTAAGGCGACGACCTGATCGCCATCCGTGCTCATCGTGGAATAGACCGGCATCAACCTTTGACGGTTGACCTGAGTCACGGCCCACTGGATCAACTGCTCGGCCTGCCCCCCAGGGGTGTAGGCTTGAGGATCGAGGGGCATCACCACCCGCAACTGATCCGCAGCCTGCCCGAGGGCGGCCCAATTATAGCCGCCCGTCTCCCAACCATCCGCGCCAGGCGCAGGGGTATCGACCACCACGGCCAACCACAACCCCACGTCGTGCATAGCCACACCAAGGTCCTCGACAAATCCGGTGTAGGCTGCCCGGTCGGCGGGCTGGACGGACTTATAGTCAAGCACAATGCCCGTATAGCCGCCGCTCTGCGCCAGCCCGATAAGGTTCTGGACGTGAGCGTTGCGGTTGGATTCGCTCGACAACATCTCGCTGACCAGGGCCCAGTTGGGCTCCCGACCCACCAGCCAGTTGCGAACCGTAGGCGCGATCATCACCTCACCTTCGGCAGCGACAGGCAGTTGGGTTGCATCCCCGGTCGTCCCGCCCATCGTGCCGATGAGAATCCCCGAGACGTCCACCTCCGCCAACGCATCGGTCTGAGCGTTCTCCAACGGCCACGTGGATGCTTCGGCAACCGTATGCAGAGCAGCGGACTGCGTCTGCATCACCATCACCGAGGCCGGAAGCGTCTCGACGACGCTCTCCAACACCTCCCGATCACGATCGAGCGTCGTTGGCAGCCACGTCCACGCTTCGCCATTCCAAGTGTAGAGGTCCAACGTCTCCCACGGTTCCGACTCGTTGGGGATTACAACCGTGAGTTTCCCGCCCGTCCCGTTATCGGATTTCACGTCGAGATTGTAGTAAGGGCTCTTAGGCACTAATCGCTCGGGAATGGCGGCCACCGCGCCTGACAATTCCTGAGGCAAGGCGTCGCCGACGAATTCCGCCCGAGGAATTGAGTCCAATCGGACGCGGATGCGCCCTTCCCCTTCGTCGACCCGCTCCACGGTTAGCCCATCGGGATGCTCGACCGAAGGGGTCTCCGCGTTCAACGTGGTGTAGCCCCCCATATCGGCCAGGCGCTGGCCCAACGAGATGGGCGGAAGAAAGAGAAAGGCGATAAACATCACAGCGATCACCACGACGGCAACCCAACCGCGCCCCTGCATCGACGCGGCAAACCGGTTGATAGATTGAACCACCTTGTCGGCCGTCGAAGGCTCGGAATCCTCAATGTCCGCGATGCGGACGACCGAGGGGCTGCCGGCAACCGCACCTTCGACCTCAGCCTCGGCGGGCTCAGAGACCGGCTCCTCGGTCTCCACCGGCGCACCGGTTGGTTCTGAAACTGCATCGTCCATCTCAACAGTCGCTGCCGAGACGGGTGGGGCAATGGGCTCGTCGGCCACGGGTTCAGATTCAACGTCAGCGGACATCACATCTCCGGCAGGCTCAACGGGCGTCTCAATGATCGTTTCAGACTCAGGTTCTGAGGTGGCCTGAGCGTCAGATTTAGCTTCAGGCTCAGGATCGCTCGGATCCTCAGACGGTTTCACCGGTTCGGAATCCATCAGTTCCGGCTCCAATTGTGGCTCTAAAACGGCATTGGGCTGGCTCTCGTCACTCATAAGACCTCCAGGCTTTTCGCTCCCCACACCATAGATATGGGAATACGATAGGGTTAAGGGTAAGGTAATCCAAAAACTAAATCCTCAAGTCAAAAACCCACAATACGTCAACGGAATACCGGCATTGCAGGACAATAACGACCTAACATTTCGACCAAACAATCCACACCAACATTTTCATGCCAATAACGCGGCCATTCTATCATAGCATATCGGCTTGACAAGCAAACAACGCGCTCGACACGAAAACTGTAACCCAACCCCAAACGTTATCCGAATACGTAGAGCATACCACCCGGCGCGAAGATCGGCCCCACGTCAAGGCCAAGCGCCGGACTCGCATACAGAGCGGGCGGCACCCCGATGTCAGCCACGTAGAGGGTTCCCACATAGGCAGCGGCGGAAGACTCCCGCAATCCGGTCTTCGGAAGGGCCAGGGTCAACGTGGCATCGGCCTCAATGGTGGGCGGCTGTGGGCGACCGGTCGTCGTATTCAAACCCGACGGCGTGTCAAGGGCAAGGATCGGCGCATCCTGGGCATTGGCCCAACGAATTAACCTGACCGCATCGCCCCGAGGCGCCCCTTCCAGGCCATAACCGATCAATCCATCGACGATTAAGGCCGGATACATCACTTCACCACGTGGGTCATCGATCGCATTGGTGTCTAGTATGGGTAACTCAAGGCGCCGGACGACGTCCAGTTGATGGCCCGGCACACCGTCAAAGGAGGCTTCCGGTCGCGAAACCACCACCGAGACCTCCACGCCCCAATTCGCAAGATGCCTGGCACAGACCAGCGCGCCCCCACCATTCCCGCCACGGCCGGCGAGCACGGTGACGCGCCGACCCACAGGGTCCCCCGCAAAATAACGGCCGCGGGCCAGCGACGCAAGGGCGCGACCGGCGTTCTCCATCATCTGGATCAACGTGATGTGATAATCCTCGATCATCGCGCGGTCAACCTCAACCATCTGCGCTTTCGTCACGTAAGGAAGCTCAGCCGGTGCGGGTGTATACGTCATCGCCACCTCCTTGGGCTACGGCATACCAACTCTTAAGAGCTGAAAGCTCAATTACTTCCACGTTTGGGGTATTTTCTATACCGCTTTGAGCTTGATGTTGCGGAAGTCACTGGATAGCCAATCCTAAACACTTACAATCCCTGTCTATGGTGACGGTCGCTGAACGCTCAGCGCGCCCACGTCCACCTACCAGAGCCGCCCCGAGGGAAGCCGCATGAAAAGCACCGGCTTCTCAGCACCGGGCAGCTGTGCGCCGAGGACGACGTTCCGGGCCTGGTTGAGCGCCCGATCGACCACCCCATGCTCCGCCAGGCGCGCATAAAACGCCGAGGTCACAGCCTGCGCCGTCTTGATGTGAACGGCCCCCTGCATCGCCACGACCGCCGGCACCCCTGCCTTGACCAATGTCCGTCCCATCGTCACCAGGGAAGGACGTCGCCGGTTCGGCCCGCTGTGGCACGCGGATAGGAAGACCAGGTGAGGGCGGGCCGAACGATGCGCCAGATACCGGCTCAGCAGGGGGGCGGGTACAGGGCGGACGCGCCCATCTTTGTCCTCCAGAAGAAGTTCCGTCTGCCCGTCTCGTGCGTTGATCCGGCTGTGAGTGATGACGTGCACGAGATGGTAGCCCCAATCGAGCGATTGCCCCAAGCGATCCACCGTGATCGGCGGGCGCATGAAATCCAAACGAAGCGCCCCCGGTTCGATAGAGGCTGCGCTCTTTGCCAACAGAAACTTCTCCAGTTTCACGTTCAGGCGGGGGAACCCATACGCCTCCTGGAGATTGGCCGGATTCGCAATCAAGGCGAGGATCCGGACGGGCGTTGCCGTCACCTTGGATCCCCAGGGTTGGGAGACCGGCAGGTACCGCGAGAACGGCGTGTGCGCGTCTGCAGCGATGACGCGGGTTCCATCATCCATCAGCTCCCACGGAATCGCGTGGAGCGCTGAGGCGTCGGGGCTGATGCGCAGACGCACACGGCAGGGCAGCGGACCGGTCTGTGCCGTATCCCAGGCCCGCCGCATCTCAATGGACCCAAAGAGCGCCGTAAAGCTGGGCCTGCCTCCGCAGCGTTTCGCACCTCTCGGCGGCCTCTCGCGTCTCCGGCAGAAGGATATCGGCCCGTTCACGCTGCAGATACCGGACGAGCCCCTCCAATTGGTGGCGCTGCTCCAGGGAACGCAACATCTCCCGGGCAAAGGCGGACTTAGCATAGTCCGGCAGGTTCTCATCATCGATCCCCAGCTCGAAACACACCATACGCAGCTCGTCGAAGCTAAACCGCCTGACGAGAATCTTCAATAGTTCCGTCACATAGGCCCGATCCACGCGATCGTCCTCCATCTGCACCTCGCTCATCCACCCACCGGCCTATCCCTCACGTGTCTCTGAGGTCACTCCCAGCGATCTCAGTCAAAATCCGCCGGCCAATCGGGATGACGCACGTGTTCAAAGAACCGCGCGAGTTCCTCAGGCGTCGTCCGCGCCATCGAGAGGTCCGGGATCTCGTCCTCGGCAAAGAAACGGGCGCCATCCGTCTCAATGGACCGTTGAGGCGCGCCGCCTAGGAGCTGACACAGGAAGAAGAGCTTATAGATTCCAAAGGGATGGGGGGGACAATGACCGTGAAGCCGGCGGTCGTAGACGGCCAGCAATTTCGCAGCGCGGACCCGATACCCCGACTCCTCCCAGACCTCCCGCTCCACAGCCTGACTGGGACGGTCGTTTACGTCCGCCCACCCGCCCGGCAGCGTCCAACGCCCGCCGTCGAGGAGCTCCCGGACCAGCAAGACCTTGTGCTCCTTGAACACCACGCCCCGCACGTCCACCTTAGGAGTCTCATAACCCCGTTCGCCCTCGAAGAGCGCCAAGGTCTCCTCTACGTCGGCATCCGCGCCCGCAGCGATCATCGCCGATGCGATCGTCTGAATTTTCCGATAACGCTCGTGATCAAAAGGGCTCTCTCCGTACGTCAACCCGGCCTGTGCCACGCTACGGAGCGTTTTCGCCCAGATCATCCATTGAGGTTCCACGTATTCTTTCCTTTCTTCATCAACCGGTTGAACCTGGATATGTCAAACTTTGTATTTATTGTATACTTACCTATACCATAGGCTAGAGAGCGCCTATGAACGTAACCTTTGACGATCATCGTTACTGATCCATAATTGGCGAAAACTTTGTGAGGTTTTATCCAACATGAAACGTTAAATAACCGATGAAGTATCTTCTCAATTTTCCGGGGTAACGTGAATTCTAATGCGATTCTAGCATTACTCTAACTCGATTCAAATAGAGTGGGAGTAAGCTGGTAGAGAATTGATTTTCCAGT
>DAOTTS010000105.1:0-5872 GCA_034437735.1 Anaerolineae bacterium
ATCGGCGCGCCCCAGTAGCGCTGGCGGCTGATCAGCCAGTCGCGCAGCCGGTAGTTGACGGCGGCCTTGCCGCGCCCCTCCGCCTCCAGCCACGCGGTCACCTTCTCGACCGCCGGGTCGGGCGCCGGGGTGCCGTCGAAGGCGCCCGAGTTGATCATCGCGCCCTCACCCGGATACGCCCTGGGCAGGGGCAGCGGCCGGCCCTCGTCGATCCACTCCTCGGTCTCGATGACCACGGGGATGACCAGGTCGTACCTCTGGGCGAACGCAAAGTCGCGCTCGTCGTGGGCCGGCACGGCCATGATAGCGCCAGTGCCGTAGCCCATCAGGACGTAGTCGGCGACCCATATGGGAATCCGCTCGTCGTTGACGGGATTGATGGCGAACGAACCGGTGAAGACGCCGGTCTTCTCCTTCTCGGTGCTCAGCCGCTCGATCTCGCTCTGGCGGGACGCCGCGATCTTGTACGCCTCGACCTCCGCGCGGTGCGCCGGCTTGGTGATCGTGTCGACCAGCGGGTGCTCGGGGGCCAGCACCATAAAGGTGGCGCCCCACAGCGTGTCCGGGCGGGTGGTGAAGACGACGAACTCCCCCTCCTCGGGATCGACGCCCTCGGGCAGATCCTCGGGCACGACAGAGAAGATCACCTCGGCGCCCTCGCTGCGCCCGATCCAGTTGGTCTGCAGCAGGCGGATCCGCTCGGGCCAGTCGATCTGGGAAAAGTCGAGCAGCTCGTCGGCGTAGTCCGTGATCTTCCAGAACCACTGTTTCAGGTCCTTCTTGACGACCTGCGCCCCGCAGCGCTCGCAGATGCGCACGTCGCCGATCACCTGCTCGCGGGCCAGGGTGGTCTTGCACGACGGGCAGTAGTCGACGGGCGACTGCTTCCGGTAGGCCAGGCCCATCTCGTAGAACTTCAGGAAGAACCACTCGCTCCAGCGGTAGTAGCCGGGCAGGCAGGAAATCGCCTCCCGGTCCCAGTCGAACATGGCGCCCATGGAGCGGAGCTGCTCCCGCTCGTGCTCGATGTTGCGCATGGTCCACGTCTTGGGGTGGACCCCGCGCTGGATGGCGGCGTTCTCGGCGGGCAGGCCAAAGGCGTCGAAGCCCATGGGGAACATCACGTTGTACCCCTGCATGCGCTTGAACCGGGCCCGCACGTCGCTGGGGGCCATGGCGTACCAGTGACCGATGTGGAGATCGCCGCTGGGATAAGGAAGCATGGTCAGGGCATAGAATTTGGGCTGGTCGTGATCGATGACGGCTTTGTAGAGGTTGTCATCCTCCCATTGTTGCTGCCACTTCGGCTCTATCTCCTGCGGTTTATACGGCTCGGCCATGCGTCTCCTCCTTGATGGATAGTAAGTCCTGATACGTCCCGGCTATTGTACCGTAACGGTTGAAAATGACAGTGAACGTCACGGATCGTGCAACGTCACGGATCGTGCAACGTCACGGATCGTGCAACGAAAAAAAACCGCCCGGTTGGGCGGCTAGGTGCAAGTGCGCGTGCTGGTTTTGCCTATCCCAACGGGTTACGGCTCCTTGGTAAGGCTAAGGAGCTGGGGGACTGCGGCATTCAGCACGTTTGAGTTGATCATTCTATTTGTCTCACCGATCGCTTGCTTATGCAAAAGTATAATACAGAGTGGGCGGGAAGTCAAGCGCGCGGAGCTCTGCCCGATGCTCCGAGGGGATATCCTATCCCTGGCTTCGGCGGTCACCGGTGCATTCGCAGCCTGCTCGGATTACAAATCCTCGCGAGCACATACCTGTGCTCCGAGGGGATATCCTATCCCCGATTTCTGCACGTCAAACCTCGTGGGCGCCTGTCCCACTTCACTCCTCCCCCGTCCCCTTCACATACCGGTCGAAAAACTCGACCGAACGTCGGGCAGCGGTTCCGAAATGGGCCGAAATATTGTGATTATCCCCCTCATAGATATAGAGCTCCGCCGTCTGACCCGCCTCCTGGAGCCGGGTGTAGAAGCTCTCCGAGAAAGCGACGGGCACCGACTGATCCCCGGTCGCGTGGTGAATCTGGATCGGCCCGGAGAGATCGCGCAGGTAGGAGAGCGGATCGATGGCGGCCCAGAACGCCGGATTCTCGTCGAACGTCCCGTAGGCGAACAGCCCTTCCCGGACCAGTTCGGCCTCGGCGGTGCCGTCGGGGTCGGGCGTGGCCTCAGGATCCGGCGTGGGCGAGGAGCGCCCGCCCACCCAGCGGGGGCGCGCCTTGAAGGTCTCCTCGTAGGTCGCCACCGTGCCGGCCCAGATGACGCCGGCCTTGATAGCGTCCACCACGACCATGGCCCGCAGGGTGATCCCGCTGCCCATCGAGTGCCCCCACATCCCCACACGCGCCGGGTCCGCGTCGGGGTAACGCTGGAGGGAGGCGACGGCATTGAGCACGTCGATGGTATACCCCGCACCGCGCGAACCGCCGGAGGGATCGCCGTCCGACGCCCCGTGCCCCCGGTAGTCGGGCTTCATGGTGATGTACCCGTTCCGGGCGAAGGCGTCCTGGTACGCCCCGTACCGCTCCGTGGTGCGGTACTGGTCCGGCGGGATGTACCCGTGGTTGAAGACGATCACGGGCCAACCGGTCTCGGGCCTCTCGCCCTGGGGCACCGTGAGCAGCCCATAGATGGTGAGCCCCTCCGACTGGTAGGAGACGACGTAGCGGTCGTAGTTGGCGCCAGGGGCAAGCGTCTCCGCGATCGCGATCTCGCTGCCGGGATAGCGCTGCTGCCGCATATAGGTGACGTCCATCGGATGGAGCGGCGTGGGCGTCACCGTTGGGGTCGCGGTCGGCGTGGCGGTCGGACTGGGCGCCGGCGTGTGCGTGGGGACCGGCGTCGCCGTCGCCGTTGGCGGGGGCGGCACCGTCGCCGTGGGGGTGGCGGTCGGCGCCGGGGTGCCGGTCGGCGGCGGGGCCGTCTGGGACGCGCCGCACGATGTCAGCACGAGCCATGCCAGCACGAGCCACGCCACGGCCAGCAGGCCGAGCCCGCCAACCGGCATTCGGCGTCGTGATCGCAGGTGTGACGATGGAGACACGTCCCCCTCCTTTCAGAACTTCCCAACCGGTATTCTGCCACAGCGCATCCCGGCTGTCAATAGATCGGCGGCCGCTTGGTCCGCAGCGCCCAACGGTCCCTGTCCTTCCAATGCTCCGAGGGGATATCCTATCCCCGGCTTCGGCGGTCATCGGTGCATTCGCAGCCCGCTCGGATTACAAATCCTCGCGAGCAAATACCTGTGCTCCGAGGGGATATGCTATCCCCAGCTTTGCCGCGCTCAAACCTCGGGGGCAAGAAAAACCCATTCCCCCCAACCGCTGGGCGCTTACGCGGGGATCCGGCGGAGGTAGGCGGGCGGCACGTGGTCGCACAGGTAGATCTCCGCGACAGGATGGTAGAAAACGACCCCGTCCGTGTGGGCAGCCTCGGCGTCGACCTCCAGGACGACGGGGTCGCCGGCGTGGCGCAGACCGGTGCGGCGGGCCGGCGCCACGTCAACGGTGAGGTGGACGTACTGCCGTTCCATGGGCCGCAGGCCGTCGCGCTCGATCGCGGGCAGGGTCTCCGGGTCGGTGCCGTGATAAAGCACGGCGGGCGGCTCGGCGGGCTCGTAGGTGGGGCGGACCGCGGTGTGACCGTAGAGCGCCCGGATGCGGGTCGGGCCGTCCGCCTCCCGCACGCGCTCGAAGCGCTGCCGGCCTGGCAGGTCGAGCACGGCGTCGACGTCGCGGTAGGTGGCCCAGCGGAAGTTGGGCAGGGCCCGGACGAAGTGCATGACCTCGTCCAGGTCGGCGTAGCCCTGGGCATCGAGGTGGATGGGGAAGCGCGCTGGGCGGTGGCGCAGGAGCAGGGACAGGAAGCGGCTCAGTTTGCGGAGCTGGTGGGCGCTGCGGTCGGGTGGCATGTGACCTCCTTGAAATAAGCTTGCACGCGAGGGTGCCCTGTCAAGACCGCCCCCGAGGAGTGCGAAGCCTGCCCGAGGGGTGCAGGGGCTCCAAGCGTTTGGAAAGTTTGCGGGCGGGACGCCCGCGCTCCGTGCGGTTCATTGGGTCGAGTGGGCGGCGCGCCAGAGGTTAGCGCGGATCTGCACGCGCTCGCGGTTGGGAAAGGAGGCCAGGAACGCCGCCAGGGTCGCGCGGCGGGTGTCATCCGCCTGGGGACAGGCGGGCGCGTCGGCCAGGGCCGGCTGCCAGCCGCAGGCCCGCGCGTACCGGCGGATCTCCGCCTCCGCCACCAGGATCAGCGGGCGGATGACCTCGAAGCGGCCGTCGAAGTAGTCAAGGGTGGGCTGGAGCGTCTGCAACTGCCCCTTGTAGAAGAGGCTCAGCAACGTGGTGACCGCCGCGTCGTCGGCGTGGTGGCCCAGCGCCACCTTGTTGCACCCCAGCCGGTCGGCGGTCAGGAAGAGCGTCTTGCGCCGGTTCCACGAGCAGCGGAAGCAGTCCATGGGCAGGGGCTCGTCCGCCGGCACGTCCATGGGGACGACCTCGTAGGGCACGCCCAGGCCCTCCAGCCAGGGGACGAGGGCGGGCGTCCGGTCCGGCAGGCCCGCCTCGGTGCCGTCGACGTGGGCCGCGACCAGCTCGTAGTCGCCGGGGATATCGACGCCCCGCGCCAGAAGCGCCAGGAGCGTGCGGCTGTCCTTCCCGCCGGAGAGCCCCACAAGGATCCGGTCACCGTCCGCGATCAGGCCGTACCGCCGCACCGCCTGATTGACGGGGATCAGCAGGTGGTCCGCGATGGACGCTGGGGAGGCCACGTCGCCCCCGCTACCCCTCGAGCCGCTGCGCGTACTGGGCGTCGTAGTAGGCCTGGTAGAGATCGCCGCGCTTGATGGGGCGCCACCACCATGCGTTGTCCGCGTACCAGCGGGCGGTCTCCGCCACGGCCTCGACGCAGGTGTGCGCGCACGCCCAGCCCAGGGCCTGGAGCTTGCTCACGTCCAGGGCGTACCGGCGGTCGTGGCCCGGGCGGTCCTCCACGTGCTTGATCAGGCTTTCGGGCTTGCCGAGGGTGTCCAGGATCACCTTGGTCATCGCCAGGTTGGTGATCTCGGCGCCGGTGCCGACGTTGTAGACCTCACCGAGCTCGCCTTTGTGGAGCACTGTGTCGATGCCCGTGCAGTGGTCGAGCACGTGCTGGTAGTCGCGCATCTGCATGCCGTCGCCGTAGACCGGGAGCGGCTCGTCGTCGAGGGCGTTGGTGGCGAAGAGCGGGACCACCTTCTCCGGGTACTGGTACGGGCCGACGTTGTTGGAGCCCCGCGTGAGGGTGACCGGCAGGCCCCACGACTCGTGGTAGGCGAGGACCATCAGGTCGCCGCTGGCCTTGCTGGCGGCGTAGGGACTGCGCGGCGCCAGGTTGTCGCCCTCGGTGGAGCGGTCCGCCAGCACCTGCCCGTAGACCTCGTCGGTGCTGATCTGGTGGTAGCGTTCCAGGTCGAATTTGCGCGCGGCCTCCAGCAGCACGTAGGTGCCGTAGACGTCGGTCTGGATGAAGGATCCGGGCTCCATCAGCGAGCGGTCGACGTGGGTCTCGGCGGCGAAGTTGACGATGGTGTCGACGTCGTGCGCCTCGAGGGTCGCGTCGACGGCCTCGATGTCGCAGATGTCGCCCTTGACGAAGGTGTAGCGGTCGCCGAACGCGGCCTCGACGTCCTGCAGGTTCTCGAGGCGCCCGGCGTAGGTCAGCTTGTCGTAGACGACGATCTCATAGTCCGGATGGGCTTTGAGCATGTAGCGGACGAAGTTGGAGCCGATAAAGCCGGCGCCCCCCGTCACGAGTAATCGGCGCATGGTAGGCCTCCTCAGTAAGTGGGTGCATCACGGTTGGGTTCTGGGGTGCATTGT
>DAOTTS010000106.1:0-7887 GCA_034437735.1 Anaerolineae bacterium
CCCGACGACAAAGTCCTGCCCGCATTGCTTCACGACGATCCCGATCAAGGCAACCCGTTGTCCAAACTGCACGTCCCGTCTCGAAAGCGAAGACACTCCATCCGATTGAGCACGGAAGGCCCCTATCCATCCCGGTTCGTCGGCGTTGACTTCAGCGGTGCCAAGCAGGCGGGGCGCAGTATTTGGCTCACGGAAGGAATGGCGCGAATCAACGCTGCCGGGCACCGAGTTCTCGAAATCCACAGAGGGGAGTCTGCCGCCGAACTACCGGGCGGAGGAACCGGACGGGACCTGGCGCTGCGTGCCCTGCGTACCCACATCATCAAAGCCAAGGAAAAGATATCAACCACTTCTTTGACGACAGCGTACGGGATAGATTTTCCGTTCACGCTGCCCCGCGTGCTCCTTGAGGGTCGGAGTTGGGAGGAGTTTATCGCATCGTTTGCAGACCGGTTTCCCAACCCGGAGCAGTTCCGTAACTGGTGTCGCCGCCGGGACAGCGGTAGCGAACGCAAACGCAAGACCGAAAAGAAGGCCAACGTCCCGTTTGCGTCCTATAATCTTCGGCTCTACCGTCAGACCTACTACGGCATCCGCGAGATCCTCGCGCCCCTCGTCCGCAACCACCAGGTCTGGGTGCTCCCTATGCAACAGCCGGATCTCCAGCGTCCCTGGCTGATGGAGACGTGTCCCGCCTCCGCACTCAAACGCCTCAATCTTTATGGCCCCTATAAGGGAAAAACAGCAAACCGCCGCCGGCACCGGCAGAAAATTCTCGCTGCGCTGCTCAAGCGTGAGGATTTGACCCTCCCCAAGAGAGTGTGGGAGCACGGAGCTTTTCAGAGCAGATTTATCGACAACGCCGGCGGTGATGCACTCGACAGTCTGATAGCGGCCGCGATTGCTTTCTGGCATGCCCCAGATCCTAGTCCGGACGCGATCGACGACCTCGATGAGGGATACGTCTATGACTGAGGCCCCCGGATTAAGCGCCGAACCAATGGTCCAAAAGTTTCTGGGTCCGACCGGCAGGTTCCTCTCCCACAACCTCGCCCGTCTGACCATTGACCAGCACGGCATAGACCTCCGCATCCATACGGTAATTCCCCAACCAGAAAGGGACGAGCAGCAGCTTATAGGACTGAACAGCCAGGTTTGCCGGCGTAACCTGGAAATGATGAACGTCCCGCATGCGAACCTCAGCCTGAATCCTAGCCTTGCGGCGAGCAGTCTCCAGAACCTGACGCCGAGCGATGAGTGACGCGTCCGAAACGGCGACGTCGTAGCGGGCAGCCGGCTGATCGGCCAAATAAGCAGCGTCGTAGGGGACGAACCCATCGAACTCGAAGGTGACAAAGGCCTCTCGAAGATCGTGGGGTAAGAGATGGCTGGCCGGCACCCGAATGTCATCGACCAGAAAGCTGTGAACGCCCTCATAAATCCGGTGTCCTCCCTGGAGAAGACCTGAGTCCTGGGAACCGGACATGGATAAACCTCCGCTCAAAGACAGCCCGCCACCTCGCTGGGAGTGCTCCTCGGCTCGCCACTTCACCTCCCCCATCAGATCGAACGTCCACACGGGCAAGTACAGCCCCCGGACCCGCGCAACGCGGGAGGGACGCCCCCGGAGCGAACGGCGCATCCAGTCAGCCAATCGACGGTTAGCCGCATGCTCCTCAACCGCGAAAGGAATGAGCCCCTCGGGCAGAATCTGAGCGTGGGCCACGTCCTCAACGACGTGCGAGGATCCACAATAAGGACAGCGAGCGGTGAGATCATCCGAGGAAATAAGCGACGCTTGGCAGCCCTGACACTTGATCGTCTTCACCCCGTGAGGCACGACGTGCCCTTTGACAGTTGCCATCGTAACCACGAAGTCGCTTTCCTCAACCGCCAACCCCTCCTGCATCGCAGAGAACACGGTACGTCGATGACCGCAATATGCACACTGAAGACGTTGGCTGCCGGGATCGAACTGCATCCGTCCCCCGCACTGGGGGCAGACAAATCGACGCGCCTCACGGGGCTCCGACTCATCGTCCGGCGCCACCTCCGGAAGATGATCGGCGTCCACGATATCATCCGGATCGAGTTGCCCGTCCAGAACGGCCAACGCACGCCGGGCATCGGCGTGCGTCGGGTCGCTCACCAAGATTTCCTCCAGATGATCGCGCTGTTCAGCGACGTCATCACAGATCGTAAAGAGCCACCAATGGGCATCAACCTGTTGATCGTGTGACGGATCCAGATACAGAATACGTTCGAGATAACGACGGGCCTCGCTGTGGTCTCCAGCTTTAGCCGCAGCAACGCCACGCACGAGCATACGACGGGTCGTCTCGGACATCGGTCAGCGACTCCTTGGTTACCAACAAGGTAGTAAGCTTCAGTAAGTGGTTGGCAACTGCGCGTCCTCATTATATCATGTCGTTGAGAGGCGCCAGCACGAACACAAAGACGGGGTGCGGGACGAGGATTTTCCAGAGGGGGACATCCTCCCCACAAAACCGTGACATAGGAGCAGAATCGATGACGACCGACCTGTTGTTAGGCATAGATATCGGAACGTCCAGCGCGAAAGCTATCCTTATGCGCCCGGATGGTCGCCGTGTGGGCTTAGGGACCAAGACGTATGCTGTCGATACACCTCAACCCGGTTGGGCGGAACAACGTCCGGAGACTTGGATCGAGGCAATCGCCGTTGCCACACACGCCGCTATGCACGAAGCAGAAAGCGCACCAGGCGACATCCGAGGGATCGGACTCTCGGGTCAGATGCACGGCACCGTCTGCATGAATACTACCGGCAATCCGGTGCGTCCGGCGATTATCTGGGCGGATCAGCGATCGGGCGAGGAAGTCACGTGGGTTCGAGAGACCCTGGGCAAAACTCGTCTGGCCAAGTGGACCGGCAACCCGCTAGCCACGGGGTTTATGCTGGCATCGTGGCTATGGCTTAAGCGCCACGAGCCCGACTCTATGACCGAGACCGCCGCCCTACTTCTGCCCAAGGACTACGTGCGCTACCGGCTGACCGGCCTGAAAGGCACAGAACCGAGTGATGCATCGTCGACGCTCCTCTTCAACCCACGAGAACGGACCTGGAGTCAACCGTTGGCAGACGCGCTTGACCTCAACGTCGCCAAGCTCCCCCCCGTCTCCCCCTCGGCGGCTATCGCCGGCGGCCTAACGTCCACCTTCGCACAACGACTGGGCCTTGTCGCCGGAACGCCCGTCATCTTCGGCGGAAGCGATCAGGCGATGCAGGCACTGGGAAACGGACTGCTTGACCCAGGCACGCTGTCGGCCACGATCGGGACGGGGGGGCAGTTATTTGCCCCGACGGCTGCCCCAATTGTGGACCCGGAATTACGGATGCATAGCTTCTGCCACATCGTGCCCGACCGCTGGCACGTCGAGACAGCGATGCTCTCAGCCGGGCTTTCCCTGAAGTGGCTCAAAAATCAAGTGCTGGACGGTGATGACTACGGGGCGTTGGCCGATGCAGCGGCGGAGGTGCCGGCAGGCGCCGAGGGCCTGATCTTTCAGCCCTATCTCTTGGGGGAGAGAACCCCACACATGGATCCTGAGGCCCGTGGTAGTTTCATTGGCCTGACCCGGCGCCACGGTCGGGCGCACATGATTCGGGCGGTGATGGAAGGGGTAGTCTTTGCCCTGCGTCAAGGCCTGGACCTTATGACTGAACTCGGGGTTCCCTGCGAGCAAATACTGGCCTCCGGGGGCGCAACCCACCATCCGCTGTGGCTGCAACTGCAGGCGGATATCTTCAACCGCCCAATTCACCGCACGGCCACGCAGGAAGCTGCGGCTAAAGGCGCTGCGATGCTAGCGGGTCTCGGCGTGGGCGTCTACCAGGACGGGCGGGACGCGATAGACAGCGCAGTAGAACGCCATCCAGAGGTCATCACACCGGATCCTCGCCGCGTCGCACGTTACGCCGGGCGGTTTCCGGTCTACTGCAACCTGTACCCAGCCCTTGCGGATATCACCCACCGGCTTACGAGCAGAGTATAAAAGCCCCGCCGAAAATACATAAGCCCCCCGGTTCGATATCCGGGGGGCAACAGGTCAAACAGGTTAGAAGGGGCGTTCAGCCACCCCCATCAGATACCCATAGCGCTTGACCAATTCGTCTGGGGTCATATTGATCAGCGAAGCCATCCGCGAGTGGAGCATATCGTCATCCCCGTGCTCTTCCTTGAGCCGCACCATCAGCTTATGGGCCGCGTCGTAAACAGCGGAGTCCACGTTGACGATCCGAACTTCGGTACGACCGGTCTCCGGGTCCATCATATCCTCGAACGGAATCGGAACGACCTTGCCCTGCTGAATGGTGACCGTCGCGTGACTGCCACCGCTGATGAGGAAATCGGCAGCCGCCTGCCCAATGCTCCGGGTGTAAGCGATATCGTAGGGGCTGGGATCTGCGCAACGAAGCTCGTATCCGATCTTCTTGCTCACGATCCGCATATCGATGCCCATGCCCTTAAGATCGGAGCGGACCTGATCCTTCACCAGATCGGCGAAGTTGACCTCAGAGAGCCGTATGTGGCCGTGAGCGTCACGCTCGACGTCCTTAAGACCCTCCAGATCCTCGACGTTCATCTGCTCGATGACCCCTTCGGCGACAACGGCAACGCCGTAGCCCCGCCCCTCCGCCAATCGGCGCACAATCGAGGAGGTCAGGATGTCCACAACCTCTTGCATCCGAATTGTCCGGCTTCGCCACTCCTCCGGGATCAGCGTCAGGGTCGCGCCGGAGCTCCGCCCTATCCCCAGAGCGAGGTGCCCAGCCTTCCGCCCCATAGCGATCACGATATACCAACGTTGAGTGGTGAGCGCATCCTCCATCAGGTTCATCACGATTTGGGCACCGAGCTCTCGCGCGGTCTCAAATCCAAAGGTGGGGATCTCCTCGGGAATGGGAAGATCATTGTCAATCGTCTTGGGCGCGTGAGCGGTACGAATACGAACGCCCAGATTCTCATCCGCATATTTCGCCACGCGATAAGCGGAGTAAGCCGTATCATCCCCACCAATGGCCAACAAACAACTCACGCCGGCCTCGATCAGCGCTTGACCGCAGGTTCGGAGATGTTTTTCATCGGTGGTTGGGTTGGCGCGGGATGTGTAAAGGATGGAACCACCCCGACGGTAGATGCGCGTGACATCTTCATAAGTTAAAGGGACACCTACCACTTTGCCCTGCATCAAGTGCTCGAACCCCTTGTAGATACCAACGACCTCCATGCCGTTGTTCAGTGCCTCAATCGTAGCCGCATGAATGACGCCGTTGATGCCCGGTGCGGGACCGCCACCAACAAGAATGCCAAGTTTACCGTGTTCTGATTCGTAAATCATCCCTCTCTCCAGTGTCTATGGATCCTAACTCATACCTGATACGTCGCGATGGCTCTGCACGTCACCGCACAAGCCCACCGTCATTGCCATCGATTAGTATAGTGGAAGGCAGCGATTAATCAATGCAACAGGTCGCGTGTAGTTCAAAGGATAGGTCCCTTACGGGATCAGAGAGACGCTGCGTTTGACGAGCTGAAGCGGGATCCCCCAGGGATCTCGCAGCATCACCAACCGGGACCCGTCATCAAGGGTCTGCTCGGAGATAAGCGTAGCGCCGGCATCTAGCAGGCGATCCCGGTCGGCGTCGATGGACGCCACGCTAAACGCAAGGTGCAAACATAACGGATGTTGACGTCCGTAATCAGGAATCGGCGCCTCACGATTGGCATAGATCTCAAGAATCACACGGCCTGTCGCATCAGCAAGGAACCGCGTATAGGGTGGCTCCTCTTTAGCCGAGACCACGTGAGCACCACAGTGGGCAACGTACCACTCAGACATCGCTTTCGGATCGGGAACATTCAAGGCTGCATGCTCGAAATACATAAGTACCCCCTTTTGGGATGACGTGACATCAAATGACAGAAGGACGCTGCGCAACCAACGTCCTCAGCCCATTGTATCCGTATGAAGATTGACTGCAAATATCGCAAGCCTAAGCATGAAAGATGATCAGCGCAAGAAAACCGTAAGAATAGCGTCAAGTTAAACGGGGGAATCTCCGCTATAGTATAGGCACATTGGGCGTAGGAACATAAGCGACAAACATTTGATTCTCCTCCTTATGAAAACCGAGAGCGTTTTGGGGACCGCTCTCGGTTTTCGCATGTCAGGGTTGGATGCATACCTCGCACCTCAACTCTGTGGCGGTGTTGTACGCTATTCAGGCCGAATTGCACGCGTCCCCATCCCCTCCCACCCGCTACCCCCTCGGCAGTTGCATTAACCAGAACCCATGCCATAATAACGCCTAATAACCAATGAGCAGTCGATCTTGGTGAAATCGTTTGACAACAGCTCAATACTCGGGAGACCATCGTAACAGCTTTGCTCAGAAGACCTCATCAGTTTGACTCGGTAGGTTAAAAGCAATGCAACAAATCCCGCGCTCGATAACACCATTCGAATAGGAGAAAACTATGTTAGTTAAGGACAGAATGACTCATGACCCCGTGACTGTGTCGCCCAACACCCCCGTATCCGAAGCGCTCAACCTGATGCGAAAACATGACGTGCGTCGTATGCCGGTTCTGGATAAAAGGGAGCATCTGGTGGGCATTATCGCCGAGAAGGATCTCCTTTACGCATCCCCCTCGCCGGCCACGAGTCTGAACGTTTATGAGATCGGATATCTGCTGTCCAAACTCAAGATCAAGGAGATTATGTCCGAGGAGGTAATCACCGTCACCGAGGACGCCCCGCTCGAGGAAGCAGCCAAGGTGATGGCCGATAACGGCATCAGTGGCCTGCCGGTTATGCATGGTCGCAAACTCGTCGGGATTATCACCGAGACCGATATCTTCAAAACGATGTTGGAGATGATGGGCGCTCGAGACGAAGGCGTGCGTATGACCATTCTGGTCCACGATGAACCTGGAGCGCTCAGCCGGATCGCCGGGGCGATTACCAAGATTGGGGGAGATATCGTATCGCTCGGGACCTTCTATAGCGATGATCAAAGTCATCACGGCACCTTGGTCGTCAAGGTGCGGGGCATCAACGAGGATGTCCTGGTGACCGCCATAAACGAGATCGACGCCAAAGTCCTCGATCTTCGGGTCCCCTGATTGAGCCCTTACACGCAATGATCGTATGAAGATAGGCTTGCTCTCCGACACCCACAACGACCAACGAAATGTCAAACAAGCACTGACCCGATTTCGGCAGGAGGCCATCAAGACTGTATTACACGCGGGCGATGTCACCAACGTCAAGACCCTCCGGCTCTTCGAGGGATTCGATCTCTATGTTGTCCGGGGCAATATGGATCACGATCCAGGGCTACGTCAGGCAACCGAGTCGATGTTTGGCTTGGGGCGTCTTAAGAGAGTCCATCGCCTCACCCTTGATGGCGCTCGTATTGCCCTGACCCACGGGGACAATTACCAGGAGTACCGGCAGCTTATCGAGTCTCAGAGTTATGATTACGTCATCCGTGGGCATACCCACAGACGACAGGACGAAAAGCTGGATACAACCCGGCTGATTAATCCGGGCGCTTTGAAACACCCTCGTTGGCAGTCCGCAAGTTGCGCCATACTCAATACTGCGACCGGGGACCTGACGTGGGTAATGATCGCGTAAGGTAATTCCAGGATTCAGACTATCCCAAACTGGGACTTTTTCCTTGGAACTCCCGGTTATCTGAATGATTGGTTTTCTGGAACGGCCTAAAGCACCCAGAGCCTTAGGATATCTCGGTGCCGCATACCTCTACGCCTCCCGATGCCAGGGCAAGCGCAATGGGTTCCCGTTGCTCCGAGCCATCGTCTCGGGGGCGGTTTC
>DAOTTS010000107.1:0-50413 GCA_034437735.1 Anaerolineae bacterium
GTCCAGCGTCGACGCGACCACGCGGTCGGGGTCGGCGCCGGGGCAGAGCGCCGCGGCCACCGCCGCCGCGCCCATCGCCGCGCTGATCCGGGCGTAGCCGCCGCTGATAAAATCCAGCCGCAGGCTCAGCCGGTAGGCGGCGTGGGGATCGCAGGGCCGGATCAGCCCCACCGGGGCGTTGGCCATCAGAAAGCCGTTGGTCGGCCGGCCGCCCCAGGCGATCGCGTCCCGCCCCTCCATACCCCGCAGCGCGTACTCCTCCAGAAACCCCCGGGTCAACCGGTCGTCCGCCTGTTCGTAGGCTTCGACCAGCGTGCGGACCCAATCCCCGCGCGTCGGGGGGCCCGCGGCGCGGCTCAATGCCCGCGCGAGGAGGTGTTTGAGGCGGGTGTCGTCGGTGACCGAGCCCGGCGCCTGGTGGAAGTGGTTATGGTAGTCCGGCTCGGCCTCGTAGGGCAGAAACCGGTCGACGACGCCATACGTCTCCTGGATGCGGGGGTAGGGCCATCCTTCCACGGGACCGCCCATGGCATCCCCAATGGCCCCACCCAGCATCGCCGCATCGATGCGGTCGAAGAGCGGCGTCGTCGTCAGATCGTCGTTGGGATGATCCGCCATGCCTCTAGAGCAAGAAGTTGCGCATATACCGCTGCGTCAGCAGCAGCATCTTGTTCCGGAGCGGCGGTCTGCCCCAGAGCCTACCGTGGGGCTCGATAATCAGGTATCCTCGGTAGTCGTGTTCATAGAGGAAGGCCATCGCCTTGCCCCATTCGATGTCGCCCATCCCGGCGGCCGGCTGGGAGACCAGTTCGCCGTCCATATAGAGGTGTTCCTTAATGTGGAAGTGATAAACTCGGTCGCCGTGGTCCCGCAGGATCGGAAGATACGGGTCACCGTGGTGCTTGATGTTCGCCGGATCCAGCTTGATCCCCACGTCCGGGATATGGGCCCAGACCTGCTCGTACGCCTCGATCGATTTGAAGAAGCTGTTGCCGTGAACCGCGTAGAGCGCGACCCGCAGGCCCGCGTTCTGGGCCTTCTCCAGGTACGGCGGGAACGTCTCGACGAACGCCGCGACGTTCTCCTCCAGCGGCGCATCGGGGATCTCGCCCCCGCCGGTGATCAACACCTCGGCGCCCAGCAGTTCCGCAAATTCGATGGCGCGATCCAGATGGGCCAGGCTCTCCTTGCGGGTCGCCGCGTCCGGTGAGATGTGATTCCATCCCCAGAGCCCCAGCGCCGCAGCGGGCACGCCGGCGCGGTCCAGGATCTCGCGCATCTGCAGGACCTTCTCACGCGTCAGATCCTCAAAGGTCTGCCAGAAATTAAACTCCAATCCTTCAAAGCCGTGGTTGGCCGCAAACTGCGCGTCCGCTTCCACACCCGCCAGATCGTTCCGTGCAATAAACCCGAGTCGCATTGCAAACCTCCCGTTTGCCTAATAACTCATCCTATAGATGAGGCGTGACGCATCGGTGACGGCGACGCCCCGTCCCCGCCACCGATGCGTCCCCTCAAGGTGAAGACCGGCTCAGTCCAGCCGGACCTCACTGCCAGTCTTCGCGCTCTCCAACAGCCCCTCCATCATCTCCTGCACGATCAACCCGTGGCGCAGGGGGGCCTGGCACGCCACCCCGTCGAGGATGGCCGCGATAAAGTGATCCGCGATCGCATCCCAGGCGCCCAGGACCTGCTTGCCCATCGCCTTCCCCGGCGCGCCGGGCTCGGGCAGATCCACCGCAATATCCTGCGGGGCCCCGCCGACCGTCCGGTAGACCTCGAGGGGGCGCAGTTGCGCGCCGGCCTCCTCGCCGAAGAGCTCGATCTGAAGTTCCTCTTTCTGGTGGCTGGCCCAGTGGCTCTCCACCTGCAGGCCGCTCCCGTTGGCGAACCGGATGAACCCACCGCCGTAGTCGTCGGCCTCGTACTGCTCGTAGACCTCCGGCGCGACCTCCCGGTAGTGCCAGTATCCCTGACCGCGCGGCCCGAACTTGGCGCCAGCCACCCCGGTCACGCTCACCGGCTTGGGCATCCCCATCAGCCACCAGGCGGCATCCAGCACGTGCACGCCCATATCGCGGAAGGCACCGCCGCCGGCCTGGATGAACCCCATGCTCCAATCCGGAATCCCGCTGCGGCGGACGCTGCGCGCGCGGGCGTAATAGATATCCCCAAAGAGCCCACCCGCAATCCGATCGCCCAGGTAGCGCACGCCCTGGCTGAACCGGGTGGAGAGCGACATCATATTGACGACGCCCGCCGCCTCGGCGGCCTCGACTAACTCCCGGGCCGGCTCTAACGCATTGGCAAGCGGCTTGGTGATCATCACGTGCTTCCCCTGCTTCACCGCCTCCAGCGCCACCGGCACGTGCCACTGATTCGGCGTGCCGACGAAGACGGCGTCGATATCGGGGTCGGCGCACATCGCTTTGTAATCGGTGTAATACTTCACCGGTTCCGGCAGCTCCTCGGCGAAATCCTCCATCCGGTCCTCAATGAGATCACAGAGGGCGACGACCCGCCCCCGGGGATTCGCGGCAATCGCACGCCCGTTCGGCCGCCCGATCCCCATCCCCACAATCGCAGTTCTTACTTCATTCATGCCTGTTCCCTTTCTGAAAGCCAAACCCTATCATCTACAAACAACAACCCTCAGGCCGCCTTGGATTCAGCGACTCGGCAGCCCGAAGGGGCCTTAACCCACCTATACAATCCGGCATCCCGCAGCTTACGATTCGTCGCCCAACAAACTGATCTTCCGGGTCTCGTCGAAATGCCGCGCCATCCGGAGATCGTTGAACTTGAGGATCACGACCTCCGCGAGATAAAGCACCACGCAGCCTGGCTCCAGATGCCCGGCCAGCGACCACTCGTCACGGAAGCCGACGGTCATATGAAGGTGAGGTTCGCCATCCGCGATGATGCCGCTGATGTTCGAGACCTCCAGCGGCTCCTCAATCTCATAGAAGCGATCGTCAGGGGGAAACTCGCTGTGCTTGATGTGGTGCATCCGGCAGAACTTCAACGTCCCGATCCCGGAGACGACCGCCCCATTCTGGACGTCGTGCGCGTCGACCGCCGCCTGAATCGATTCCAGAAGCAGCTCGTCGGGCGCGATTCCCACCGTCACCACCTCGACCGGCCCTGCATATCCCTTGGTAAACATGCGCCCTCGCTTTCTTAGGTAGTTCCAGAATTCAAACTATCCCAACCCCCGTGCTTTTTCCTTGAAAAATCCGGGTTATTGGAGAGATTTGTTTTTTTGGAACGGCCTTACCTCCGGCCCGTCACTCGACCGTCGCGTCCATATCCAGGCCCAACGCCTCGTATTTACGGCGGCGGGAGACCTTGTCGTTCGAGAGCTCCTGATGCGCGTACGTCGCGACGTCCTCGGCCAGGTCGCGGGGGACCACAATCACCCCGTCCCCGTCCGCCACGACCACGTCGCCGGGGTGAACGAGGACGCCCCCGACCACCACCGGAACGTCGTAGGCCTCGAACTGCAGCCGGCCCTGAACCATGCCCTGTGATATCATCCGGGACCAGAAGGGGACCTTCTCCAGGATCACCTCGTCGGTGTCCCGCACCCCGCCGTTGGTCACGTAGCCGGTGGCGCCGTTGATAATCCCGTCCATCGCGTTGTTCGAGCCCATCAGCCCGGCGTCGACCCCGCTCTGATCGATCACGCAGAAATCGCCCGGTTCGATGTCGCCGAGCCACGGGTAGGTGCAGACCTCGCTGTAGTACCAACCGGACCACTCCGTGTACTCCTCCGGCGTCATATCCGGGAT
Organism: Anaerolineae bacterium; assembly: GCA_034437735.1. Classification (GTDB taxonomy): domain Bacteria; phylum Chloroflexota; class Anaerolineae; order B4-G1; family SLSP01; genus PWVB01. Next base: position 3,792 of record DAOTTS010000107.1, read on the forward strand.
CTTGCCCTTATAGGGCAGATACCGCGCCGTTTTGGCGATGCCCACGGCCCGGGTCCGCCAGAGCGGACGGATCGTCGGCACCATCGAGCCCTGGTGGTGCTGCATCAGCCAATCCATCCCGTCGCGCACGTCCGCGACGCGCAGCTCCTGATAAAGTGCCAGCAGTGCTTCGCGTTCAGATGTAGCCATACCGAATTCAGTCTCCTTATAGGCCCAACATAAACTGGAAAATCCGGTCGCTGTGACCGGCCAAATTCTCGTGCCCAAAGTCCGGATAGAGCACCATCGACTTCTCCGACGTGACCTTGTTATAGGCCGCAAACTGAGTCGACGGCGGGCAGATCGTGTCCATCAGCCCCGTGAACCAGAGCACCTCGGCCTGGGTCCGGCGGGCCAGATGCTGCACATCGATATACCCCAGCGCCGTGAAGACCGCCTCCTCCCGCACGTGGGTGGGATCGAACCGGCGGAACCACTCCCGCAGCTCCGCGTACGCGTCCTTGTCCTGGTCCATCTCCCACACCCGCTGGTAATCGCTCAGGAAGGGGAAGACCGGCGCGGCCCGCTTGATCGCCGGCACCAGCGACATACACGCCACGGTCAGCGCGCCGCCCTGGCTGCCGCCCGTGGCGCCCACCCGGTCGGCGTCCACCTCGTCCATCGCCATCACGACCTTGGCGAGCTGCGCGGTGTCCAGGAAGATGTCGCGATAGAGGAGCTTCTCCGGCATGCCCGCGATCGCGTCCGCCAGGCCCCGCACAATGTGCCCACGCAGCGTCCAACCAGCGACGCCGCCCTTGTCCTCCGAGAGGCCGCCCTGCCCCCGGCAGTCCAGAGCCGCCACCACGTAGCCCTCGGCCACGTAGCCCAATTTGTCGGCCCAGTCCCCGGCACTGCCGGAGTAGCCGTGGAACATCAGGACGGCGGGGCGCTCGCCCTCGATCTCGCGGGGGCGCATCAACTTGGCGTGAACGCGCGCGCCGCCCATCCCGGTGAAATAGAGGTGGAAGCACTCCGCAAAGGAGGTCTGGAAATCGGCCGGGATCAGTTCGGCGTCGTCGTCCAGCGCCTGCATCTGCGCGAGACTCTCGTCCCAGAATGCGTCAAAATCGTCAGGGCGAGGGTTAATGCCCTGATACGTCTTCAGCGTTTCGAGGGGAAAATCAAACATCAATGGCATAGTAAGGTCTCCTTAACGTATGACGGAAGTAGCATATAAGTAGGTTAGAGATGGCGCAGGTGAAGCCCTAAAATCCCGCCTCCCGCTGGGCCTCGATCAGCGCCTCCGCGGGGTCCGCCTCGCCGCTCTGAATCGCCGAAAACGCGCCGATCATCGCATTGACCGCGGCGTCAAACCCGACGATGTTGGGGTTGATCAGGATCGCGCCCTCGATCGACTGGCGGGCGGCCATGGCGACGTCAGCCCCAACCAGAGCCTCATAGTCGGCCGATGCCACCAGGGCCTGCGAGGCCGGCAGCGCGTGGGGCGGCGCCTGTTGGCTGGCGAACTTGACCCACTCCCAGCAGACGTCCGGGTGCTCCGTCGCCGCCGAGACGAAGATGCCGTCGGCGATGGCCAGCGTCGCGGCCATCTCGCCCTGAGGGATCGGGACGATCCCCCAATTCATCTCCCACTCCCTGGGCCAAGTCCGGCCCCCACGATCGGAGTACATCCCCATCCACATCGCGAATTTCTCCTCCAGCACGCCGCGCCAGGGATAGGGGTTGCCCAACTGGCGGATCTCCTCCGGGGTGGGCGCCACGTGGTGATCGTGCATCAGCGAGGCATAGAATTCCATCGCCTCGACGTTGGCCGGGTCGTTAAAGGTCACCCGGCTGGGGTTCGTCAGATTGTCAAAGAGGCGTCCGCCAAACTGATAGATCAGAATCGCCGGCTCGTAGATGGCAAAATCGCTGTTGTAGTGAACCGCATACCCGAAGACGTCGGCGTTGGGACCGGTAAGGTCGAGGGCCCGGTCCAGAAACCCGCCCCAGTCCCACCCCACCTGGGGATAGGGAACGCCGTAGCGGTCGAAAAGATCCTTGTTGTAGTACATCATGATCATCTGGATGCCGGAGGGCAACCCCCACTGCTTGCCCTGGGCGGAGAAGGCCCGTACCGCCGAGGGATAGAGGGTGGAAAGCTCAAAGTCCTCGTCCTGCTCGATAAAGGGAGAGAGGTTGAGGATCCTCCCCTGCTCAATGTACTGCCCCATCTCGAGCTGCGGGATGAGATACGTGTCCTTCTCGGCAAGCTGGGAGCGCGGGAGGCTGCCCATCTCCAACAGTTCGATGGTGACCCGGGGGTTCTCCTCCTGGAACGCCTCAGCCCACGCCTCGTAGGTCCCGGTGCTATCCTCCGGGTGGACGAAGGAGATCGTCACCGGTTCCCGCGACGGCAGGAGGCCGGAGCACGCCGGAAGCAGGACGATCATCAAACTCACAATACCAACCAGAAGGTGATGCCTGTTCGTGTGCCTCAATCTCATCGATAACCTCGCTCTGTCTAAGAATCCTCATCTTCGCCGGGCCAATCGCCAAAGACGTCCGAGGCCTCATCGGCCAACAACGTTGGGTGATAGAGCATCGGATCGTCCACGTTGACGAGCTTGCCGTCCGACATCAAGTATAAGTTGCCGGTGGCCTTTGGCAAACGCAGCGCATACCGCTCGCGCAGATCCCCATCGCGGATCGTGCGCTCGCGCTCGGCCTCGTCGAAGTCCATCGAGCTCTCCGCGAACGCCGCCAGCCGGCTGAGCACCGCTTCGGCCTCGCCCTCCACGCCGCGCGCGATCAGGTTGTGCTGTTCGCCCGGGTCTGCGTCCAGATCGAAGAAGAGCGGCGGCGCGTCGCGGAAGGCGACGTACTTGTACTGCTTGTAGCGCAGCATCCGGAACTCCGTCCCCGGCCCCCAGCGCGGGCTCAACGCGTCACACATGATGGGCCGGTCGGGCGGCTCGGATTCACCGCGCACCGCCGCGCTCACGTCGACGCCGTCCAGGTCGTCCGGCGCCTCAACCCCGGCCAACGCGCAGAGCGTGGGAAAGAGATCGATCTGTGCCACGGGCGTCCGGCTTCGGCCGGCGGGCCGCGTGCCCCGGCGCTGTTCGGGCAGGGAGACAATCAGCGGCACCCGGGTGCACCCCTCGTACCAGCCGTTCTTCCACCAGACACCGTGCTCGCCGGCCAACTCGCCGTGATCCGAGGTGTAGACGATCACAGTGTTATCCAGCAAACCGTCCGCCTCCAGCCGGAGGAGCATGTCGCCGATGACCTCGTCGAGGTACGTCACACACGCGAAATAGGCCGCCCGCGCTCGCATCGCCTCCTCGGGCCCGATCGCGTCCGCCCGGAAGCCCGCGCGCATCCCGACGCTCATCGGGTGGTCGTACGCATCGCCGCCGGCGGGGATCTTGGGAGGCGTCACGTTGTCGGGCCAATACCGCTCGACGTGCCGGCGCGGCGCGGTCAGCGGAAAGTGCGGATGGCTGAACGAGGCGCAGAGGAACCAGGGGGTCTCCGGGTGCGCGTGATGGTGCTCACGCACCCACGCCACCGTCTCCTGAGCGACTACCTCGTCCTGGATCAAACTCTCGGGGATCTCCGTCACGCCGACGCGGGTCGTCCGCTGCCGCATCGACTGGCTGCCCCCGGCGTCGAGCGGCTCCCACTGGTGGCCGGTCCGCCCGGTAAGATCGCCGTACGGGCGGTGCTGGAAGCCGACGAACTGCTGGTTGCCGCCCAAATGCATCTTCCCCACCAGGCACGTCGCGTACCCGGCGCGGGCCATAGCCTTGGGCAGCGTGTCCAGCTCGGGGCACAGCACGTCCGAGTTCGACCACGCCCCACAATGGCGCACCTCCTTGCCCGTAAGTTGGCAGAACCGCGACGGCGTGCAGAGCGGCATCTGGCAGTACGCATCGGTGAAGACCGTACCCGACGCCGCCAGCCGGTCGAAGGTCGGCGTATGCGCCGGCTCGCCACCCTCGTCCTCCGGGACGTGGCCCATATAGCGGAAACTGTGCTCGTCACTCATCAAATACAGGATATTCGGTCGTCGCGCCATTGTCTCTCCTAACGTAGAAGTATGGTAACGTTTGCCGGGAGCTCCCGTCCTCGGGGGCGACCTCCCAAGCGATCAAGAAACGTTGACAGCGTCACTCAGTCCGACACCCCGCCGGCCCGCGCCCACAACCGCGCCATCGCGATCAGCGGGTTGTGCCCCAGATAGTCGCGACACGGCTGATTGTACGGCGTCTGCGGCTTGCGCGCCAACGCCTCCGGCTGCCCCCCATGAGGGTGGTAGAACTCCCAGACCGTCCCGGTCCGCGAGAACTGCGCCGCCGACGCGTCGAGCGCGCGTGCCAGGAGCCGCCGCGCGGCATCCGGTCGATCGTACGCCATACACCCCCTCGCCGCCCAATAGGTCATGCTGTTCCAGGTGGGACCCCGCCACATCCGCAGCTCAAAGTGCGGATCGTTGACGCCCACGGTGCTCACCGGGTGCGCGGTGAAGAAGCGCGCGGGATTGAGCAGATGCTCATCGATCACGCGATGCGCCTGCTCGGGGGTCGCAGCGCCCACCACGACGGGCCACATCCCCTCCAGCGCGGCACGGCGCCGGCCCGGATCGTCCACGGCCCACACGTCGTAGAAGAACCCCTCCGCTTCGACGAAGAGCCGGGTCCGGATCAACGCCCTCAGTGCCTCGGCCCGCGCCCGGAACCGGTCGGCGGACCGACCCAACCGCGCGGCCCACTCGGCGCCCTGGACGTAGAGGGCATAGACGTGGGAGGTCGCGTCCACACACGCAAAGGGCCCCGTCTGGACGTCGTCGAACCGCACGCCCTCATCAATGCCGCTCTCCCAATCCCGGGTCAGGATATCGCGGTAGTAGAACCCCTCGGGGTCCGCCCGGCGATTGGCCTCGAACCAGTCGATCTGCCGGCTCAGGGCGTCAAACCCCATCGCCAGCAGGTCGGGATCCGGCACCAGCCGGAGACACGCCTCCAGCGCCAGGGGCCACACCGGCGGGTGGCTGATCTCCCGACCCCACCGGGGTTCGGCCTCGCGCATCCAGACCGTGCCGGGCATGAACCCGTCCGGCGCCTGGACGGCGAAGAGATTGAGAAACTGCCGTTTCGCGTGCGTGAGATCGGCACGGTAGACGTCGAAGACCTGGTGCATCAGGTCCCAGTGCCCAAACGCCGGACCGTAGCAATAGCCGGGGCCGATCTCCTCCCACGGGTACGGGAAAGGATCGCGCGGCGGGTGCACGCTCCGTGCGTGCAGATCCGCCACGGCGAGCAGCATCGGCCGCCACGCACGCCGACCCAGCTCTGACACCGTATCACGCAAACGTCCCAACAGCACCGCTCCAGCCTCAGTCATAGAACCTCCTACCCTCCTAGTAATGACAGGCAATCCCCAGTCTCAAACGCTCAGAGCCCCCGTCCCGGGGGCGGCTTCGGCGTGAAAACGCTTTAAAGCGTCGGTGCCTTGCAAAGGCCGTCCCCGAGGACGGGGACTCGGAGCATTTTTAAGCGCCTCCCCGACGGCTCATGTGCCTTGCACCGGGTCTCCAAAGACACCCCAATCCCCATCACCCTACACCGAACGGACCGCATCCAGCATCGCCACTACGTTCTCAGGCGGCACGTCCGCCATAATATTGTGGATCTGCTGGAAGACAAATCCCCCGCCCGGCGCGAGAACCTCGACCCGCCGGCGCACGTCCGCCGCGACCTCGTCCGGCGTCCCGCGCGGCAGCACATGCTGCGTGTCGCACCCGCCGCCCCACAGACAGAGATCCTGCCCGTACTCCCGCTTCAGCCTCACCGCGTCCATATCCCGCGCCGAGGTCTGTACCGGCTGCAGGATGTCCAACCCCGCCTCGATAAAGTCCGGGATGAAGGCCGAGACGCTCCCGCACGAGTGGAGCATCACCTTGGCGTCACAGAGCGCCTTGGCCCGCTGCCAGAGCCGCCGGTGGCGCGGGAAGAAGAACTCGCGGTACATCGCCGGGGAGATCTGCGGGCCGGACTGCATCCCCAGGTCGTCCCCGAAGAGGATAATGTCGATCGCGGACCCGACGGCGGAGAGATAGGCCTCCAGGTTCGCCAGGTGGATCTCCGTGAGCCGGTCGAGGAACCGGTGCATCCGCTTGGGCTCCGCCGCCAGCTGCATCAAGAACCGGTCGATCCAGAAGAGAAACTGCCCCGTCTCCATCAGGTTGCCGCCGAAGAGCCCCAGGATCGCGCGGTCCGTGGACGCACGCAGCGCCTCGGCGCCGGCCTTGAGCTTGCGCAGGCCGTCCTCGTCGAACCCGATCGGCGCGGGCGGCGCCCCCATGGCCGACCACATCACCTTCGCCATCGCCGCGTCCAGATCCTCGAAGTCCGCGTCGTCCCGGTCCATCAGCGGGAAGTACGTTTGCTCGAAGTAGAGGCTGCCCGCCTTCTGGACGGCGAGCTGAGTCCCATCCGGCGCGTAGAACGCCCATCCGCCGTCCTCCCGCACCGGCTCGATAAACGCCGGGATCTTGCACGGCGTCCCATCGGGCAGCACCCACGGGCGCCAGTCCGCCGGATCAAGCGCAAACCCCCGCCCCAGCTCGATCGTATCCACCCCGAACCGGTCCAGCACCGGCGGCTCAACGATCGCCAACTGCTGGACGACGTCGTAGACGTAGATATCCCCGCTCGTGATCCCCAGGTACTCCTTCAGCTTACGGTACGCGATCGCCATAATCCCCGACGACCGGTGCCCGCCGAAATCGATCGGCACCCGATCCGGCTCCCGGTGGGCCACCGCGTCCATCACCCGCGCTCGAGACGTCACCATCGCATCTCCTTCTCTGTCCTAGCTGCTCTTTACCTACGCGCGCTTCCTAGTGCTCGGAGGGGATTTGCAATCCCCGGCCTTTAACGATTCAACTACTCGTGCGCACCAAACAAGGACATATGCTCAATCCGACACCCTCATCATAGGTTCACTGCGCACACTGTCAACCCCACCCAATCGCGATCGCCCTGAATGGATTGCAACAATGAGACCCGTCCCCAAAAAGTGTCAGATAGTTAAGCCTTGCAGAGCCCGCCCCTATAATGTATAGTGAAACCAACGTTTTGCGCGGCTGAAGTCGCTGACCCGGGCACGGACGCGCCAGCCATTTTCAGTCTAGCAAGCAACCTCAACATCAGATACCTATGGCACGTCAACCACAACCAAGAAGTGGAATAGGAAACAAGTAGGATTTTCGGAGGTGTCATGATGGAAAATGCAACGAGACTGACTGAGACAGTCGTAACCCTCATTGGGGCATTAAGCTGGCCACTTGTGGTGGTTTTTCTGGTTTATTACTTTGGCGAACCATTAAAAGGAGTCATCAAACACGTAGCAGAATTCTCCTTTAAGGCCAGCCCAACCGGCCTCGAAGCCTCCGCAAAGATGCGGGAACTTCAGAAGAAACTGCCGTCCGTTGACGCGAATGCCACATCTGACTCTCGAATCAAGGTTACGAAAGCTGAAAGCACGACAGAGCCAAGTACAAAAGGCAGAATCGACCACCGCCACGAAATTGAGGAAAGAAATCGAGAGGTCTATCTGGTCCACGTCATTGAACCATCCAAGCGTCCTGGACAGAAGTTTGATGTGTTTATCTACCTCACAAGGCATCGCTCGGATGATTTGCCAGATATCAGTTACGCTGAATTCTTCCTTGGACGACACTGGGGAAACAACATATACAGGGTTGAAAACACCGGTAGTTTGGTAGGCATTTCAATCGCTGCCTATGGGCCAGTTTTATGTACGTGTCGAGTCGTATTCGAAGATGGATATGAAACCATCCTGGACAGATATGTAGATTTTGAGATGGCAGACGTCTTCGAGACAAACACAGGCTAACGCTTGTCGGTCCAACGTGCGGGCCGAATGATCCGTGCATAAGCCCGCCTTCACACAGAGGTGAAACCATAGAACACAAACCGGGCGGTCGCGGAGCGGCGACGCTGGCTGCAGTGGACCGTGCTGGGGTACGAGATGGTTGCCATACTCGAACAACCGCACTACGGCGAGCGCGCCGTGGTCTTGAAGGCAACCGGGGAGATCATCGGCGCGGTGGGGATTGTCCCCTACCTGGATACCTTCAACAGGGTCGCGGCGTTCGACCGCCCCCCCGATGCCCCGGCGACGGCAGAGGTCGGCCTCTTCTGGGCCATAGCCCCGGCGCATCAACGCCAGGGGTTCGCCCCGGAGGCCGCCCAGGCCCTCATCGACTACCTGTTCACCCACGAAAACCTGGGGCGCGTGATCGCGACCACGGGCTACGACAACCGGCCCTCGCAAAAGGTCATGCGGAAACTGGGCATGACGGTGCAACGTCTCGAAGACCCGCAACCACCCGCTCAGTTCGTGGTGGGCGCGTTGGAGAACCCCACGTTCTGTAGCTGAAGGAACGTTGCGGGGAGAAGTACGAAGCATACAAGAAGCGTGTACTACGATGGATTCCAAGGTTGAGAGCGTGAAAGCAAGTGCACGATTAGAGAGCATTACTGAGACCGGATGAACCACGTATCTATCCTATACTTGATCGAAGCATAAGAGAGGAGAGACGCAATGAAGGATAAGACGCTGATGCTTGTCGCTGGAGTCGTGCTGCTGGTTTCAGGGTTTACCCTGACCGGATGGGGACCGATGCTCGTTTCGCTCTACGGCGCAGGTGACATTCCAAACGCCGTGGCCTCAGACAAGGCCGCGATGACTGTCTGGACCGGACTCAGCTTCGTGCGTCTATTTGGGACTGCACTTGCCGGCCTTGGCCTCGTCTCGCTCTTCACCCACAACATGTCAAGCCTCGACGCGCGAAAGGCGATCAGCCGCGGTCTATTTGCAGCGACGGTTCTTATCCTCATCGTTGCGACCGTGCAACAGATCGCCATCTGGTCCACGCCCATCGGTTGGGTCACCGTCGGTCTTCTGGTGCTTATTGCCCTGGGGTACGGATCCCTTGGTATCGCCTAGCACGACCCGAACTGGCCTCCGTTATCCATTGCCCACCCTTAGTTATACATATCGGATTTCAGTTGTCATCTGTACCATCTAAAGCATAGTCCAAAAGCACAAAGGATACCCAGGGAGGGCAGAATGAATACGGTCAAGGTCTCAGCCGGGGGTCGGGTGGTGATCCCCAAGCCCCTTCGCGAGAAGTGTGGACTGGAGAAAGGCACGCACATCCAGGTCGTGGACTATGGGCACGTACTGGCGCTCGTCCCACTCCCCGACGACCCCGAGGAGGCGATCCACGGCATGCTGGAGGGAGGTCCGTCACTGACGAAGGACCTGCTCATCGAGCGCGCCCGAGATCACAGCTGAATATCCCTTGGCAGATGCCGATACGTTTGCGGCAGCCCTGGCTATGCGCGAACAAGCCGTGTTGGTGACAGGCGATCGAGTCTCTGATCGTGCAAGCTGTTCTTCGAAGGTAAACCTGCTGACGCACACGAGCCTTGACCGCACTATCCGATCTGGTTATACTAATCGTATAACCCAAGTGTTATTGAGGTATAACCTATGAAGATCGTGAAGACGGCAATCTCGCTGCGAGCGTCACTTTTCGAGCGGATCGATGCGCTGGCTGAGGAGCTGGACATCCCCAGGAGCCACATATTTGCGCTTGCGGCAGAGGAGTTCCTCCAGCGGCACGAGAACCGCAAGATGCTGAAAGCGCTGAATGAGGCCTACGAGGAGGTGCCGGACCGAGAGGAAACGCGGTACCAGGCCAGAATGCGTGAGTACCACAAGAAGATGGTGGAAGAGGAGTGGTAATCAACCAGGGAGATATCTATTGGGTGGACCTGGGAGAGCCATCGGGATCGGCGCCAGGCTATCGCCACCCCCACGTCGTGATACAGAATAACGTCTTCAACCAGAGCCGGATCAACACCGTGGTCGTATGTGTGCTGACTTCGAATCTGCGGCGAGCGGAAGCGCCCGGAAACGTCCTGCTGGAGGCGGGTGAAGGAAATCTGCCCAAACAGAGCGTCGTGAATGTGTCGCAACTCTATACCGTCGACAAGAGAGACCTCGTTGAATTCATTGGAAGGCTTTCGCAACAACGGATGCGGCAGGTTTTGGCCGGGGTCATGCTGGTGCTCGAACCACGGGAGATAGATTAGCTGGGTTGACAGCAAATCTGCCAAGCAGCAAACCCATCCGATTGCGCGTGCCGGTCAAACGCGCGGTTCACCAACCGGCACAACCTACCCTCCCAGAGAGTGACGGATGCCGGATCAAGGAGACATCTACAACCGATACGCGGAACGGTGGGGCCGCGTGCCGGAATGCACAGGGATATGGTGGAAGCGGTGGTAGGCGCCTTGAGCACCGCGCGTGTTTAAATTGCACTTCGGCTTGGTAAAGCGTCACGGCGATGAATCGCCTACTACAAACGGAGCTGCCCCTACCGCTCCAGCACCTGCCGCCACGTCAGCCCGATCATCACCAGCTCCCCCAGCGCGTAGACGACCACCAGCGGCAGCATCTGCGACTGCCCCAGCCACACCGCCAGCCCCGCCGCCGACACCGCATAGAGGCCGACCACCAGTTCGCCGGCGTCCAAAACCCCCACCCCGGGCCGGTAGACCGAGTCCCGCCAATCGCCCTCCTGGCCCTGGATGTGAAACTTGGGCGTGCGCGTGAACGGCCCGCCCCAGTGCAGCAGGCCGCTCGCCACCGCCCGGGCGTTGCTCCACGCCAGCCCCACCCCCAGCAGCATCAACAGCGGATAGGCCAGCACCCGCCGGGGCCAATCGCGGTAGAGTGCCATCTGCCCCAGCACGAAGAGCAGCGGCGGCACCGACGCCAACCCGCCAAGCAGCGCCGCCATCCCGGAGAAGTCCGGCGAGGTCAGCACAATGGGCAGGGTCAGCAGGATCATCAGCAGCAAGAAGACCTGGTTGAAGTAGCCGCTGAGGTGCAGCAGCGCCATCAGCTTTTGCACCCCGCTCAAGCGCTTCGCACGCACGATGGGCCCAGCCAACTTGCGCAGACACTGGGACGCGCCCTTCGCCCACCGGACCTGCTGCTGTTTGAACGCGCTGACCAACGGCGGCAGCTCCGCCGGGGCTACCACGTCACGCAGATACCGAACCTGCCAGCCGGCAAGCTGCGCGCGGTAGCTCAGGTCCAGATCCTCAGTCACCGTATCGCTCTGCCAGCCGCCGGCATCCGCGATCGCCGCCTTCCGCCACACGCCGGCGGCGCCGTTGAAATTGATCAGGAGCCCCGATCGATTTCGCGCCACGTGCTCCACCGAGAAGTGGGCGTCCAGCGCCAGGGCCTGGGCCCGGGTGACCGGCGAGTACGTCGCGTTGAGGTGCGTCCACCGGGCCTGCACCATCCCCAGCGCCGGGTCGCTGACGAGGTGGGGCACGGTCTTCCGCAGGAAACCCGGTCCGGGTTGGAAGTCGGCGTCGAACATGGCAAAATAGTCCCCCCGCGCTTGCGCGCATCCCCGCGCCAGGGCGCCGGCCTTGTACCCTTCCGGGTTGGAGCGCCGCAGCACCCGGACGTCCAGGCCGGACCGGCGCAGGCGCGCCGCCTCCTGGTCGACGATGGCGCACGTCTCGTCGTCAGAGTCGTCGAGAACCTGGATCTCCAGCCGGTCCCGGGGCCAGTCCAGCCCGCCCACCGCCCGCAGCACCCGGCGGGCCACGTGCTGCTCGTTGCGCAGCGGCACCTGGACCGTCACCACCGGCAGCTCCGCGTCCGGGATCGCCGGCGGCACCGGCTCCGGATCGCGCCGGTGCCGGAGATAGAGCACGATCAGGACCAGCGCGTGCAACGCGTAGACCGCCAGGCCCGACAGCGCGACGATGTACAGTCCCTCCGCCACCTTAGCGCCGTTCAAAGGTCACCGCCAGCCCTCGTTCCATCCTCACGACACGGCCCGGGGGGACCCTCACGAGCCTTCTGCCTTGACGTCCGACGCGATCGCGCTCGTGACCGGACTGCGCCCCTCTTTGCCGAAGAGGAACGACAGGAAACCGACCAGACGCATCCCGGCGCCCAGCAGTAGCGCGCCACTCAGCCCAATTGTGCTGGAGAGCGAGGTGCTGATCATCGGCCCCGCGATCGCCAGGAGATACTGTACACTCTTCTCCACCGAGACAAAGGTCGCGCTCTGCTCGACCGGCACCGTCTTCATCAGCTCATCGAAGAAGACGAGTTTAAGCCCCGCCTGGAAGAAGCCGGCCACCGCAGAGATCACCGCCATCACCAGGACGGACCGGACCCGAGACGTCATCGCGGGATAGAGCGACATCATCAGCGTCGTCGCCAGCAGAATAAACCGGGAGTTCTTGGTCTCCCGGATTCGCGTCCAGAGGATGTACCCCAGCAGCAGAGAGATCCGCTGCGTCGTCTGAAAGACACTGATCCACGCGTCACTCGCCCCTAACTCCCGAACGTAGTAGAGCGCAAACAGGAAGAAGTTCTTGCGCTGCCGGCGGGTCAGCCCCTGGGGCGTCGTCCGCAGCGCCAACGCGCGCATCTTGGCGCGCATCGCCTTCGGCAGCGCCTGGATCACCGGCGCGGCTCCACCGGCCAATCCCGCACCCCGCAGCGCGCGGCCCACGCCCGGTACTGGGCGACCATCGCGTCGGTCTGGGGCTGATTCACACCGCTCAGGTCATTGAGCTCGGTACGGTCCCTGACCATATCGTAGAGCTCCCAGTCGCCGGGATACCTGCTCACCAGCTTCCAGCGGCCCTCCCGCACGGCCCGGTTCCCCTCGTGCTCCCAGAAGACCGGATGCTCGCGCTGCCATCCCTCTCCCTCAAGGGCCGGCACGAGGCTCTCCCCCTCCAACGGGGTGATCGCCCGGCCCCCGTATGCATCGGGATAGGGCACGCCCGCCGCGTCCAGGCATGTCGCCATAAAATCCGCCACGTGCGCCACCGCGTGCTCGATCCGGGGCTCGTCGATGACCGACGGCCACTGCACGATAAAGGGCGTGGAGATCCCGCCCTCGTGGACCCAGTGTTTGTAGAGCCGGAAGGGCGCGTTGCTGGCGTTGGCCCACGGCAGATCGTAGCTCATGAACGTGTCCGGACCGCCCGGTCGCACGCCGGGGATGTTGCCGGTCGCGATCGGCGTGCCGGCGGGCGTCTGGGTCGCGTAGCGCTGCGACCACCCGTCCTCCTGGAGGAACTCGGCGCACCCGCCGTTATCCGCCAGGAACATCACCAGGGTGTTCTCCTCCAGGTCGAGCGCACGGAGCTTGGCAAGGATGCGGCCGATGCCCTGATCCATCCGGTCGATCTGGGCGGCGTAGACCGCCATCCGCACATCCTCCCAATCCGTGTTATCGACCTCGCGCCAGGGCGGCGCCTGCTCGTCGCGGGGGGAGATCTCCCACTTCTCGCTGACCAGCCCGATGCCCTTCATCTCCTCGTGGCGGGCCGTCCGGAGCGCGTCCCAGCCGCCCTTGCGGTAGAGCCCCTCGTACCGTGCGATGTCCTCGGGGAGCGCCTGGAGGGGCCAGTGCGGGGCGGTGTACGCCACGTACATAAAGAAGGGGTCGTCATCCTGGGCCGCGTCCTCGATCATGGAGACCGCCCGGTCGCTGATGGCATCGGTGTAGTAGAAATCGCCGGTCTCCGCCCCCTCCGGGTGGATGATCGTGTCGTCCTCCAGCATCGCGTGGGGGTGAAAATAGCTGCCGGCTCCGTCCAACGTCCCGTAGTAATGGTCGAACCCGCGCTGGCGCGGCGTCGGGTGCCCGGTCTCGCCCGGACGCCAGGTCTCCGGCGCCAGCGGGTCGTAGGAACCGCCGACGTGCCACTTGCCCGACATATAGGTCTGGTATCCGCCGGCCTTGAGCGCCTCGGCGATGGTCACGCAGTCGTCACGCAGGTATCCCTGGTACTCGCGGATCCCGTAGTTACCCACCATATGGCCGATGCCGGCCTGATGCGGATAGAGCCCGGTCAGCAGCGAGGCCCGGGTCGGACAGCAGCGCGCACAGTTATAGAGCTGAGTGAAGCGCACCCCGCGCGCGGCCATCCCGTTCAGGTTGGGCGTCTGAATCTCCGAGCCGTAGCATCCAATGTCCGAAAATCCCATATCGTCCGCCATCATCAGAATGATGTTCGGACGTGAGGCTCTACTGCCAGCGTTGTTCTCGTTCATCTCAAATCCTCCCCCATCGTATCCAGAGCCCAAAGGTTTCCGATTCTGATGCCAGGAAGCAACGCGCGTACACAAAAACCTTCGGGCTCTTCGCCTTAAGCGATTCTACCCGTATGCCTCGGAATGTGCAGGTCCCCTACGATCCGGGGAACGGCGCCCGCTCCACCGGGCACTTACACGCGATCCCCTCGCCCCGCTCCGAGGCCCAACAGCGGTTCCCTGAGATGCACGAGGCCCGCGCCTGCCCCAGCTCAAGCCGCTTGGGCAGATCCGGCTCGCAGATCAGCGGGCGGCACATGGAGATAAAGTCCGCATCCCCGCTCGCCAGCACGTCCGCCATCACCGCACGGGAGCGCAGCCCTCCGACCAACATCACCGGCAGCGAGGTCACCTCGCGCGCCATCTGCGCGAGATCCCGGAAGTAGGCCTCGTCCTCCAGCTCGCGCACGCCCGGTTGGATGGCCTTCACAGCCCCGCCACCGATCCCGCAGCTGATCTCAACGCCGTCCAGCCCCATCCCCCCCAGCTCGGCGACGACGCGCTGTCCCAGCTCGGGGGTCAACCCGCCATCAACGCCGTCCACCATCCCCAGCTTGATAAAGACGGGATACTCAGGCCCGACCACCTCTCGGACCGCCCCGCTGACGGCCTCCAGGAAGTGCAGTCGGCCCGCGAAATCGCCGCCCCAGGCGTCCTGACGCCGGTTTACGGCCGGCGAGAGGAACTGATTGATCAGATATCCGTGGGCGCCGTGCAACTGCACCGCGTCCATCCCCGCCGCTTTGGCCCGCCGCGCCGCCGAGGCGTACGCCGCGATGGCCTGCTCGACCTCCGCCGCCGTCATCGCCCGGGCCGGCTGCGACAGCGACTCGGTGTCGATCGCCGAGGGGGCCACCGGATCGGCGACCGTCTCCCGGCTGCACTGCATCCCGCCGTGGTTGATCTGCACGGCGATATGCCCCCCGGCCTCGTGCACGAGGCCGGCCAGTTCGGCCAGATCGGGCACCCGGTCGTCCCGGTCGATGCCCGTCATCTCCGGGTGGCACTTGCCGCCGGGATCGACGTACATATGGCCCGTGACGAGCAACCCCACGCCGCCCTCGGCCAGGTCGCGGTAAAGGTCACCGAGCGCCTGCCGAGGTCGCCCCTCCGCATCCGCCATCCGCTCCGCCGTCGCCGACCGCACGATCCGGTTCTTCAACGTCAACGTCCCAAGGTTCACACTTGAAAACAAAGAAGCCATATCCTCTCCTCATCCTGATACAGGGCCGGCCTCAAATGGCATCACCGCCCCTTCGTGGCCGGCCCGCGAGCTAACCCTTACGGGAAGATCCCCCGCCGCTTGTAAACCTCCGACAGCCGCGTCAGCGCCACGATATAGGCCGCTGTGCGCCAATCGGTCTCGTAGGCCTCCTTCGTATCCCGCACGTGTTGGTACGCACCCACGATCTGCTTGCTCAACTTCGCGTCCACCTGATCCAGATCCCAGAACTCACTGCGCTTGTTCTGAAGCCACTCAAAGTAACTCACGATCACGCCCCCCGCGTTACAGAGCACATCGGGCAGCACCAGAATCCCCCGGTCCCGCAGGATCCGGTCGCCCTCGATGTTGGTGGGGCCGTTCGCGCCCTCGACCACGTAGCGGACGTTGAGCCACGGCGCCGTCTCCTCGGTGATCTGGTTCTCCAGCGCGGCGGGGATAAAGAGGTCCGCCTCGGTGCTGAAAAACGCCCGGTGCGAGATCGGTTCCGCCTCCGGATACCCCTCCACGCCGCCCTCGGCGTCGACGTACGCTTTCAGGTCGAAGGGGTCGAGGCCGTCCCGGTTGAGAATAGCGCCCGTGTGATCCTCCACCGCCACCAGCGTTGGGCCCAGGGGCGCGAGCAGCTTGGCCGTCCACGATCCCACGTTGCCGAAGCCCTGAAGCGTGTAGGTGGCGTTCGCCATATCGAAGTCGTAGTCTTGGGCCCATGCATGGAGCACGAACACGATCCCCTGCCCCGTCGCCTTGTCCCGGCCCAGGCTTCCGCCGGACTCGACCGGTTTCCCGGTCACCACGTGGACGTTGCGGTTGCGCTCCAGCGGAGGCATCATGGAGAGATACGTGTCCAGGATCCACGCCATAATCTGGGGGTTGGTGTTGACATCCGGCGCGGGGATGTCGTACTCCGGCCCGATGTTGCTGCCCAGGGCAAACGTGAACCGCCGGGTGACCCGCTCCAGCTCTCCCTCCGAGTATGTCCACGGCTCGAACTGGATGCCGCCCTTGGCCCCGCCGTAAGGGATCCCGGCGATGGCCGTCTTCCACGTCATCCACGCCGCCAGGGCCCGGACCTCGTCCAGGTTCACCGCTGGGTGGAACCGAAGCCCACCCTTGTAGGGCCCCAACACGTTGTTATGCTGCACCCGGTACCCCGTAAACATCTGGATATGCCCGCTGTCCATCTTGACCGGGAAGTTCACCACGATCTCGTTGGTCGTCTCCGACAGGATCTTCCGGATCTCGGGATCCAAGCCCATGCAATCCGCGGCCCGGTTGAACTGGGCCCGCACCGTCTCATAGACACTCAATTTCGCCATACAAGACCTCCTTGTAGCTCACATCCCCTCTGCCTAACTGGTTACCTGTTTCAAATGCGCCAGCGTCTCAGGCAGCGGGCGCACGTCGATCGGAACCCCACCGCTCCGCAGCGACTCGGCCGCACAGACCCCGGCGGCCACACTCATCCGGCCCGCCAGCGGCGTCGCGACCGGCTCTTTCCCGTCCAGGCACATCGCGACGAAGTCCCGACAGATCACCGGGTCCGCCCCGCCGTGCCCGCCGGCCGAGGGCTTGACCTCGTACGTGCGGTCCGCCAGCTCCCGTTCGGTGTTCGAGCGCCGCGTCTTGACCCACACCTTCATCTCCGGCTGGGAGTTCTCCATCCGCCCCTCGGTGCCGATAAAGACGTAGTTGCGTTGATAGTCCGGCGTGAAGTGGCACTGCAGGTAAGCCGCCTTGATGCCGCCATCGAGCTGCATGATCATCACCTGGTTGTCCTCGACGTCGACCTCCTTGCGGAATGCGCACTCGATCCGCCGGCCCTCCCTCATCACCTCGACGCAGGTGTCCCGCTCCGGGCACTCCGTACAGGTGAGATCGTTGGGGTAGTCGCCGCCGTAGTAATCCAGGCCGCCGAACGCCGACGTCCGGGCCGTGTATTGTCCTGTGATCCAGTGGACGACGTCGATGTCGTGCGAGCCCTTCTGCAGCAGCAGCGAGGTCGTGTTCTCACGGTTCGCGTGCCAGTCGTGGAAGTAGAAGTTGCCGCCCATCCCCACGAAGTGGCGCACCCAGACCGCCTTGATCTCCCCGATGACGCCGGATTCGACGATCTCCTTCATCGTCCGGAACATGTTCATATAGCGCATGTTGAAGCCGACCATAAACCGGGTGCCGGCCCGCTGCCACGCCTCCAGGATCCGGTCGCACCCCTCGATGGTGATGGCCAGCGGCTTCTCACAGAAGACGTGCTTGCCGGCCTCCAACGCCGCGATCGCGTGCTCCTCGTGGTAGTTGTCCGGCGAAGCGACCGCCACCGCGTCCACGTCCGGGCGCGCCAGCAGCTCCCGGTAATCCGTCGTGGTGAACGGCGACCCGCCGTGCTCCGTCCGGAACGCCGCGAGGTGGGCCGGGCTCACGTCCGCGCCCCCGACCACCACCGACCGGCCCTCCGGCTGGTGCCAATGCCGCCACAAGCCGCCGCGTCCCGCCACACCGATCATCCCAATGCGAAGTTGTGTCATGCGTATGCTCCCTCTCGTCTACGGATAAGGTTTACAGTGTCTACGTTGTCTCCTATTACAGCACACAGAGGCGAAGAACACAAATCCTGAGTGACAAACGCGCCTAGCCGGTATTACGCGAACGTGTTACTGCGCGTACCGAATCCGGGGGTCGAGCAGAGGATAGAGCAAATCAATGGTAAACGTCGCGATGGCGATCGCGACGATCAAGAAGAAGACGCATGCTTGGATCATGGCGTAGTCGTTGGTCAGAATCGCCTCCGCCAGCAGGTGTCCGATACCGGGATAGTTGAACATCGTCTCCACCAGCGTATACCCCGACACTAACGTACCCAGGGAGATAGCCAGGTACGTCAACTGAGGGAGCATCGCGTTGCGCATGGCATAGTGGATGAGTTGGCGCCAACGTTTCAACCCCTTGGCCTGGGCAAAGACCATATAGTCCTCACCGATCGTGGAGATCGTCAGGGCCCGCATCCACATCGCCCATTGTCCGCCCGTCACCAGGATCATGGTCAAAGCCGGCAGGGTCGCGTGATGGATCACGTCCAACCAGAACTCGGCAGAGGACCAGTCCACGGCGATCATGGCACTGTAAGAACCACGGAAAGGGAAGAGGCGAAGCCGAAACGCGAAGACGTAGATGAGGATCAGGGCCACGATAAAAGGAGGCGTGGACGAGAGGACCATCAGGACGGACACGAAAGCCTTCAGAAGTCCCGAATCTCGCTGCCAGCCGAGCCACGCGCCGAGGATGGAGCCCATCACGAACGCGAATAGGGTCGAGAAGGTCAAGAGCGCCAGGGTATACGGCAGGGCATACAACAGGACGTCCGTCACGGGGCGCCGCGTCCGGAAGGATCGGCCAAAATCAAAGCGCAGCATGTTGCCCAGGTAGCGCAGATACTGCTGCCACAGGGGGCGGTTGAGGCCCACCCAACGCTCGTAGAAACGCAGCATATTGTCGACCTCTTCCGCTTCCTCGCCCGTCGCGGTCGCGCTCAGCTCCAACATATACTCCAGGATCGGATCGTGAGCCGTGATGCGGGGCAGCAGAAAGTTGACCGTAGCGGCCAGCCAGACCACCGCGATCAGCAGGAAGAGGCGCCGGATCAGATAGCTAAGCGGGATTCGCCGCAGCATACGTCATTCACCAACTGGGTGGGATCGGCCACCAGCAGTCGTCCCGTCCTTGACGCTCCGCGTCCCAGGCATCGGCCATGTCTTCCACCGAGCGCTCCTCGGGGGGGAGCAGGGTGAATCCACGCCACTCGCCGGTGCGGGAGCCCGGAAGCTGGAACTGTGTGTTGCGGCAGTATTCATACCAGTCGCGGAACGTGTGCCACTGCACCTCGACCCCGTAGCGCTCGGGACGCTGCTCCATCGGGGAGAGCGGCTCGACCGTGTGGCACGAATTCAGGATCTTCAGCCGCGAGTGCGGATATTGATCGTAGATGCTCCGGGCGAGATCGATGGTCTCCTGCACCGCCTCCTCGTCCTCCCCCGGCAGGTTGAGCGAGAAGTAGACGATGATGGGGATATCGTAGAGGTTGAGCTCGTCCAGCGCGTTGAGGAGCTGCGGCACGTCGTAGCGCTTGCCGTTGAGCCGCCGCACCCGGTCCGAGCCGGAGTAGGGATTGAGCGCGAGGCTGGAGTGCTCCATGTCGGCCGTCCGCACGAACTCCTTCATAAAGCCGGAGGGCGGCAGCTGGAAGAACTCATTGTACAACCCGATCTTGATCCCCTCCTTGCGCAGCGTGCGGAAGAGCGTGCGCCAATACCGCTTCCCCATCGCGGCCAGGTCGTAGGAGAAGCAGACCTGGATCACGTCGTGCTCTATCAGATGCTTGATCTGACGGACAATCGTCTCGACCGGCACCGGCACGATCCCCTTGCGTCCGGCGATCGCCTCGTGCGCGCTTCGCGCCCCCCCACAGTAGGAGCACTCGAAATCACAGCCGCGCGCCGTGGTCAACCAGCGGCCCCGGTACTGGCTGATGTCCGCGCCCTCGGACGCCCGACGTGCGAGCTCCATGTCGATCACCAGATACTCGTGGACGTAGTACGAATCCTCCCGGTGGAGCCAGTCCAGGTCGATGAAGTTGAACTCGGCGAAGTCCTCCGGGGTCGCGCAGTAGGTCCGGGGGTTTTCGACCACCTTCCCCCGCCGGCGGTACGACAGATTGGGCACGTCCGACAAACTCAGGCGCGCATCGGCGTCCTCGTCCGTCGCGCCGACCTCACTCGCCACCAGCGCCTGCGCCAGTGCCAGCAGCGGTCGTTCGGCGTCGCCTCGAATGACGAAATCAATGGAGGGAAAATCCTCCAGAATTTCCCCCGCAAACGCGGACGAGGTCAGCCCGCCGATCACGACCCAGGCGTCGGGCAGCACCTGCTTGACCACCCGCGCGACGCTGATGGCCCCATAGGCATGCTCGTACCAATGCAGGTCGATCAGGACCATCCGGGCGGCCCGGTGATAATGAAGCCATGCCCGCAGGTCGAACCTGGGGTCCAGGCGCTTCTCCATCGGGAAATTGACGCCGCGCACCTCGATCCCGTTGTCGCGGAGGATGTTGACGAGCGCCGGCACGCCCATCGGGATCAACCCATAGGGCCGTCCGAATTTCTTGCTCGCCGGCGTATCATAGAGATCCACGGCCTGCTTGGCCGGATGAATATACAGTGCAAGGGGTTGTTCTTCCAAAATTAAAACCTCCTATCACGTTCCTGAGTTTCTTGCAGTCCCCGGCACTATCGAAGTTCAGATAGTGCCGGGGACTGCAAGAAACCTACCAGCTCGGCGGGATCGGCCACCAGCAGTCCTCGTGGCCCTCGCGCGCCGCGTCCCACGCGTCGGCCATCGCCTCCACCGAACGACCGGGCGACCCACCCGACCGGAATCCGCGCCGCGCCTCCGTGCGGGCCGCCGGCCCGCCGAACTGCGTCTCCACGCCGTACGTGTACCAATCCCTGAAGCTGCCCATACTCAGCGAGATGTCAAACTTCTCGGGGTGGACCGCCATGGGCGAGAGCGGATCCAGGGTGTGCGCCGAACTGAGGATCCGGAGCTTGGCGTGCGGGTAGGACCGGACCATCTGTTCGGCCAGGGCGATGCTCTCCTGAAGGGTCTCCTCGTTCTCACCCGGCAGGTTAAGGGAGAAATAGACAAGGGCGAAGAGGTTGTGGAGATTGAGCGTGTCCATCACGTTGATCAGCTCCATATTGGAGAAGTGCTTGCCGTTGAGCCGCCGCACCCGCTCCGAGCCCGACAGGGGGCTCAGCGCGATACACGAGTGCTCAAGATCCACGCTGCGGGCGAAGTACTTGAGGAACCGAAGGGAGGGCATCTGAAAACACTCGTTATAGAGCCCGATGTGGACGTCCCGCTTGCGCATCAACGAGAAGAGCTCCCGCCAGTACGACCGCCCCATCTCAGCGATGTCGTAGGTGAGCGAGGCCTGGATAACGTGGTGGTCGGCCAGATACGCCAACTCATCGACGACGGCCTCCGGCGACCTCGGCACGATCCCCTGGCGGTTCGCCAGCGTTGCGTGCGCGCTCCGGCACCCGCCGCAGTAGGAGCACTCGTACTTACAGCCTCGGGCCGTGGCGATCCACCGCCCGAGGTAGGGATCGGTCTCCAGGGCAGCCCGGGCCGCCTCCACGTCCGTCACCAGGTACTCGTGGACCATATACTCCCGGTGGTGATCCAGGAACCGCAGATCCACGTAGTCCAGGGTGTCCAGGTCCTCCGAAGCCGCACAGTAGTCAACCGGATGCTCGACAACCTCCCCATCGACCCGGTAAGAGAGATTGGACACGCCGGCGAGATCGGGCGTCTCCCCGGACGCCGTGTCCAGCAGTCGCCGGGTCAAATCCACCAGCGGGCGCTCCGCGTCCCCCCGAAGGATGAAATCGACGGCAGGGAAATCCGTGAGGATTTCACTCGCAAATGCCGAGGCCGTCAATCCGCCCAGGACGGTCCACGCATCCGGCAGCACCTCCTTGCAGACCCTGGCGGTGCTGATGGCCCCCAGGCTGTGTTCATACCAGTGAAGGTCGATGAGGACGACCTTGGCCCGCGTCTGCGTCCGCAGCCAGCGCCGGAGGTCGAACCGCCGGTTGAGCTCCCGTTCCAGGGGATAGCTGATGCCCCGCACCTCGATGCCGGCGTCCCGCAGCGCATTCATCAACGCCGGCACGCCCACAGGAATCAACCCATAAGGGCGCCCCATGGGGCGCTCGGACGTCCCCTGCTGTCCCGCATAGACGTCGACGTCCTGCTTGGCCGGATGCACGTAGAGCACCTCGGTCGGGGATTTCGGCCGGCCACAACAATATTTGTATTTTTTGCCGCTCCCACAGGGGCATGGATCGTTCCGCCCCACCTGATGATCCCAGGCCACACACACTCTCCTTACCTACGGTATAAAAGTCCGTAATCGTTTAGTTCTGCGATCAGACCAGGTGCAACGCACTTAAACTGAGTCCATAACCTACACTTAGTGCATACCGTACCTATTTGCCAGTCGTAAAAGTGCGTCGCACCTCAGAAGACTAAACAGGTATAAAAGCCCTAACGTGCTAGACGGTTACGCTGACACGGTCATAATAGAACACCGCAAGGCTCAGGGCCCCGCGGTGTTCGTAAGATGGATCCGGACGTGACGTCAGGACTCGATAAAGACCTGGTTCAGGTCCGCCCGGGCCAGACTCTCGTTGTCCTGATAGAGATAACACGCCGCGGCGCGATCCTTATCCATCCTGAAGAGCGCCGGCGGCTCTGTGTGACAGATGTCCATCACGTGAGGACAGCGCGGCGCGAACTTGCAGCCGGTGATCTCCGCGAAGGCCACCTCGCTCTTCTGAATGATCTCCTCGTCTTCACCACCCTCAAGGGCAGCTCCCCACTCCAGCTCGGGATCCGGCCATGGGATGGACGAGACCAGGAGTCGGCTGTAGGGATGTTGGGGGTCTCGAATGATGGAATCGACGTTCCCGGCCTCCATCACCGAGCCGCGATAGAGGATGATGATATAATCGCTGATGTGGTAAGCCGTCGTCAGGTCGTGGGTGATGTAGAAGATTGGGACGCCGAAATCCTGGTTGAGCGTGCGCAGGCTCTTCAAGATTGTGGACCGCAGCGAGGCGTCCACCATCGAGACCGGCTCGTCGGTGATCAGCAGCTTGGGCTGCAGAAGCAACGCCCGCGCGACCGCGATCCGCTGCCGCTGACCGCCGCTCAACTGGTGCGGATAGCGTCCCAGCGTCTCCTCGGGTCGCAATCCCACTCGGCTCAACGATTCCTCCATCAGCTCCCGGGCCTCGTCCCTGGACTCGGCCAGCTTGAAGTTCTTGATCGGGATACTCAGGAGGTTGTCCACTTTGTAGAAAGGGTTGTAAACCGCAAAGGGATCCTGGAAGACGGCCTGGATTTCGCGCCGGAACTGAAAATGCGCATCCCTGCCAAGCTCCTCCAAGGGCTGCCCACGATACAGGACCTGCCCCCGCGTCGGGGTGTAGAACCCCAGCATCAGCATACCCATCGTCGTCTTGCCGCTGCCGCTTTCGCCGGCGATGGTGATGATCTTGGCATACCCCTCGTCCAGGCCAAACGTCATGTCATCCAATGCGACGGTGTAATCCTTCTTACCGCCGAAAATCTTGGTTACGTTCTTCAACTCAATGAGTGGTGTTGTCATAAGTCATAATCCTATCCTAGTCTCATGCAGTATGAAGGTGACAGGCGACCCAGCGTCCGGGCTCGACCTCCGTGAACTGCGGAATCTCTTGCTGGCACAGCTCCCAGGCTTTGGGGCAGCGTGTGTGGAAGACGCACCCCTGCGGCGGGTCGAGCAACGACGGCGTGATACCCGGGATACCGGAGAAGACGCCCTTGTTCTCCAACACCGGGAGGCTGCTGATCAGCAGCTCCGTGTAGGGATGGAGGGGTTCGTAGAACATGTCCTCGGTCTTGCCAACCTCCATCAGCTTCCCGGCGTACATCACCGCCAGCCGGTTGACCGTCTGGGCCATCAATCCCATATCGTGACCGATCAGGATCACAGACAAACCCAGGTCCGTCTGGAGGCGGTCGATCGTCTCCATCACCTGCCGCTGGATCACCACGTCGAGCGCGCTAGTCGGCTCGTCGGCGATCACCATGTCGGGCTCTAGCGCGATGGACATCGCCACACAGACGCGCTGCTTCATCCCACCGCTGAGCTCGTGCGGATACATCGTCGCGACCTTGGGCGCCAAGTCTACCATCTGCAGCAAATCAGCGATCCGCGCCTCGCGCTCGCTCTTCGACATCACGATACCGTGATCGATCATCCCATCCACCAACTGCTTGTCGATGCGCATCACCGGATTGAGCGAGTTCATCGCGCCCTGGGGGATCATCGCCAGCTTGCGCAGCTTGGTCTGCCGCATCTGCTCCTTGGTCAAGCTGACCAGGTCGATGTCATCGAGGATGATGTGTCCTTCCTCAATCTTCCCGGGCTTCTTGATCATGCGCATCATCGCCAGCGCCAGCGTCGACTTGCCCGAGCCGGATTCCCCAACCAGGCCCATCTTGATGCCCCGGGGCATCTCGAAGGAGACCCCATCCACCGCCCTGACCGCCCCAGCACTTACATGGTAATAGACCCTAAGATCCTCAACCTTTAACAATGACTCACTCATACGGTCCTCCGAGTTCTCGGGTTCGCAAACTCATCCAACCCGATGGAGATGAGCAGGAAGGCGACGAAGATCAAGACCACCGCAACCACCGGTTCCAGAATCCACCACCAGTACCCCTGCAAGAACGCATTATAATACCGCAGCCAGTAGATTGTCATCCCAAGCGAGGGCTCGCGCAGATTGCCGATGCCCAGCGTCTGCAAGCCCAACGAGCTGACGACGCCACCGTTCACCGCCCGCGCCAGGCTGATCGCCAGGAAAGGCAGCAGGTTGGGCATCAGCTCCTTGATGATGATCTCCAATCCGCCCATCCCCGAGAGCTTCGCCATCATCACGAAGGCCCGCTCGCGCATACTCAGCACCTGCGACCGGATCGCCCGTGTGGGCCGCACCCAGGAGACGATGGAGAGGACCAAACCCATCCGCACGATCCCCATCTCATCCGGGTTGGGCACCGAGGACGCGATCATCACCAGCAGCAGGAACTGCGGGATCGTCATCAATACGTCCACGATGAACTTGATGATATCATCAAAAAAACCGCCGAAATAGCCGGAGACAAAACCCAGGACCGTACCGACCGCCAGGCCAATGCTCCCGGCGATCATCCCGATCGAGAGCGTGATCCGCGTGCCGTAGATCATCGACGTCAGCAGATTACGCCCCGCGCTGTCCGTGCCGAACGGATACTCGGCCGAGGGTTCCTGATTGGGAACCGCGCCAAGGGGATAGGCACCCTTACGATCTACAAAAACCCCACCAACCGTCGCAAAGAGCAGCAGCCCAATCAAAATCAGCATCCCCAAACCGAACGACGGGTTGCGCCTCACGTAACTGATCAAACTCTGAAGTCCTCCACCTCGTTTCATCGCCTACTCCCCCGTGTAAGAAATCCGCGGATCGAGGATCGGGTACAACAAGTCCACAAAAAGGGTGGCGACCGCGATCCCCACGACCAAGAAGAACACAATGCCATAGATCACCGGGTAGTCGAAGGCAGCAATTGCAGCACCCAGCCGCCGACCGATGCCCGGGTAGCCGAACATATTCTCCACCAGCGTGGATCCCGAGACAATAAAGCCTAACTGCATCGCCAGCGCTGTGATCTGCGGGAGCAGCGTGTTGCGCAGCGCGTACCTGAAGAAGATACGGTTCTCCTTCAGCCCCTTCGCCTCGGCGAACGTGATATAATCCGCGCCCTCCACCGTGACCATCATCGCGCGCATCGTCAGCGACCAGCCGCCTATAGAGACCAGGAGCAGAGAGAGGGCCGGCAGGGCCGCGTGGCGCACGACGTCAATCAGGAACTCGATGTTCGCCCAATCGACCTCGATCGTCGGCGAGTAGCCACCCCGCAAGGGGAACCACTGCGCCTTGAAAGCCAGGTAGTAGATCAGCACCAGTGCCAGGATAAAGGCTGGAATTGAGGAGAGCATCGCCAGGGGGGGCATCAGCCAGCGGAAGAATTTCGACGTCTTCGACCAGCCCACCAGCGCCCCGACGACGGTCCCGATGATAAAAGCAAGAATCGTCCCGGTCACCATAAATCCCAACGTCCACCAGATCGTCTCGCCAACGATCTCATTGACGGATTTGGGGTAGTTCACGATGGAAATACCCAGGTTAAAGCGCATTATGTTCCAGATATAGGTGAGATACTGCTGCCACAGGGGCCTGTCCAGGCCGTAGAGCTCCTTGAGGGACGCCACCAACTCGTTGGCGCCCTCAGACTGTGCCCCCATCGTCGCGATCTTCAGCTGTACCTGCTCCATCACCGGGTCGCGGGGCGTCAACTTGGGGAGCAGGAAGTTGATCGTCGCCGCCGTCCAAAGGACGGCAAAGAGAAAACCAATCCTCTTGAGTACGTAGCCTAGAGGGATTCGCATAGAAAGCCTCCAAAAAAGAATTTAAGAAAAGGTCACAGAATGACCTCGATAGCCAGATCACTTACCAACACCTGGAAAACACCCAAGGTGTCCCGAGGACACGACCTGGACACACGAGGGAGCTGTAAAAGCTCCCTCGTGTGGACCCAGATCATGCTTTCACATTCCTGCTTCTTACTGCGTCGGATCCAACCGTGTCAGCGTGATGATGAACGTCAGGTGCCACGGGGCCGAGTTGTACGGATCGTCCTGGTTCGGCCAGTTGGTCCAGTAGGCGGTGTTCATACCCAGCCGGTGGAACCACTCCTGGATCGGCACCTCGGGCAGATCCGTGTACCAGATCGTCATCGCCTGGTTGAAGAGGTCCTGCATCTTCTCGGTATCGTCGGGGTGGGTGCGGCTCATCTCCGCGATGATCGCATCGTACTCCTCGTTCCCCCACCGAGGCCAGTTGTCGTTGATCACGCCCTCGCCAATCTCTGCGATATTCTCGGACAGGTAGAAGGCAAGCGTAACGTAGGGATCCTTCACACTGCCGCCGTGGCCACGGAAGAAGAGCTCGGCCTCACCGGTTGAGGTTCCACCCCAGAAGTCCTGAGGCTGAACCATCTCGGCCTCGAAACCGGCCTGCCGCATCTGCTCCGTGATCACCGGCGCGATATCGCCGAAGATGGGATCCGTCCAGACCTTGGGCTGGAGCGTCTCACCGTCCTTGGCCCAGAACTCACCGTCCTTGGTGAAGCCGGCCTTGGTCATATGCTCCTCGACCTTGTCGAGATCGCGCATGTAAACCTGATCCATCAGCGTCTTCAGCTCATCCGAGGCATTCTCGATATACGGCGTGAGACCGGGATACTGCGGGAAGGGGGTGTTACTGGGCTGGCTGGCGCCCAGGGAACCGACCTCGTTGACCTGCTCGTGATCGATCGCATAGGCGATCGCCCAGCGCACGTCAGTGTTGTCGTAGGGTTCAGCCAGGTTGTTGAAGAACAGCGACGTGGGCCACCAGTCGACGTAGCCGTAGGGCTTCTCGGTGCCCGTGTGGGTGATGACGGTATCGCTCTGAGCCAAGATCGCCTCGATGGTCGCCGGGCGCAGGTCCAGGGTCACGTCCACCTCGTCGTTGATCAGCATCTGACCGCCGACCTCCTCGCCGGGCCAGCCGATGTTCACGATCCGCTCGACGCGGGGCATCCTGTCCACCATGCCGATGTCCACGGCCCACCACTCGTAGCGCAAATCCAGGTTCTTCACCTGGGGCTCCATGCGGGTGAGGGCGTAAGGACCTGTGTAGACGGGCAGACCGGCGTCCAGGTCGAAGAATTCGTACTCGCGCCAGTCGTCGACGTCAGCGAAGTAGTGTTCGGGCACGATGTAAAGGCCACGGTCGAACCGCGCTGTGCAGTGCGTGAAGTGGAACCGGTAGTTCGTCTCTGTCAGCAAGAACTTGATGGTGTAGTCATCGATTACTTCCACCGTTTCGAGGAACTTATCGACCAATCCGGAGTTGGGGTAGTCGGGGGCATTGACCTTCAGCGTCTCGAACGTAAAGGCCACATCCTCGGCGTTGAAATCCTCACCGTCCGCCCACTTGATGCCCTTCTTCAGATAGAGCGTCATCTCGGTGGCGTCGTCGTTGTACTCATAGCTCTCAGCCATCCAGGCATAGGTCTTGTCGTTGAGGGCTGTGTAATAGAAGGGGTACTCAACCATCGAGGAACCGCCACGCTGGTGCCAGTCAACGGCATACCAGTTGCCGATACCCGCCGCTTCCTCCTCCTGGGCACCGAACGCATAAATCAGGGTGCGCTCACGCGGGACGTCCTCGCGCGGCCAAACCTGTTCCTCTTCAGGAACCGGGGTCGGCTCTGCCGCTTCGGGCTTGGGGGTTGCAGTCGCGGGCGCGGGCTGCGTGGGCTCCGGGCCTGCATCTTTTTCAGGGGGCGCTTCCGTGGGGGCTTCCGTGCCGCCGCCACACGCGGCCAAAACGGCGCCGGCACCGGCGACCGCCGATACTCGCAGGAATTGTCGACGTGAAATCTTACTCATCGTTCTTCCTCCTTAGGGAGACTTGAAAAGGATAAAGCAAACAACCATCACAGCGTGCTGTCGATAAGTCTGCACTCAGCGTATTAGCGGCAGTGACCTCCTTTCCTCAACGCCAGGATAAAAGGGTATCCCGGAAACAGTTATGTCAAAATCCGCTGACAACTTCCCCGTACCACAAGCTCGGGATGAAAGACCCGCTGGTGGACCGACATCTTAGGGTTCTCAATCAATGAAACCAGATATTCCACGCTCTCTCGACCCAGAATGTCAAAATCCTGACGGATCGTCGTCAGCGGCGGATCAAAATACGCGGCCTCGGCAATGTCGTCGAAACCGACGATCGAGACGTCCTCAGGGACGCGCAGCCCCGCCTCTCGCAAAGCCCGCATGGCCCCCAAGGCCATCAAATCGTTGCCGGCTAAAACAGCCGTAAAAGGTTCTTCCGTATCGAGCAGATGCTGAGCGCCCCGGTACCCACTGCAGACCTCAAAATCGCCCTCGACGCTGGGACCAAGGTCCAGGCCGCGGCGCGTGAGCAACGTCTCCCAGACATGATGGCGGGTACGGGCATCAACGTTTTCCAAAGGCCCGCTGATCTCGGCGATGTGTTCGTGACCGAGCCCGATGAGATGATCAAGGGCGAGTCGCGCCCCCTGCCACTGGTCAAAGACCACCGACGGCGTCCTGGCGCCCAACTCCGTACAGGCCACCACAAAAGGACGCCCCTGACACAATGCGACCCATTCATCGTAGCTCAGGTGCGGATAGGGCATAATCATCAGGAGCCCATCCACCATCTCGGCGGCCTCTTTAAGCACGGACCGGACGGATTCCGTTGAGGCGGGATTCTCAATCTCCGTCACCACCATGGTATAACCATACTGGCGTCCCCAGTGCAAAATCGCGGGCAGGGGATCGCCATATCCATATTCAAAGATCACGAGCTGTAAAATATAAGAACGACCGGAGGTCAATAACTGCGCCGCACGATGGGGGCGGTAATCCAGCTCCCGGATGACCTCGAGCACCCGCCTCCGCGTCTCGGCGGCCACGTGAGGATGCTCGTTCACCACACGCGATACTGTCTGGTAGGAAACGCCGGCTCGGTCAGCGACATCTCTCAACGTTGGGCGCTTTGTCGGGGAGGACCCCATCGCCATAGACCTATGACTCCTTGATTGTGACCCTTCACAATTGTACGGACATTATAAAGGGGATTTAGGAAATAGGCAAGCGCATTCTCACTGATTGTGCCTGGAAAGTATCAATCGAATGATATCACAAACGGACTCTATGAAAAAAGGGGCCGACACATGTGACAGGTCACAACAAGCAGCCCGGTGTTAAGGTTCAGACGTTGATCGGCAGACTACAGCCTCGAACTACAACTTACCTAACGCGTCGAATCCCCGTACCCTCCAGGCAGGCTGCGGACTCCTCGGGGCCGGCCTTGACGAGACAGGCCAAAATTGCAGCCTAGAACTGGAGCCTACAGTCTAGAACTGTAGCCTCATCAGATACCCGCCGACCTCAATGTCCATCTGCTCCGCAGGCAGCTCGGCGGTGCAGTACGGATTCTCGTAGTGCGGGAAGCCCGTGATCGCCACGTCCTCACCGTTGCGCGTCAACGGCCCCGCCCACCCAAAAGCTAGGGTATCCCCACGCAGGGACGTATACCGCACGCTCAACCCCTCAAAGGCCAGCGACGCCGCCTTCACCTCCGCCTGGAAAGCCTCGAAGTCCCCATCCAACGCCGCCCGTCCCATCTGGCAGACCCAGACGTTCTCCTGTCCGTGGGAGCGCAGTTCCCGGTAGGCACCGGGCCCGCGATGCACCGACTCCAGGCCCTGCGCAGCGGTCAGCGCCAGATAGCCGTCCCCCTGGCGGGCGAACGCCCATCCATCCGCGATCGCCGTCTCGTCAAAGCTGTAGATGGGGAAGTGTGCGTGGGTAAAGCCCATCCAATCGTCCTCAGGGAGCTTGTGAACGGCAAAAAGCACGTCCTTCCACTGCGCGACCCGGGGCAGGATCACGTTGCCGTGCCAGAAGTTCGGCCGGTGCGCCCCATCCTCGCTCACGGTCGGCGGGTGCGTGACGAAGGCCACGGCGTCCGGCCCCATCGTCGCCTGCCAGATGTGCTGCTGGTAGCCCCGCTCCCCGGGGTGGTAGTCCTGCGCGGAGGCGAGCATAAAGTCCGGGGTTTTGTAGGTGACCTTGTTGACCTCATCCCCGTCCCCGCTAACCACGTGCCGCTCCCGGTTCCACATCGCGTCCGGGCGATCCCGGGCGATGTCGCCGATCAACAGGGGGAATTCGTACTCCGAGCACGCCATGGCCACCAGGCCTCGGAGATGGTGATTGTAGATGCCCATCCCAAACATCAACCGGCTGATGCCCGACGTCGACTCCAGTTTGGCGCTCTTGATCAGGGAGGCGTACGTCCGCCCGTGCGTGGACCCAAAGGCTCCCTTGTAGGAGTTGACGGCCATCGTGAAAAGCATCTTATCGAGCAGCACCGCAGCCAATTCCATGACGTCCTGAGTTTCAGCCAGCCCCGCCAGGTGCGAGAGCGCCAGGATATCTTCCTCGAAATAGCAGTTGGAATCCCACTCCCAGAAGCCCGTCCGCCCGCGCGCCCTCAGCCAGGCACGCGCCATCCGCTCGCCCTTCTCCCGGTGCCAGGTTCCTGTCTCGCCGACGTTGGTGAACACCTCGTCGGGATAGAGCTGCCCCGCCAAGATCTCGCAGGTGTGGAAGAGAATACTGTGGTTCTCGGTGGTATAGCACATCGCATCGGAGCCGGGCTCATCGTGCCAGTACTTGAAGTTCAGCGCGCAGTCCTTGATCGCGGCCTTGAGATCCTCCGGGAACGCGTCCAGGTCGCCAAAGCGGGCGACCACGCCCAGCAGCCCCACCAGGTCGAAGTCGCTGCAGTCGCCCCGACGGTTGATCCCTTCGATGGCGTCCTCAATCACGCCCCGGTCGAGCTCGTCCCACTGGCCGAGCTTCACCTTGGCGATCTCCACGTAGAGATTCCCCTCCTGGGTGACCGCATACTCGAGGGCTTCCCGGTGCCGCTCGTCATAGGTGCCGTATGGCTCCTCGGCGTACGCATTGTCGAGAATCATCAGCGGCAGGTCCCGTTGATAGCGCACGTCGTACGCATAATACTCTTCCGAGACGGGCCGCAGCGTCACAGAATACGGCCCCTGCCATATCCGGAATCCATGGCCGACGTCGTTCACAGCCTCGGGTTGGGCCTCCGTCTGCCCGCTGACGTAGATCCTACCTTGAGTATCCTGGATGCTGTAGTGATAGTTGAAGCGGGTTTCGAGGTCATCCGCCCAATGGAGGTTCACGACCTTCCCCCGGTAGTTCGCCACAGACTCGATGCACGCCTGCTCGAAGACCCGCTCCAGCATCATGTGGCGCACCGTCCGCTCCGTCATCGAGGGAATGCGAACGGTGAGGTCCATCGGATCGATCCCCTTCACCTCCAGGGCCATCACGTAGGGGCACTCCCGCGCCGCCACCTCGTCAAAGCGAACCACGATCTCGTTGACGTCGTCCTCCAAGGTCGCGTCGAATTCGACGCTGACCGGCAGTTGGTGGTGGAAGTGCGCATGACGATGCACATGGTCGCCGTTGACCCACACGTCCGCCGGGCCGTTGGTCGTCAACACAAAGGTCACGTCCTGTCCCTCGAAGCAGTCGAGTTGGGCGTACGCCCACGTGCGCAGGTATTGCCAGGTGTGCCGGAACGTCGATCGATCGACAAAGTGATCGTCTTGGCAACGGACGTACTGCCACGTCAGTGACTGATCGTTGATCTCGAACTCACCATTATAACTCGGCGTCTCCTCGACCTGTAAATCCGGGTCGTAAGCCTCCTGAACCACCTCCAGCTTGCGCGCGTGCTCACTCTGTTCCGGGGATGGACCTTCGACATCAGACTCCAGAGGACCTGCAACTAACCAGTTGTGAACATAACCATTCTGCAGTTCGTACTCCAAATAGGGCATCGCCATGAATAACGTTTTCTCCTCAAGCGTCAGAAGCTATCCAATACCAGTCAAGCAAAAACGAACACCGGGACTCCGTGTGATTGGGGTCCTCAGACAAGTCTGCGCGTTCAGAACACATATTAAGGAAGAAGAGGGAACGACAACACCGATCTATTGTACACTATGTCGCAAATTCCGCAAATCCCAACTTTCAACCGTCGCCTTTTGACCTTCGACCTCTGACTTTGGACGCGTCTACCCCACACACGGCTTGAAGTCGTACCGCACGTCCGCAATCGACGGCCCGACCACCCCGATCTCACCGAGGCGGTGCGTGCCCAATCCCGCCTGATGGGCCAACGCCAGGTGGTTGTCGCTCCGCACGAAGGGCATCGTCATCCCGGCGGCGGTCGGGTCGAACCCCTGGGCAGCCGTCGCCACCGCATCCGTCGCCACCGCATCCTTGCCGGCGAAGATCACACCCGGCTGAACCGGGGCCATCATGCCGATCCACGGTCCCTCGCCGGCCTCCGTCGTCTTGATGCCATCGACGACCGCCAGGTCAATCGGCCGAATCCGGTTAAGCTCGGTGATGATCCGGGGGACCCGGTACCCCGCTGTTTCCTCTGAGGGGCCGTGGAATGCCGAACGATGGCTGTGCTCGGCGGTGAGTTGGTAGAACCGCGCGGGCACCAGCCCGACCAGGTTCTTCATCGCGTGGGTCACCCCACACGTCCAATGGCACTTCATCTTGGCCAACGAGATAAAGGCGTCGACGTCGTGAAGGATCCGGTTCATTATATAAGTCTCGTAGATCTCCCCACCGCCCGGCACGGCGACGTCCATATAGTCGTCGTAAGGATCCGTCGCGTTGAGGTCGATGAGCGTCGCGTCCACCGCCTCCGCCGCCTCCTCAAATCCCCACTCCGTGTAGGAGCCCCACTGATAGACCGACTCCACGATCAAGACCTCACGGGCGCCGGCATCGCGGACCAGCGCGCCCAACGCGCGGACGGTCTCCGGATGGGTCACAAACGTGTCCATCGGCGTGTAGCCCGGCACGTTGTTGCCCAGGCCGCCGGTCAGGTTGACCTTGATCGCCACGCGGTCGCCGGACCCGATGATATCGCTCAGCCCACCGATCCCGTCCAACATATCGCGCAACGTGGACTCAATCCCCCCGGGCTCGTAGGTATTGGCTGACCCGATCGCCACCTGCGTTTGCGTGGTGGGAGAAACCGCCGCCGCTTCCCCGCCCCCTGCCTCAGACGTCGCGGTCGGTGCTGCAACCGCCGCCGTGGGGTTTACGGCCGTCGCCGTGGGGTTTACGGCCGTCGCCGTGGGCTCTACGGACTTCGCCTTTGGGGCTTGGGTAGGCTGGGAGGTCGGCGTCGGCCTCGGCGCCGCGTCCGTGGGTTCCGGCATCGCCGACGCGGGGGGCGCCGTCGCCTCCGTACCCGGCATCTGCGTACCAGGCATCTCCGTACCAGGCATACACCGCGAGAGCAGCCATCCGGCTGCGACCGCACCCGCCGATTCAAGGAACCGGCGCCGCGACATCCGCCGGGGCTTGTCCTGCGATGGTCCCACGTCCTGCTGCTGATTTCGCTCATCCTGAGCGTGTTGTTCGTCTGTCATCCTTAACTCCTCCAAAAAAATCATCCCACTGTAACCAAAAAAGCGTGATGGATTCAAAATTCTATTTTATCACGTGCAAAAGCCAGAAACTGGCGTAACGCATCCTCGGGAACATCACTGAGCTTACTCTCACTAACATGAAGCTCATCACCATCGTGAAAATGTTTGGGAAATGTGTTCACCGATTGCCAACGTCGGTGCGGCGCATTATCGTGACGATAGATCGTACCATCAAGCGCACGCCTTTCCCAATGATAGCTATATCGGTCTTCCAACTTTAGTGAATACCAAACGTCTATAAAACTCCCGTCGACTAAGAAAACACGGAGTTCATTGATCTCGGATATAAGCACATCAATGACAATATCCGAGAATTCAACTTCAGCAATATCTCGAAGGCTTTCGGTGTCAACCCGATGGCTCACTTCAAAGCCTTCACAAGGGCCTGCATCCGATCCCTTTGGTATTCCAGGTGGTCGAGTCGCTGAAGATCCCGCCAAGAATCGGCCTCTTCCAATGTGCCATCCCGGTACCTCGCCTCCAGCTCCTCAACCGAGGAAACCCCATAGCGACCGGAAATCTCAAAAATTTGAGCCCTAACCGCGCGAAGTCGACGCTCAAGCAGAGCACGGACACCTTCTCGCAGCACCTCGTCCTCGGAGACGTCTAAGACTTCAGCGACCTCCTCGATGATGACTTCAGGGCCTTTGATCATCGACATTACCCACCTCCTGAGCTCAGCAGACAATAGGCAAGCTGAGCATTGCGCCACGTCAGGACCTACGACAAAACTACCTTAACCGAAAACCGCAAACCAGACAAGAGGTCATGGGTCACCGGCATCTGCGGGCACCAGCGCCTCCAAGAGGGGCTCGCGCCACGCGTCGGCCTCCCGGTCGTAGATGCCGAAACCCGCGCCGAACTCCCAGTAAGCCCACGGGATCTCCCGCGCCTCCGCCTGCTCCCGGATAAAGGCGGTCCACCGCACCCGCGACGCCATATCCGCCGTGCTGTATGCCCCGAACTCCCCCAACCACACCGGCACCCCTCGTGACTCCCGCCACGCCGCTACGTCATCGAACGCCTGCTCGATCGCCAAAGGGGCCGCCGGATTGTATTTCGAGTCAACCTCATTATAACGCCGAAACCACTGCTGAATCCAGTCCACCTCCTGGGCCGCCGGGCTCGGTGCCACCGGCGTCACCGGCGGGCCGGGCCAGGTCACGCCCACGGTGCCGTATTCCGACCCCACCCACTCCGCGCCCTGGTGCGTGAACAGGAACGGGTCGTAATAGTGAAAGGTCGCGATGATATTGTCCGCCCCCTCGGGTAACATCAGGAAGCGCAGTCCTGACAGGTTCCCCCAGTTGGCCGTGTCGACGATCACCGTGTGATACGGATCGATGGCCCGGACGGCCTCCAGCGTCTGCGCGAAGAGCCGGTTCCAGCGCCCTGCGTCCAACTCGTCGTGGGGCTCGTTGAGAAACTCGAAGTAGAGCCCCCTCGGGCGATCCACATAGCGGGTCGCAATCTGCTCCCAAATGGCCACAAATCGGTCGGCGTGGTCGTCCGGTGCCGCGAAGATCGCGTCGTAGTGATGCATGTTGATCACCACGTTCAAGTCTTCCTCAAGGGCGTGCGCGATCACCCAATCGATCCGCTCGAAGAAGGCCTCCTCGACCTTATACGGCGCGTCCGCCTCCGCGTGGGCCGACCACCGGATCGGCACGCGCACCGTGTCAAACCCGGCCTCACGGATCGTGGGGAAGAAATCGGCCTCAATGACCATCCCCCACTCACCCTCCGCCGGCGCCTCCAGCGCATTGCCCAGGTTGACGCCCCGGCCCAGCCGCTCCGCCTGTCCCTCGGCCGTGAGGGGATCACGCGGGCGCGAACACGCCGCCCCCGCGACGAGCACCCACACGCCGACCCACACAAGCCTCCACAATGCCTTCTTCATCCGTATCCCCCGATGATCATCTGGATCGCGGGCATCCCGCCCGCCTGCTACCCGGCTTTTCGAGCACCAGGGTATAGACGTGCCCCTCTATCGCCTGCGTATCGACAACAAACCCCGCGGCTTCCGCCAGCGTCCGCGTCGCATCCAACGTCCGAGGTACCTCGTACCACCAGCACCCATACGCCGTCGAGATCTCGCCCTGCGGCAATCGCACCGCCACCGGGACGGCAATCAGATCCTTCTCCGCACCTTGCGGCCTCGCCGGCATCTCCATCCCCCAGACCCGGAACCGTCCGCCGGGCTGCAGCACGCGGTATACCTCCCCCAATACCTGCGAGACGTCGGCCTCGGTGCGCAGATAGATCAGCGAGAAGAACGCCGTCGCCGTGGCGAACGTATTATCCAGGAACCGCAGCTCCCGTGCGTCCATCACCACCTTCAGCGGCCCGTCCGGGGCCTCGGCAAGCTCCTTCTCCAGCAGGTCGATGGCCACGACCTGGGCGCCCTTGAGCTGCCCAATCACGCCCTCACCGCCCCCACCGACGTCGAGCATCCACCCCTCGGCGGGGAAATCCTCAAGCATCACCGTCTGTTCCGCCAGCATATGGAGCCGATCTTCCATCGTCCTCTCCTGTGCTGATTCCGACACACTGTCCTCCATTCAGTAGACTCAGCCCGAAACCGGTTGCTCCTCAACGCCCCACAGCGCAAAGATCGACAGGGCAAACATCACGGCGTAGATGGCAAAGAGCAGCACATAGCCGTTCGCGTCGGCGATCGGCCCGCCGATGTAGGCGCCAATCGCGCCGGCGCCGGCCCCGGACAGATTCGACAACCCCAGATAGCGCCCGGCCTCCTCCTGAGGCACCACCTCCGTGCCCAGCGCCCAATTCGCCGCGTAGAAGAGCCCGATACCGGCCCCGACCACGGCGCCGCCCGCGTACATCATCCATATCTCCGGGATGAGCAGGATGAGCAGGGTCCCCACGAAGCCCAGCGCCCCGCTGGTCCCCACCAGGAGCTTTTTCCCGAACTTATCCGCCAGCCAGCCGCTGGGCAGCGCCACGACGACGATGGCCAGGCCCACGAACATCATCACCTTCGCCGCGGGATCGGCCGCCGCCTCCCCGCTCAGCCCGGGGAACCGATCTTGCAGAAAGTAGAGCATAAAGGCCGCCAGGTTGGTGGAGGCCACCATAAAGGCCAGGCGCCCGGTGACCCACCACGTGAAGGAGCGGTGGTTGCGGATCTCCTGCCCGATGCTGATGGCGACGCTCGCCCAGACCCCCGCGACGACCGCCAGGATCATGGTGCCCACCCCGATCGCACCGGTCAACGCCGAGCGCAACCCCAAGGATAGGGGCTCGACGGCCCGCATCAGCCCGTTCGCCGAGGCCCCCGCGCCCAGGATGATCACCGTAAACGCCCCGGTCATCACGGCCAGCCGGATCAGCGGCTGCCAATCGAAGGGGGTCGGCGGTTCGTCGAGCGGCGCCTCCTTGGCAAACATCGTGATCAAGGCACAGACGGAGAGCACCACCATCATGGAGATCAGCGCGCCCCACAGATTCCCTCGGCTGACCATACCGGCGACGACGAAGGAGGAAAAGATCAAGGGGACCGGGAGCTCCAGCAGCGCTTTGACCCCCGAAAAGCGCCCCCGCTCTGACTCCGGCACCAGGTCGGGGATCAATCCCTGGGTCGCGGCGTGAGCCGTATTGGAGGAGATCATCGAGAGGATATAAAGCACGAAGAGGACCACATAACCCTGCATCCCCCTCAAGCCGAGCGTGAGCCCCATCAACACAAAGACGACGATCTCACCAAGGGTCCCCACCGCGATAAAGGGACGGCGCCGCCCCCAGCGCGACGTGCTGCGATCGGAGAGATAGCCCATCAGTGCCTGGACGAGAATGGCGACCATCAGCGCCCAAAGCCGCATCCGCCCCATGTACGTCCCCTTCACGGCGTCCCCCACAAAACGCTGCACCAGCACCGGGACGATGAGCGGGGTGAGCACCTGGGATCGGGTCGTCAGGGCAAACCAGTAGATGTTGATCGTGATGAAATCGTACCATTGCGTCTGTTTCTCATCCCGAACGTCTTCATGTGGCGGTGTATCGGCGACGGCAAGCCTCATCGCATTCCCCCTGGTCTATTGACCTCTCAATAACTTCTGATATGTTTGAGAACGTACGTTGCAGTCACAAGTCCGGATGGCGAAGAGAGTGCGGAGCTTCCGACCGGACAATACCGCAATCGTATCATGCTCCCAGTCAAACGCCAAACGGAGGACCGGAACCCGATGATGGATCAAACGTATACCCTGCCGTATCCCCGGAGACGTCTCCGGCGCAGCGCGCTGCGTTGGCTGGGACGGGGGCTGATGCCGCTCCTCACCCGCACCCAGATCTCGGGCCGGGCGCATTTCCCATCGCACGGTCCTTTGATCGTCGTCGGCAATCACATCGCCGCGATGGAGGTGGTGATGATGGTCGTCTACGCGCCCTGGCAGATGGAACTGCTGGGACCCGGGGACGTGCCGCCCCCGCCCGTGATAGACGCCATCGCGCGTATGCACGGGTACATCCCCATCAACCGTGGCAACCTCGACCGGCGCGCGCTCACCCAGGCCCTGGACATCCTCCGGCAGGACGGTATTCTGGGCATGTTCCCCGAGGGCGGCATCTGGGAGGTCGGAGAGAAACCGCCGAAGCGGGGCGTCGCCTGGCTCAGCCATATGTCCCAGGCGCCGATCCTCCCCATCGGATTCGGCGGCGTCGAAGGCGCCCTGACCGCCCTGATGCGGCTCCAACGCCCCCGCCTGACGATGAACGTCGGGACGCTGATACCGCCGATCACGGTTCCCTCGGGGGTCCCGAGAAAGCCGGCGCTGAAGGCAGCCTCGGCGGACGTGATGGTGCGCGTGAAGGCCCTGATCCCTGCGGAGGATCGGATGCGCCATCCGGAGATCCGCGACGAACGCTTCGAACTGCGGCTGTCCGCTTACGACGCCGCCGGGCATCCGATCCCGCTGGACAGCGCGCCGGCGATTCCGCACGCCGACGCGCTCTGCAAGTTCCTCTACCGGCCGGCGCTGGTCAACGTCTTCGCCAAAGACATCGGCCTGCCCATCGGCCCGCTCCAGGATCTGGAGCACAACCGGGATCCGTCGGCGTTGGCCCAAGCCATCCAGCCGATCCTCGACTACCTGGCGGATCGCAACCCCGGATTCCTGACCTACCGCTACGGCAACCGGGGAGGCCGCGCGATGGAAGCCGGCCTGCGCGAACTCCAACAGTTCGCACGCTGGGCGGCGCGGGCGGCGGCGACGATCCACGTCCAGCCCATCCGCCGGTATCACGTTGCCGGCCGCGACGACGAGATCGTCGAGCGCCATCCCGGCGAAGCTCACCTTTGGTGATCTGGCGCCAAGCCCGGAGATTTCAAATCTCCTTGGAACGAGGGGCAGCGATGCTTCCTTTATGCTCGGAGGGGATTTGCAATCCCCGGCTTTGGTAGCCACCGTTGCATTTGCGGCCTGCTCGGATTACAAATCCTCGCGAGCGGGGTAAGGTAGGGCATGCTTCCTTCATGCTCGGAGGGGATTTGCAATCCTCGATCTCCCTGCAACCCGCCGTCTCCTTTCACGTATATACGAATAGGCCCTGATACACCAAAGGCCTACGACAAACCTATGGGAACGTGAATAGAGGAGACGAAAGGAGCATCCTACAATGTCAGAAACAACAGAAACCCAAGCCGTGACAAACGAAGCCCCGGCCCCCAAACAGCCGGAGTCCCAGGCGGAGATCCAGACCATCATCGCCCGAGATCGCGACCTGACCGACGCCGATCTCAGCGGGATGGATCTGGTCGGTATGAAGTTTGCGGGCGTCAAAATGCCCAACGTGAATCTCGCCGGATCCGATATGACCGGCGGCGTCATCGCCGGCGCCGATCTGAACAACGCCAACCTCGAAGGCGCGGATATGACCGGCGCCAAAGTGATGGGCGTCAACCTCTCGAACAGCGTCCTGACCAAGGTCAAGCTGATCGCGGCGAAGGTATTGGGCGCCAGCCTGACCGGATCCAAACTGGATGAGGCCGATCTCACCGACGCCGCCTTGATGGGCACCAGCCTGGAGGGCAGCTCCGCGACCCAGGCCAACCTGACCGGGGCAAAAGTCGTCGGCAGCAGCTTTAAAGAGGCCGACTTCACCGGCGCGCAGTTCACCGGCAGCACGCTCAAGAAGATCGACGTCACGGACGCCGATTTCACCGACGCCGACACCACCGGCGCCCGCTATAAGGACATCGACTGGTCCAAGGCCAAGGCTCAACCCGAGGTCCTACCCGAGGAACTGCAGGGCATGCCGTCTTGGGTGCCCGGGGTCGTCGCCGGCGTCCTCGTCGTCCTGCTGATCATCCTTCTCAAGAAAAAGAAGCGCCAAGAGTAACGACCAGGAACGGTGCGAGGCACGTTCGGGTGCTATCTCGATCGTGCCTTGCACCGGGCTTTACCCTACCCGTGCAATCCCCCCCCTAACTCCCCCCCGGAGGGAGAACCCGAGCCTTGAAGGTGAGGTATCCAACTGCGATTACCCTTTTCCCCTACCGCCTTGCCTCCAACGCCGCCTTCAGCAGCGGGATCACCACCTGGGGATCGGCCCGCCCTCGGGTCTCCCGCATCACCTGCCCCATAAACCACTGCAGCAGCGACATCTTGCCCGCCAGATACCGCTCCACCTGCTCGGAGTTTTCATCCAGCAGCGCCGCGACCAACCCTTCCAGGCGGTCCGCGTCGGAAATCTGCACCAGCCCTTTCGCCTCGACGATAGCCTCGGGATCGCCGCCGCGTTCGAACATGGCCGCAAGCACCTCCTTGGCGCTGTTCTGGTTGAGCGTCTTGGCGTCCACCAGCGCGATCAGTGCCGCCAACTGACCCGGATCGATACGCACCGCCTCGATCGCCACGCCGTCGCGGTTCATCAGATAGCCTAACGGGCCCACGATCCATTTGCTCACCGAGGCCGAATCGCCCTCATAGACATCGGCTACCGCCTCGAAGTAATCGGCCAACGCACGCTCCACAACCAGGATCTCGGCGTCGCTGGCGGGCAGCCCGTACGCCGCGATCAAGCGCGCCCGTCTGGCATCGGGCAACTCCGGAAGCCGGCGCCGCACCTCGTCAACCCACGCCCGGTCGATGGCCAGCGGTGGCAGATCGGGCTCGGGGAAGTAGCGGTAATCGTGAGCATACTCCTTGCTGCGCTGCGAGTACGTCGCCCCTTTGCCCTCGTCCCAACCCAGCGTCTCCTGCTGCACGGCCCCCCCGGCATCCAACACCGCCGACTGCCGTTCGATCTCGTAGGCGACGGCCCGGGACAGCGCCCGGAAGCTGTTGAGGTTCTTGATCTCCGTACGGGTACCCAGCGTCTGCGAGCCCTTGGGCCGGACCGAGACGTTCGCCTCAAAGCGCAGCACACCCCGCTCCATATCGCCGCTGTTGACGTCCAGGTAACGAAGCATCTCCCGGATTTTGGTCCCGTAGGCCAGGGCGGCCTCGAACGTGTGCATGTCCGGCTCCGAGACGATCTCCAGCAGCGGCACGCCGGCCCGGTTGAAGTCGATCAGCGTCCGCGACTCCGGTGAGATCCAGTCGCCCTGCTCGTGATAGAGCTTGGCGGTGTCCTCCTCCATGTGCGTGCGGCGGATGCGGACCCGCTGCCGCTCGCCGTCGACGTCAAGATCCAGCCACCCTTCCGTTGCGATGGGGTGGTCGAACTGCGAGATCTGGTATCCCTTGGGCAGGTCGGGATAGAAGTAATTCTTGCGGGCGAAGCGGGTAAACGCGTGGATCTCACAGTTGAGCGCCAGTCCCACCCGCATCGCCAGCTCGACCGCCCGCTTGTTGACCACCGGCAGCGCCCCCGGCAGCCCGGTGCACACCGGGCAGATGGCAGTGTTCGGCTCCGCCGCCGTCGTGTCGGTCACTGCACACCCACAGAACATCTTGGAGCGGGTGTTCAGCTCCGCGTGGATCTCCATCCCGATCACCGGTTCGTACGTCCGCCCGTTCATCGCCCACCTCCCATCGCAGCCTCGTCGCCGCCGTCCGGACCGTCCAACGCCGGCCTCGCTCGGTGCCAATCGGTCGTCTGCTGGTAAGCCTCCCCGATGCGGAAGAGCAGCGGCTCGCCCATCGGCGGGCCGATCACCTGCATCCCCACAGGCATGCGCGCCCCGTCCGGCTGGGCCGGCGCAAACCCGCACGGCAGCGCCAGGGCCGGTACGCCCGCCGGGTTGGCCGCGACCACGTGAATGTCCGACAGATACATCGCTAACGGGTCGTCGATCTTCTCCCCGAGCCGGAACGCCGTCGTCGGGCAGACCGGCGCGACGAGGGCGTCAACCCGCTCGAACGCGCGCTCGAAATCCTGCCGCAGCAGCGTCCGCACGCGCTGGGCCCGGAGATAATACGCGTCGTAGTAACCGGAGGAGAGCGCGAAGGTGCCCAGCATGATCCGCCGTTTCACCTCGTCGCCAAATCCCCGCTCGCGCGTCTGCAGCATTCGGGCGATCACGTCCCCATCCTCCGGGGCCTC
This sequence comes from Anaerolineae bacterium, assembly GCA_034437735.1. Classification (GTDB taxonomy): domain Bacteria; phylum Chloroflexota; class Anaerolineae; order B4-G1; family SLSP01; genus PWVB01. Next base: position 46,606 of record DAOTTS010000107.1, read on the forward strand.
AGAAAGCCCGAACCGCACCCCGTCGAAGCGGGCCAGGTTGGCGCTCGCCTCGGCGAAGAGGACCGTGTAATAGACCGGAATCGCGTAACGGGTGTGCGGGAGCGAGACCTCCTCGACCACCGCGCCCAGATCCTCCATGTGGGCGATAGCGGCCTCGATCACATCCGCCACGCCGGGCGCCAACCCCTCGCCGAAATACTCCACCGGCACCCCCAGGGTCAGGCCGGCGAGATCCGCCGGGGCCGTCTCCGTATAGGACGGCACGGCCTCCCGGCGCGAGGTGCTGTCAAGGGGATCGTGCCCGGCGATGACCGCCAGAACCAGCGCCGCATCCCTGGCGTCGTGGGTGATCGGCCCGATGCTGTCAAAGGACGAGGCCAACGCGATAAGCCCATAGCGCGAGACCCGGCCGTACGTCGGCTTCAGACCGGTCACTCCGCAGAACCCGGCTGGCATCCGAATCGAGCCGCCGGTGTCCTCGCCCAACGCGAACGGCACCGTCTCCGAGGCCACGGCGGCGGCCGACCCACCGCTCGAGCCCCCCGGCACCCGGCTCACATCCCAGGGATTGTGCGTGTCGAAAAACGCCGAGTTCTCACACGAGGAGCCCATCCCAAACTCGTCCATATTGTGCTTCCCCACCAGCACCGCCCCCGCCTCCCGGAGCCGGGCGATGACCGTGGCGTCGTACTGGGGTACGTAGTCCTCCAGAATCCGCGAGCCGCACGTCGTCCGCACCCCACGCGTCGAAAGGGAATCTTTGACCGCATAAGGAATGCCCGTCAACGGGGTGACGCGATCGCCCGCTTGGAGACGCCGGTCGGCCTCCGCAGCCGCCGCCAGCGCCCCCTCCTCGTCGAGGGTCAGATAGGCACGCACCTGCGGATCGACGGCGTGAATGCGATCCAGCACCGCCTGGGTCAGCGCGACCGAGGTGAGCGCACCCTCGCGCAGCCGTCTGCCGGCCTCGTGGACCGTCAAGGTATAGTCATCCATCCTGCCCTCCTTGCGACCGGTCGTCGTCCACGTCTGAGACGACCGAGACCTTGACGTACGGCCCCTCTCGTTGGGGCGCGTTCTCGAGAAAGTCGTCCCGCGCCATGGAAGGCCGCACCTCATCCTCCCGCAGCGCGTCACGCGCCATCTGAGGCAGGTGGGCCGGCGGCACGCCCTCGATGTCAGCCTCTCCCAACAGGTCGAAGTAATCGACAATCGTGCTCAACTGCTCGCTGAACCTCTGGACCTCCGCCTCGGTCAGCGCTAATCTCGTCAAGAATGCGATATGCCGCACGTGCTCCGGATCCATCCGCCGATCCGCCGGCGTCATCAATGGTTGCATAAAACCTCACCTCCACGTCTCGTCAACATACCCAAACACATCCATCACATCGGTAACCATTCGCTTATCCGCGGCCGGCCCGCAAGGTTGACGCCTCTCGACACGGGTACGCCCGCTCACCTTAGGGCGACCTCCTGCTCCGCCACCCGGATCCCCACCACCTCCAACTGATCGCGCGGCACCGGGGACGGCGCGCACATCATCGGATCCACGGCCTGGCGGTTCTTGGGGAACGCGATGACGTCTCGTAAGGTATCGGTTTCCGCCAGCAGAGCAACCAGCCGGTCGACGCCGATGGCGATCCCCCCGTGGGGAGGCGCGCCGAAGTCCAGCGCCTCCAGCAGATGCCCGAACGCGGCCTCGGCCCGGTCGGGCGGATAACCCATCAGATCGAGCACCCGAGCCTGAAGGGAGCGCCGGTGGATGCGGATGGAGCCGGAACCCATCTCCCACCCGTTGCAGACCAGATCGTAACAATCCGCGCGCACCCTTCCCGGATCCTGCTCCAACCATGGAAGATCCGCTTCCTTGGGACGGGTGAAAGGATGGTGCTCGGCCTCCCATCGGTGGTGGGTGTCGTCCCACTTGAAGAGCGGGAAATCGACGACCCACGCGAAGGCCAAGGTCCCCGCATCGTCGAGCCCCAGCCGGTGTCCCATCTCCCGCCGCAGACGGTCGAGCGTGCGCGCAACCGTAGCCGCGTCCCCGGCCACCACGAGCAGCAGGTCGCCGGTCTCGGCCTCCAACCGCGCCTGAAGGCGCGCAAGCACCTCGGTACGGAGGTAACGCGCCACCGGAGAGCGGACGCAGTCCCCCTCCAACGCAAACCAGATCACCCCCTCGGCTCCCTGCCGGCGGCTCAACGCCTGGAGATCCTCCAACGCGGCCCGCTCAAAGGTCGCGCCGCCGGGCACCCGGAGGCCCTTGATCTGCCCGCATGCACGCACGGCCTGCCGGAAGATGTGGAGATCGCTCCCCCCGAGATCGTCCGTAAGGTCCACCAGCGGCATCCCCCACCGCAGATCCGGTTTATCCGTGCCGTAGCGGGCGATGGCCTCGGCGTGAGTCATGCGCGGAAACGGCGTAGGCACGGTCACGTCAGGTCGGACCGCCCGCACGGTCTCGCGAATCACGGTCTCCATCAGCGCCAAGACGTCGTCCTGATCGACAAAGCTCATCTCCAGATCCAACTGGGTGAACTCCGGCTGCCGGTCGGCCCTGAGATCCTCATCACGGAAACAGCGGGCAATCTGATAGTATCGATCGATCCCCCCGACCATCAGGAGCTGTTTCATCTGTTGGGGCGACTGGGGCAGCGCGTAAAAGGCACCGGGATGCACACGGCTGGGCACCAGGTAATCGCGCGCCCCCTCGGGCGTGCTCCGGGTCAGCATCGGCGTCTCGACCTCGATGAATGCGCGCGCATCCAGGGCGGCCCGCATCGCCCGAATCGTCCTATAGCGGAGGCGGAGATTGCGCTGGAGGTAGTCCTGGCGCATGTCGAGATAGCGGTACTGGGCTCGCACGCTCTCGTCGACCCGGGTGCCCTCCCCGATAGGAAAGGGCGGGACCTGCGCCTCATTAAGCACCTCGATCGTCCGCGCCGCCACCTCGACCGCGCCGCTCCGCAGCGCTTCATTTTCCGTTCCCGAGGGCCGGGCCCGCACCTCGCCGCGCACGGCGAGGACGTACTCAGACCGCGTCCCCTGGGCCACCTCGTGCGCGCCGGACGAAACCGTCGGATCCGCCACGACCTGCACAATGCCCGCATGATCCCATAGATCCAGAAAGATCACCCGTCCGTGATCACGGTGCGTGCGCACCCACCCCATCACCGTCACCTCACTGCCTATATCCGATATCCCGATATCCCCACATCGATGCGTTCGCTTATCCATCCCCCCACCTCCGGTCGATCCTCACACCCCTTACGAACCTTTCCCTTTCAACGTCGGACACCGCCCTCGGCCCCTATAACAAAAGCCACGGGGCAAGTAACGCCCGTGGCTTCAGTAAGGTCGCACCTGAACGGAGAATCGAGTCAACGTGGGGTGGGACAAATTACAAAACCACGGGCAGAAGCGTGCGCCCGTGGCTGGTCATCGTTGGATCTTCTCAATCGGAGCTAAAAGATCATCGGCGACCCTCCCACAGGCGCACGCCGGGATTGGTGTTGTTATGATTGAAATTCAACTGCGCGTCCCCGTGTGCGAACATCAAATCCTTATCTCCTGTGAGCGTGTTGTCACCAAACTTATAAAAAGTATAGGGAAAACGGGTAAAATGTCAAGGACAAAACGCCACCGTCTGGACCACCTCCGCGCCGTGTAGGGTCCGAGCGTTTCCTTACTTGGGGTGGTAGGGCAATCGCATTTAGACATTTAGGATGTTCAGAAGGTACTCATTGTCCCAGCCAGCTCTCAGGCGCTTAGCGTGAATACCACATTCGGCAGTCTCCTCATGCTTCAG
>DAOTTS010000108.1:0-12400 GCA_034437735.1 Anaerolineae bacterium
GCCGTGGGCGCCGGGATGCGGGGCACGCCGGGGGTCGCCGCCCGGCTCTTTCAATCGTTGGGCGCCGAGGCCATCAACGTGATCGCCATCGCGCAGGGTTCCTCCGAGTGCAGCATCTCGATCGTCGTCTCGGCAGCGCAGGCGACCCAGGCGGTGCGGCAGATCCACGAGGAGGTCATCAACTATGAACACGCCGGCTAAACTTCCCGTCGCCGTGCTCGGCGCGACCGGTGCGGTGGGCCAGCGGTTCATCCAACTGTTGGCCGACCACCCGTGGTTTGAGATCACAGCCCTGGCGGCCTCCGAGCGCAGCGCGGGCCGTCGTTACGAGGAGGCGGTGCAATGGGTCGTCCCGGGCGATCCCCCGCCGGCCCTGCGGGATACGGTCGTCCAGGCCCTGACCCCGGACCTCCCCGCCGCCCTGGTCTTCTCGGCGCTACCCTCCGCCGTCGCGCGGGAGATCGAACCGGCGTTCGCCCGGGCCGGGTACGCCGTCTGCTCCAACGCGTCCGCCTACCGGGACGACCCGCGCGTGCCGCTGCTCATTCCGGAGATCAACGCCGATCACGTCGCGCTGATCGACCGGCAGCGCGCGGAAGCAGGATGGCCCGGACTGATCGTGACCAGTCCCAACTGCACCACCACGGGCGTCGCCATGGCGCTCAAGCCCCTCGACGCAGCCTTTGGACTGCGCACCTGTTTTATGGCCTCCATGCAGGCGGTCTCGGGCGCGGGCTACCCCGGCGTGCCCTCCCTCGACATTATGAACAACGTCATCCCCTACATCCCCGGCGAGGAGGAGAAGTTCCAGCAGGAGCTCAGCAAGATGCTGGGGCGGGTCGAGAACGGCAGCCTTGTGGCGGCGGACGTCACCCTGAGCGCGCACGCGAACCGCGTGCCCGTCCTGGATGGGCATACGGTCAGTCTATCCGTGGGCTTCGAGCGGGAGGTCACGGTGGCCTCCGCCCTGGCGGTGCTGCGTGACTACCGCGCGCCGGCACTCGCGGCCTCCCTGCCGAGCGCGCTCGCCCAACCATTGATCGTCCGCACCGACCCGGACCGCCCGCAGCCGCGACGGGACCGCGATGCCGCCGGCGGGATGGCGGTGAGCGTCGGACGGGTGCGCCCCTGTCCGGTCCTCGACCTCCGCCTGACCACCGTCACCCACAACACCCTTCGCGGCGCCGCCGGCGGGGCCGTGCTCAACGCAGAGCTCCTGGTCGCCGCCGGATACGTCGAACGTCAATCCTAACGAGAGAAAGGAGACCTGATGCCCGAACAGCCTTTGCAGACCTACGGACGCGCGACCGTCTCGGATTTCCTCGGCGACATGATCGTCTACCGCAACCTGGAGCCGATGCACCCGGCGCTGCCGGCCCTGCCCGACCTGCGACCGGAGTTGGGCCTGGCGCCGAACCGCGCGCCCCGCAAGAGCGAACCCGACTACGCCCGGGTGATCGCGGCGATCCTGCAGCACGCCCAGGCGCTCAAGGGGACGGACCCGCTCCGGCGACTGATCTACGTGGGGGACACGCAACTCAACGACGGGCAGGCCTTTGCCAACCTGGTTCGCGCCGGCGGCTGGGAGGGCCTCGCGTTTATCGGATCCGAGACCGGCGCGCCGGCGGCGGTGGAGATCGTGACGGACGGGCCTGCCCCCCTCTATCTCGCCAACCGGTGGGCGCAGATCGAGGCGTTTGACGCGTACCGCGAGGGCCACGGCATGCCCATTGACGAACGGACCGCCGTCATCCTGGATCTGGACAAGACGACCCTGGGGGCTCGGGGGCGCAACGACCAGGTGATCAACGCGGCCCGGGTCGCGGCCGTGCGCCGGACGGTGGACGACCTGCTGGGCGACGACTTCGACGCGCAGACGTTCGAGCGCGCGTACGAGACCCTCAACCAGACGACCTACCACCCGTTCACGACCGACAACCAGGACTATTTGGCCATCATCTGTCTGATCATCGGGAGCGGCCTGATGACGCTCGACGCCCTCGTCACCGACGTCGAGGGCGGTGCGCTCCGCGACTTCGAGGATTTCCTGGCATCGGTGGAGGCCCGGGCCGACCGGCTCCCCCCGCACCTCCGATCCCTGCACGCGCGGATTGACGCTCGGGTTCGGGCGGGGGATCCCACGCCGTTCAAAACGTTCCGGTACAACGAATATCTGACCACGATCGAGCGGTTCGGCAACGTCGACGACGACGTGCCGACGGCAGACCGCCTCGATCGGGAGATCATGATCACGGCCGAAGTGCGGGAACTCGCCGTGCGGTGGAAAGCCCGGGGGGCCCTGCTGTTTGGGCTGTCGGACAAGCCGGACGAAGCCTCGATCCCCACCGATGCGCTCCGGGCCGAGGGCTACGCCGCGATTCACGCGACGGCGACCCACGTCGCCGGCACCGAGGCAGGATAGGCGAACGATGATCCTCGGTCATTTGGCCATCCCGATCCTGGAATCCCACTATCTCGACGCGGACGTCGTGCCCACGATGGCCGGCGGACTCTTCCCGGACGCCCTCGACAAGAGCGTATGCCAGGTGCTGAACATCAGCACGCACGGGCGGCTCTGGGGGCACACGGTGCTCGGCCTGGTCATCTCAACCCTGATCGTGGGCGCAGTGCGGGACAGGCGGACGGCCCGAAGCTGGGCCCTGGGCTACGTCGGCCATCTGATCGCCGACCTGCAGAGCCCGATCCCGATCCTCTACCCCTTCGCCACCTACACCCTCCCCGACTCGCCGCCGATCTCAGAGACGCTGCGTCATTTTGCGACGGATCCCGCGCGGATCCTTCCCGAGTTGGTCCTCGTGATCTGGGCGGCCTGGCTGCTGCTCCAGAAGAGGCAAAAGGCAAAGTCGTTACAAACGGACGCATAACGCGCAATCCAGCAGCAGCGTTAGGGAGGCCCATATGCAGTACAACAGTTGGCTTGAATGTATTCGCGGTTGCGATCAACGCTATTCAATCTTCGACGTCGTCTACCGCTGCGAGCAATGCGGCGGCCTGCTGGACGTCGAGCACGACATGGACGCCCTGAAACAGCGCAGCGCGGAGGCGTGGCGGGCGCTCTTCGAGGCACGCACCCGGACGACGACCTGGCCCTACGGCAGCGGCGTATGGGGCAAGAAGGAGTGGGTCTGCCCGCAGGTGGACAACGAGAACGTCGTCTCGATGTACGAGGGGCACACCAACTGCTTCTGGGCCGAGCGCCTCGGCCGCGAGATCGGCGTCCCGGACCTGTGGGTCAAGCTCTGCGGGAACAGCCACACCGGCTCCTTCAAAGACCTGGGGATGACCGTCCTGGTCTCCGTCGTCCGGCAGATGATCCATCAGGGGCAGCCCATCCGCGCCGTGGCGTGCGCCTCGACGGGAGACACGTCGGCCGCGCTGGCGGCCTACGGGGCAGCGGCGGATATCCCGACTGTCGTGCTCCTGCCCAAGGGCAAGGTCTCGACGGCACAGTTGATCCAGCCGATCGCCAACGGCGCCCTGGTGCTGGCCCTCGACACCGACTTCGACGGCTGCATGGCGCTCGTCAAGAAGATCACCCACGACCCCACCATCTACCTGGCGAACTCGATGAACGCCCTGCGGATGGAGGGGCAGAAGACCGTCGCCTTTGAGCTCGTCCAGCAGTTCGACTGGGAGGTGCCGGACTGGATCGTCATCCCGGTGGGCAACCTGGGCAACGTCAGCGCGCTGGGCAAGGGGTTCCTGATGATGAAGGACCTGGGGCTGATCGACCGCCTGCCGCGCATCGCCTGTGCCCAATCGGCGCGCGCCAACCCCCTCTACCGCAGCTACCTGACCGGCTTCGAGGAGTTCAAGCCGGTGCAGGCCGAGAAGACCCTCGCCAGCGCGATCCAGATCGGCAACCCGGTCAGCTACGAACGGGCGGTCAAGGCGCTCTCCCAGTTCAACGGCGTCGTCGAGCAGGCGACCGAGGACGAGCTGGCCAACGCCGCCGCCCGCGCGGACCGGACGGGCATGTACAGCTGTCCGCACACCGGCGTGGCCCTGGCCGTCCTCTTCAAGATGATCGAGCGAGGCGACATCCGGCGGGACGACCGCGTGATCGTGATCTCAACGGCGCACGGGCTGAAGTTCACGGACTTCAAGGTGGGGTACCACGAGCAGACCCTCGACGACGTGGTCGCCCGGCACCGCAACCCCCCCGTCGAGCTCCCGGCGGACTACGACGCGGTCCAGCGCGCCATCGATGAGGCGATCCGTTAGCCGAAACAGTCCCCGGCACTGGCGCAACCCAGCCAGTGCCGGGGACTGTTTCGGCAAGTGCCGGGGACTGTTTTTGCGGGTCACATCACCCAATCACCCCCATCGAGGTGCCGATGGCCTCGAACTTCTCCAATCCATAGTCGAGATCCTCCCGGCTGAGCGCCGCGGAGATCATCACCCGGATGCGGGCCTCGCCCTTGGGCACCGTCGGATACCCCAGCGCCATCGCGAAGACGCCCTCCTCGAAGAGCGCCTGGCTGAACGCCTTGGCCAGCTTCACGTCCCCCAGCATCACCGGGGTGATCGGCGTCATACTGTTGCCCACGTCGAACCCTAACTCGGTCATCGCCCCCTTGAAATAGTCCGTGTTCTCCCAGAGGCGGTCGACCAGCCGCGTCGATGCCGAGAGCACCTGGACGGCGGCCAGACACGCCGCCGTATCGGCGGCCGTGACCGCGTTGGAGAAGAGGAACGGGCGCGCATTCTGGCGCAGGTAGTCGACGATCACCTTCTTGCCCGCGATGACCCCACCCACCACCCCGAACGCCTTGGAGAAGGTCCCGATCTCCACGTCGAACTTACCGTGCAGCCCGAAGTGATCCACGATACCCCGCCCGCCGTGCCCGAGCACGCCCTCGCCGTGCGCGTCGTCCACCATCGTCATCAGCCCATACTGCTCGGCCACCCGGTAGATGCCGTCCAGCGGCGCGACGTCCCCGTCCATGGAGAAGACACCGTCGGTCACGACCAGCCCCCGGCGGTAGTCCGGCAGGTTGGCCTCGACCTTGGCCTCCAGATCCTCCACGTCCATATGCTCGTAGACGATGATCTTCGCGCGGCTCAACCGCGCGCCGTCGATGATGCTGGCGTGGTTGAGCCGGTCCGAGAAGATGACATCCCCGCGCCCCACCAGCGGCGGGATCGCGGCCTGGTTGGCCAAAAACCCGGACTGCACGTAGAGCGCATCCTCCACGTGCTTGAACTCGGCGACCGCTTCCTCCAGCGCCTCGTGGACGCTCAGGGTCCCGGCGATGGAGCGCACGGCGGTCGGCCCGGCGCCGAAGCGGTCCACCGCGTCCTTCGCCGCCTCCATCAGGCGCGCGTCCCCCGCCAAGCCCAGATAGTTATTGGTGCACAGGTTGAGCACCTTCTGACCGTCCACCACCATCCACGCGCCCGGCGGCGACTCGATCGTCCGCAGGTTGATAAACAGCCCGCTCGCTTTCAGCGAATCCAGCGCATCCTCGATCCAAGCCAGCTTCGATTCACCCATTCAAGACCTCCTCCAACTACGACTCGACGTTCCACAACACGCAGTGACTCGGTACTCGAAGTATAGCACTGCACCCCGCCATAGCAACGGCATGACTCTCCAGTTGAACCACTGAAACACTGATACGAATGATGCCCCTGAGGGTGCTTGTCACGAGGGCGGGTGGCATAGACGATGGACGAATGACGATGGACGACGGGGAATGGCCCCGGGGGTTCGCGTGCACCCTCCAACCCCAGGTCCTCCCTCCCACCGGGGGGGGAGTCAGAGGGGGGGGCGTGCCGTCGAGGGACCCGAGCCCGGGCGACGTTCCACTCATTGCGAGGGCGGTAGGGGGTTGATCCGCTGAAGCCGCACGGGTGTGAACACCCGTGCTAGCGAGCGACGCCCGATGAATCGGGCTTGGAATCAAGGCACCGCTCAGGACGGTGGCGGCGACATGCGTGGAGGTCGTGGTTGTCCAGCCCGACCAGGGGCCGCGCCACTACGATTGGGGCGTGATCGGTTGGAGTTCGTAAATCTGCCCGTAGGCTGCCGCTGACGCCAGATCGCCGTGCCGAAGGGCCTCCCGCACCGCATCCAAGCGACGGGCATCGTCCACACTGAGATAGGGGGACCATCCGGTCTCGTCCGCTACCAAGGTAACTTCGATCTCCGCCACATAGTGTCCCTCGTGCACGTACTTTGATTTGCGCCACGTTTTCATGGTTCCCGCCTCTGCGTCAAGGTTCGATCCCATCGTCCCGGATCCGGACGATAGGCTGTAACCAGTACGACTGGCTTCTCATACCCCCTAGGAATACCCCATACCACGTGAATAGATCCTCCTACTCGATCCTCCTGCAAAACAAGTATACATGGCCCTTTTGGATAGTCGGGATATTCCTCAACAACTACCGCCTCCAAAACCCCATTGAGCACCTCGTCCACAGTTAGGGCATCTGCAGCCAATTCATCGTATCCGTGCTCTGATATTCGGACATCACCCGCACGTATCAACTCACGCACTCGTGCAATGAAATCGCTCAATTGCCATCCTCAGAATCGTCTATGCGACAAGTCGTTTTCATAGCAGATCAAGATGTTACAATTCGATCAGTCTCTGTTGTTTATCATCTAGGATGTCCTGATCGTAACAACCCAATGTTCATTAACGTTACAGATACTATTGTAGCACAAATGAGTATGGGTTCGAGCAAGCAAATGGAGTGAGGAGGATAGGGAAGGCTGAGGAGGGGCGAGAGGTGAATGGCACCGCGGTAGGTCGCGGCTGTCCAGTCCGACCAGGCGTTGAACCACTGAAGCACTGATCGAAATGATGCCACTGAGGGTGCTCGCCATGAGGGGGGGCGTGCCACCGATGGGCCGAGCCCAGGCCACGTTCCGCTCATCGCAAGGGCGCTAGGCGGGTGATCCGCTGGAGCCGCTCCTGACGCGTCATGCTTCGCTACGCTCAGCATCTCGACGTTGAATGGTAGGACGCGGAAGCCCCGGCGTCGAGTGAGCCCCGCCGTCCCCCCCTCGTTGATGGGGCGTAGCCGGGTCTATGCATCCGCAGGCTTCACATCGCGATCATTCACTTTCCTTAGGCTACGCTCAGAACAGTAAGTTCAAGACGACGGGTAAGCTGATCTCGAATTTGGCACCGTAGGAGCCATTTTCGCGCTCAGATGGTGTGCCCAAGCACCGGTGTTGGGCGTGCCCCCTCCAACCCCAGGTTCTCCCCACCACCGGGGGGAGTCAGAGGGGGGGCATGCCGTCGAGGGACCCGAGCCTGGGCGACGTTCCGCTCATCGCAAGGGCGCTAGAGGGCTGATCCGCTGAAGCCGCACGGGTGTGAACACCCGTGCTAGCGAGCGACGCCCGATGAATCGGGCTTGGAATCAAGGCACCGCTCAGGACGGTGGCGGCGATATGCGTGGGGGTCGCGGGGGTCCCGCCCGACCAGGCGTTGAACCACTGAAGCACTGATCGGAATGATGCCACTGAGGGTGCTTGTCACGGGGGCGATAGCGCCGGGGTCGGTCGTGCATCACCAACCCCAGATTCTTCTCCCCGGCGGGGGGAGTCAGAGGGGGGCGGGCCGTCGATGGACCCGAGCCCGTGCGACGTTCCGCTCATCGCCAGGACGCTGGGGAGGGAACAAGTTCCCGCGCCGACGCCCCCGAGGACGGGGGCTGGAAGCGTTATAGTCGGGACGTTATATTTTTACGAACCCTTAGTCCGCACACGCATTCTCGGTGCGCCGCTGTTTTCCTTCACTCCGCACACCAACCCACACCGGCATCCTTGCCACCGGCCCCAGCACCAAGAATAACGTTCCCACGACCTGAAGCGTCTCGACCGCATCTCCTGATAACGCGTCTTCAAACACCAACGCAACTGCCCGCTCCACGCCGGCGGGCGTCAGGACCAGAACCACCATCCACAGCAGGAACCCTACGACGGCTCCCACACACGACCCCCTCGCCACCCCGCCCCCATCCATGCCCATACTCTCTGCCATTGACTCTACGGCCTCTTTCGACGCTTTCAGTGGTTGGTTGGTCTCCTCACGATACACTTTGATGGCTTCAATCCGCTGCCCCTCTCTCAAAAATTGCTGGATGCGCTCCGTCGCCACTAAAGGCAAAGCGACACCGTCAGCGCTCTCCGCCATCAGGATCGACTTCCCCGCTCCTGTCGTCGTCATACGAATGGTTGAGTGACAGTATAGGCATCGTACCGTGTTCTCCTTGAGCCCCGCCGGCAATGCCGCACCACAGTTAGGACAATTCAGTGATTCTGTGCCCATCCACAGCCTCCTTCTCTGTATCCCCTGGCCTATCACCGGCGCCGCCTGACGGTCGGAGCTAAGGGTCTCTAAAAGAACAAGTTCCGCGCCGACACCCCCGAGGACGGGGGCTGGAAGCGTTATAGTCGGGACGTTATATTTTTACAAACCCTAAGGTAGTTCCAGGATTTAAATCATCCCAAACCGGGTGCTTTTTCCTTGGAAAATCCCGGTTATTGGGATGATTTGTCTTTTGGAACGGCCTAAACTGCGCGGCGGGTCTGCCTGAGACGCCTCGACCACCGCCCCGCCTCCCCCCAGCCGCTCGGATACCACCGCGGCAAGGCCGCGTCCGCATCAGTGACGGGTCAGCCGGCAGCGCTCACAAGAAACGCCCCACCATGAACTCCTTGGCCGAATCCAGGGCCGGCAGCCGCATCGAACGCTTGACGGCAAAGCCCACCCCCTCCGCTAACGGCCGCAACAACTGCGCGAGGATATCCGTGCTGACCCATACCTCTTGGGGCATCACTCCTATCTTCGCCAACTGGGTTGCCAGCGTCAAGGGCACGATCCCATACATCGCTTCGATGGCGGGATCGGGTTCCAACATCTCATGCCCCAGCACGAAGCCCTGCTTGCCCTCAACCACCAAGAGCACAAACGCGCTGTGGGGTCGCTCTCCCCTTTCACCAAGCCCACTTGGGAAGAGGAACAAATCCACCTCGATCCGCGTATCACTGCGGGGCAGCCCCCGCAACTGCTCGAGCACCTTAGCATTCATCATAATGGGGATGGGTTCCGGCTTAACCGGGGGCATCTCCTTGACGTCATCGTCCCAGACCCGTCCGCCCTCAGCCTCCTCAGCCACCCGCACCAGGTACTCATCCTCTGGTCCCACGTACAACAACCTCCGGTTGCCTCGCACGCGGGGCGCCACGTCCATTACCTGTTCCAGCACCAACGCCAGAAACTGCGTCTCCTCAGGCTCCAAATACCAGGGGAAGTAGCCCGGCCGATAGCTGCGAAACATCGGCCATTCACCGCGCCCCCGAAACTTTAATCCCAACGCCTTGATCTCATCGCGATCCTTTGGGGTCAACTCACCCCGGTCCTCGAAGGACGCTTGCAGATGCGGCACGTGGAGAAGCTCTTCCGGATAGTCCATATGCCCACGATGAATCTTCCAGAATCCATCCAGCCCCTCTCGTCCAAGATAGACCGCGATCGCATAGTGCTCCCCCATCGTGCCCATCACGCTGACAAACCCAATATCCCCGGTCTCGGGATGCTGGACGCCGAAGACTGCCTCTTCGGTCATCCACCCCCAAGGGGCCAATTTCTTCACCGCGATGGCGGCTTCATACAACCTCGCCGTTTGCGCCAGATTCGGCTTCGATTTACTCACCAGTTCTCCTCTCTTCAACGTGACGGTCCGTCTCTTCCGCTTCCATAATCTCAACCTCAACCCGCTTTTCCATCTTACCGCCGAGGACCCGGGCAACCGATCGGATCGCATTGATCGTTCGCCCCTTGCGGCCAATCAGGCGGCCCATGTCCTCAGCGTCCACGTGCAGCTCAATCAGCACAGCCACCTCTCCCGTCGTCTCCGTGACGTGGACCGCGTCAGGCCGGTCGGCTAAACGCTTGGCAACGTAGGCTACCAATTCCTTGATCGAGGACATCGCCATCTCCTTTCATTCAGATGCAGCGTATGAGGTGCGTGATAGTGAACCTAGTCAATGGTAGGCTAATCATAGTCCGAATACGGCTCACAGCAAATCTACCGGCGTGAGACAGGATCCGCACATACACCGCCGTATCCCTGGAGTTTTCCTTTGGCGTATCTGTTTAGTCTTCTGAGGTGCAACGCACTTTTACGCCTGGCAAATAGATACGGTATGCACTAAGTGTATGTTATGGACTCAGTTAAGTGCGTTGCACCTGGCCGGCTCACAGAACTAAACGATTACCCTTTGGCTTCCTAAGCGTAATGTAGTAGACTATGCAGACCAAGCGCCACATTTTCCCTCAAATACCCCCGCTTGGCGCAAGTGCACGAGCTTAGCATGCGCCCAAGTCGTTATGAAAGGAACGCTCTATATGCAGGATAACCAAATCAAGAATCGCAGGAAGCTTCAATCGCTGCTGCGTGAACTCTTTCAATTCGATCACGCCGATCTTGATTTCGGCATCTACCGGATTATGAATCAGAAACGTGATGAAATCGAGCGCTTCATCGAGCACGACCTGCTCGACGTGGTGGACGAGGCACTGGCACGCTTCCGCGACGCCGATCGCGCCGAATTAGAAGCCGAACTCGCGGAGAAGCGGAGACAATTGGGCACGGAAGCGTTCGACGCCGACGGGAGCGTGCGGGAGCAATTCCAAGGGTTGCCCATCGCTCAGCAGTATACGGAGCTTCACAAGCAGCTGCGCCAGATGTCGGCCGCGGCCGAGACGGAGGCCCGCGTCTTCAACGATCTATGGCGCTTCTTCTCCCGCTATTACGACCAGGGGGACTTTCTCACAGAGCGCCGTTATTCCTCACGCGAGGCGAAATACTGCGTGCCCTATAACGGCGAAGAGGTGATGCTCCATTGGGCCAATCGCAACCAGTACTACGTCAAGACCAGCGAGCGGTTCACCGATTACCGCTTCAACGCCGGGGCGTATACCGTGTGGTTTCGGCTGCACCGTGCCGACGTGCCGCAGGACAACGCCAAAGGGGACACGCGCTATTTTGTGCTCCACGAGGAGAAGCCGATAACGCACGAAGGTGAGACACAGACGGTAACGATACCCTTCGCCTATCGTCCTCTCACCGAGGAGGAGGCTCACTATCTCAGCCTCTACAACGCCCAGCAGTCAAAGAGCGGCCGCCGCAAGACGCTGGACCGCTCGGTGCTCTGCAAGGCGCTGGCGATAGAGATTCTGGCGACCCTCGACGAGCCGGACCTGAAGTCGGCGTTGGCGGCCGTTGCGGAGGGCGGGACAACCTCGACCCTGGGCCGCCATCTCAACCGCTACACTGCCCGGAACACCATGGACTATTTCATCCACAAGGACCTGGCAGGCTTCCTGCGGCGGGAGCTCGACGTCTTCCTCAAGACCGACGTGATGCACCTGGATGACATCATATCCGATGCAGCCGGGGCATTATCCCCGCTGGTGTTCACGCGCATGCGCGTGGTGCGGCAGATCGCGCGCCGCGTCATCGACTTCCTGGCCCAGATCGAGGAGTTCCAGAGGCGGCTGTTTGAGAAGCGCAAGTTTGTGGTGCAGACGGATTACTGCGTCACACTGGACCGGGTGCCGGAGGCGCTCTATCCGGAGATCCTGGCCAACGAAGCCCAATGGGATGAGTGGCGGGGGCTCTACCGGATAGATGACTGGAACAATGATCTCTTTTGGCGGGGAGAGTTCAACGAGCGGTTTCTACACAACCATCCGTACTTGATGATCGACACGGCCTTCTTCGACCAAGCCTTCAAGGCCCGCCTGCTGGCGACCTTCGATGATCTTGACGGGTCCACCGACGGCGTGCTGATCCACGGCGAGAACTTCCAAGCACTTAAATTGCTCATGGAGAAATATCGAGAACGAATAAAATGCATCTATATTGATCCGCCATACAACACAGGAAATGATGAGTTTGTCTACAAGGACAATTACCAGCACTCATCTTGGCTGACGATGATGAGGGATAGACTGGAGTCGTCGCGGATGCTATTAAGCCAAGACGGAGCCGTTTTCATTAGCATTGATGACAATGAGGTCCATAGGCTCAATAACTTGCTCCGAGGGATCTATGGTGAAGGTAACTCGGCTGCCTTGTTGATAGCAAGAACCAATCCGCGAGGCCGCACTTTGGATCGTTATATAGCAAAGACACACGAGTACATTACTGCTTTTGTCAAAAGCCTAGCGCCGAGTGCAATTTCTGAAATTCCTAAGCCAGAACGAATGCTTGCTGAGTACAACAAGGAGGATGAAAAAGGTAAGTACCGAGAGCTGGGGCTTAGAAACAGAAACCCCGTGTTCACTCGTGAGAACAGGCCAAACCTGTTTTTTCCCCTGTATGTAAATTCCAGCACAGGCGAGGTTTC
>DAOTTS010000109.1:0-14808 GCA_034437735.1 Anaerolineae bacterium
GCCGGAGCCCCGGCACACGGGCGACCTGCCCACCGGCGAGGGGACGGTGCAGATCGAGGGGCTGGACACGTTCACGTTCCGGGCGGACGCGGTGGAGACGACGCGCCCGGACATCTTCCAGCCGGGGCACGTCTCGGTCTATGACGTGGTGGTGCACCTGGCGGAGGCGGGGCAGCTCGATTTGACCTCGCACTTCGACGCGGCGATGGACACGCACGTCATCGACGCCATCAACGGCGAGAGGACCTGGTGGTACCAGGCCTACTATTCGAATGGGTGGCCCGAGACGAACGCGTTCCGGATGGATATGTTCCCGTACAAGAACAACATGACGATCCGGCTGGGGCCCATCGAGCCGGGGAAGCGGGAGACGATCTTCGAGACGTTCCGGGCGGAGATGGACCGGCTGGCGGCGAACGACGGAGTGCAGATTCTGCCCCAGCTGGCGGTCCGCACGGCGGCGGAGAACCACGTTTTCGAGGACGTGGTGGTCGAGCCGCACGATCTGCGCACGGACGTGCTGCAGCCCGGCGTGATCACGGGCCTGGACGCGCTGATCAGCGCGTGGGAGGCGGGCCTGCTGCCGGCGCTCAAGCTGACGTGGTACGAGTCGATCGGGCGCGCCGATCCGGTGGACAGCTACTGGGTGGAGCAGGTGGACGAGGCGGTCGCGGCGGGCGGGTGCGGGCTGGTCTACGAGACGGGCGACCGGACCTTCGCCGGGTTCCAGGGCGCGCACATTCACCTGCCGGCGGACGTGCGGGTGACGCGCTCGCCGGCGTACGCGCTCTGGTTCTGGATCTGCCTATGAGCGGGAAGGGGCGGCGCGCGGTGTGGCTGTACGTCGTGGACGTGCTGATGGTGGCGGCGTCGCTGGTGATGACGCTCTCGTGGGTGCTGCTGTGGTTCGTCTTCCCCAGGGGGTTCTACCCCGCGCGGGAGGCGTGGCTGGGGGTGCACAAATACTCCGGCCTGGTCCTGACACTGCTGGTGGGGGTGCATGGGGTGCTGCATTGGCGGTGGCTGGTGCGGATGACGGGGCGGGTGCTGCGGGGAGGGCAGGCGTGAGGCGGAAGGTTTCGCGGGTTTAGGCGTCTGCGCATTCCGAGGAACGCGGATAGGGCTATCCACGCTGAGCGAAGCGGCGTTGCGCATCCGGCGCGTCGGTGCTAGACTTGAGCACAGACACAACGAAGAAACACAACCCAAGCGAAGGAGGCCAGGATGGCAGAACTATCAATCGACGCGACGCCGTTCAGTCGGTACGGCGCGTGGTGGGCCGTCTCGCAGTTGGCGGGCCGGCGGGCCCCGGCGGGCGAGGACGGGCTGTACGTGCGGACCTTTCACGGTGGGAACACCCCGATCATCCGGCTGACCCCGCTGCTGGACGGGGCGCCGGTCGAGGTCGAGGTGGAACAGACCCCGGCGCTGCTGACGCTGGCGGCGGAGGCGGGGCGGGTGGAGATCTGCTTCGACGGCACGCGCACGCTGCGGATCCGGGGCCAGGGCCTGGGCCTGCGGCTGGATCCCGTGGTCAGGACGGTCCTGTACGCCACGGACGAGGACCACACGACCTTCAACCTGCGCCCGGTGCGTCGGCGCTACCAGATCGAGCGGCTGGCGGGCGGGATGCAGGTGCAGGGCATGTGGCAGGCGGGCTCGTCCGGGACCGACGTGGCCCACGGCAGCGATCAGGGCCAGGCGGAGGACCCCCGCGTCGAGCTGGCGCCCGGTCCGGACGGCACGTGGGAGATCGCGGTGGACGAGTTCGTCAGCACCTGGGTGGCCTCCGTGCGGCCCGACTTCGACACGTGCGTGGCGACGGTCGCGCGCGAGTTCGACGACTGGCTCGCGGCGCTGCCCCCGGCCCCCGAGGCGCTGGCCCAGACCCGGAAGGTGGCGGGCTACATCGACTGGTCGGCGGTGGTCGAGCCCGAGGGGCTGCTCAAGCGGCCCGCGATGCTGATGTCGAAGAACTGGATGACCAACGTCTGGAGCTGGGACCACTGCTTCAACGCCATCGCGCTGGCGGCGGGGATCAACGAAGTGGCCTGGGACCAGCTGCTGGTGGTGGTCGACCACCAGGACGCCTACGGGGCCTACCCGGACGCGATCAACGATATGATGAAGCACTACAACTTCAGCAAGCCGCCGATCCACGGGTGGGCCACGCTGGAGGTGCTGAAGCGGCATCCGGCGGGGGTCTCCGAGGCGCGGATCCAGGGGATGGTCAACTCGCTGGCGGCGTGGACCGAGTGGTGGCTGGCGCACCGGCGGGTGCTTGGGCACCGGCTGCCCCACTACCTGCACGGGAACGACAGTGGCTGGGACAACAGCACCATGTTCGACCAGGGCGTGCCGCTGGAGGCGCCCGACCTGGCAGCGTTCCTGATCGTGCAGATGGACGCGCTCGCGGCGCTCTCCGAGCGGCTGGGCGACGAGGTGGCGGCCCGCACGTGGTGGGAGCGGGCGGACGAGCTCTACGACGCGCTGATGGCGGAGATGTGGGTCGAGGACCACTTCGTCGGCAAGCTGGCGACCACCGGGGCCAAGGTGGAGAGCGAGAGCCTGATCCCGTGCATCCCCATCCTGCTGGGCGAGCGGCTGCCCGTCCCGGCCCGCGAGGCGCTGGTGGCGCGGATCGAGCGGTTTGTGACGGACTGGGGGCCGGCGACGGAGCACCCGGCGAGCCCGAAGTACACGCGGGATGGATACTGGCGCGGGCCGATCTGGGCGCCGTCGACGTACCTGATCGTCGATGGGCTGGAGCGCAGCGGGTATCCGGACCTGGCGCGGGAGATCGCGGCGCGGTTCTGCCGGCTGTGCGAAAAGAGCGGGCTGGCGGAGAATTATAACGCGCTGACGGGCGAGGCGCTGCGGGATCCGGCGTATACGTGGACGAGCAGTGTGTTCCTGCTGCTGGCGGAACGGCTGGTGGATTAGGGGAGGGGGGGGAGGGGGAGGAAGACGCCATCATCCTGGAGATCAAGTGAGAAATCGGGGGCAAAGCCAGGATCGGTTAACACGCGACCATCGGCTTCCCCGTCATGCTGAGCTACCTGTCCTGAGCGTAGCCGAAGGATAGCGAAGCATCTCGACGTGAAGCCTGCGGATGCACGGAGCCGGTTACGACCCATCAACGACGGAGGACGCAGTCGCCACCCGATCAGTCGCACGCCCAACTTGCAGATAGGGTAAGCTGGATCTTATGCGAGGACGGGGGTGGCCTGCCAAACCAGGTCCCCGGCACTTCCAAAAAACGGAAGTGCCGGGGACCTTACGATATAGCATGGACGATTCATGCCCATGCTGGGCTCTTTCAAACGTTCGGACTTGCCCTTAGCGGGAAATCGGGAACGCGTTATCAGCAATGTTCAAACGCCAGCGTATCTCACTAACACAGGCAATCAATTTCCTCTCCGCCTATGATCAAATTCCCATTCGTCTTGTAGAAGTTGAATTGGATGAGTCGGTCAAGATCGCTCACAACCTAGGCATCTACGCTTACGACGCTTACCTGATCCGAGCTGCCATAAAATATCGAGCGCCGTTACTTACCCTGGATAGGGCTCTGATTAATCATGCTAAAGAGGCTGAAGTCAAAGTCATTGAGGTGATATAAGATGAGAGTTTACACGTATTCCGAGGCGCGCCGTAATCTTTCGTCGTTGTTGGATCGAGCAGCAAAAGAGGGCGAAGTCCGAATCAAGCGGCGGGATGGACAAGTATTCATCTTACGGAAAGAGCCACGAATGGAATCTCCCCTTGACGTCCCGGTGGTCCCTCTCGATGTGAGTACCACGGAGATCGTGGAAATCGTCCGCGAAGGCCGAGAGCGAGATCCAAGGGAGGGAACGCAAGTCTCTCCCGATCAGTCGCGCGCCTAGCGTGGAGATAGGGTAAGCTGGATCTTATGCGAGGACGGGGGTGGCCTGCCAAACCAGGTCCCCGGCACTTCCAGAATGCGGAAGTGCCGGGGACCTTACGGTCAATTCACGCCCGTGCGGCCCGCTTCTCGTGATACGGTTCGATCTCTTCGAGTTGGTCGGACTCGGCCTCTCGTGCCTTGAAGAGATCCCATCGTAGCTGAAGATTCATCCAGAACCCGGCGGTGTTCCCGAAGTATTTGGAGAGGCGCAGCGCCGTGCTGGGGGTGACGCCGCGTTTGCCGTTGACGATCTCGTTGACGCGTTGATAGGGAACGCGGATACCTTCTGCCAGCTTGCGCTGGGTCAGGTGCATCGGCCCAAGAAACTCTTCACGGAGCATTTCGCCGGGGTGGGTGGGCTCGCGATGAGTTGGTAATCTAACCATAGGTGTCACCTCGTCGTTCAGTGATAATCAACAATCTCAACGTCACTGGGACCAATTGCTTTCCATCTAAAACAAATGCGATGTTAATCATTGATGCGGATACTGTATTGTCCTGATCGATTGCCTTTGAGTGCTTCTAATCGATTTCCAGGTGGAACTCGAAGATCATTGAGTCTTTCAACGGAATCCAACTGATCCAGTTTTCGTCCTGCCACCTTCCATAACGTGTGAGGGCAAAGCTTACGTGCCGCTCTGGTGTTTCTCCCATTGAAGATATCTTCTGTCGCGGCATTCTCAAACGATTGGATCATATAAGCATATTATCACGGAATGTATGTTATCGCAAGCCCGGTAATGGGTTAGTTCGAAACCAGGTCCCCGGCACTTCCAAAAAACGGAAGTGCCGGGGACCTTCGCGCTTGATCCGAGAGGCGGCTGACGTATAATCACCCTATGGCAAAGAAAGAGACGACACCCCTACGACAACAGTACCTTGATCTGAAGGCCCAGTATCCGGATGCGATCTTGTTCTTCCGGCTGGGCGATTTTTACGAGACGTTCGATAAAGACGCCGAGGTCGCATCCCGGGAGCTGGATCTGACGCTCACCTCCCGGCCGGTGGCCAAGAACCAGCGCGTGCCCATGGCGGGCGTGCCCCACCACGCCGTGGAGGGCTACGTGGCCCGCCTGATCGAGAAGGGCTTCCGCGTCGCCATCGCCGAGCAGGTGGGCGAGGCGACGGGCCGAGGGCCCATGGAACGGCGGGTGGAGCGCGTGGTGACCGCCGGGACGGTGACCGAGCCCGCGATGCTGGACGAGAAGCGCCCCAATTACCTGGCGACGGTCGTCATCGACGACCACCGCGCGGGGATCGCCTACGCGGAGATCTCAACCGGCGCCTTCGCCACGGCCCAGCTCACCGACAGCAACGGGTCGGCGGACGACATCGTGGCCCTGGTGCGGCAGGAGCTGGCCCGGCTCCACCCCCGCGAGGTGCTGATCCCCCAGGTCGGCTCGTGGAAGGAGCGCGATCCCGAGGAGGCGGCGGAGCGGCCCGAAGAGCGGCTGATCGGCTCCCTGCCGGCGCAGTTCACGCCGTGGGCAAGCTATAACTTCGAGGAGTCGACGGCCCGCCGGACGCTGATGGACCACTTCGACGTGCGCACGCTGCAAGGGTTCGGGTGCGACGGCAAGCCGCTGGCGGTGCGGGCCGCGGGCGCCGCGCTCAGCTACCTCCAGGAGACGCAGCAGGGGCTGCTCCCCCAGATCACCGGGCTGCGGACGTACACCACCGAGCACTATATGGCCATGGACGCCTCCACCTGGCGCAACCTGGAGATCACGGAGACGCTCCGCCGGGAGCATCGCGGCTCGCTGCTCTGGGTGCTGGACGAGACGGTCACGGCTATGGGCGGGCGGCTGCTCCACACGCGCCTGGCCCAGCCGCTGCTGGACGTCGCGGCGCTCAACGAGCGCCTGGACGAGGTGCAGGGCTTCTTCGAGGATGGGATCCTGCGGGCCGAGGTGCAGGAACTGCTCAGGCAGGTGCCCGACCTGGAGCGGATGACGAACCGGGTGCTGGCGGAGCGGGCCTCGCCCCGGGACCTGGAGGGGATCCGGGCGGCGCTCTCCCACGTGCCGGTGCTCCAGGAGAAGCTGGCGGAGGCCGGGCTGGACTCGCTGCGGCGGGGCCTGGACCCGGTGGCGGAGGCCAGCGACCTGATCAACCGGGCCGTCGTCGACGATCCCCCGGCCCAGGTGGGCAGCGGCGACCTGATCCGGGCGGGCTTCTCGGCGGACCTGGACAAGATCCGGGCGTCGAGCCAGGACGCGCGGGACTGGATCGCCGAGCTGGAGGGGAAGGAACAGAAACGGACCGGGATCAAGAGCCTCAAGGTGGGCTACAACAAGGTCTTCGGCTACTACCTGGAGGTGACCAAGGCGAACCTCGACGCGGTACCCGAGGACTACATCCGCAAGCAGACGCTGGTCAACTCCGAGCGGTACATCACGCCGGAGCTGAAGGAGTACGAGTCGATCGTGCTCAACGCCGACGAGCGGATCGAGGAGCTGGAGCGGCGGCTCTTCCGGGAGATCTGCCAGCGGCTGGGCGTCCACGCCGAGCCCCTGCTGAAAACGGCCCAGGCCCTGGCGCGCATCGACGTGGCCTCGGCCCTGGCCGAGGTCTCCGTGCACAACCACTACGTCCGCCCGAGCTTCGACGAGGCGCCGGTGATGCGCATCCTGGCGGGCCGGCACCCGGTGGTCGAGCAGACGCAGCGGGAGCCTTTCACGCCCAACGACCTGGTGATGAGCCGCGAGGAGCGGATCCACATCGTCACCGGACCGAACATGGCGGGGAAGTCGGTCCTCTTGCGGCAGGCGGCGCTGATCGTGCTGATGGCCCAGATCGGGTGCTACGTCCCGGCGGACGAGGCCCACGTCGGGATCGTCGACCGGATCTTCACCCGGGTCGGGGCGTCGGACGAACTGACGAAGGGCCAGTCGACCTTTATGGTGGAGATGGTCGAGACGGCCAACATCCTGAACCACGCCACGCCGCAGAGCCTGCTGATTCTGGACGAGGTGGGCCGGGGGACGAGCACGTACGACGGGATGGCGATCGCCTGGGCGGTCATCGAGTACCTGCACAACCACCCGGACCGCAAGGCCCGGACGCTCTTCGCCACGCACTACCACGAGTTGATCGAGATGGAGCAGGATCTCCCCCACGTCCGCAACTACAACCTGGACATCGTAGAGGAGGGGCGGGACGTCGTCTTCCTGCACAAGGTGGTGCCCGGGGGCGCGGACCGCTCCTACGGCATTCACGTGGCGCGCCTGGCGGGGATCCCGTCGCCGGTGGTGCACCGGGCCGAGGGCCTGCTGGAGGACCTGGAGAGCGGGGAGTTCCGGCCCGGCACCAAGACGCCGGAGTCGGAGACGTTCCAGCCCATGCTGATCGCGGACGAGCCGGCGGTGGTTGAGGAGCTGCGGCAGCTCGACATCAACAGTTTGACGCCGTTGGACGCACTGACCAAGTTGTACGCGCTCCAGAAACAGGTGCGCGGAGAGGACTAGACGTGGTTCACACGTGACCATCGGGACAGGTAGCTCAGCATGACGGGATCACCCTGGTTACTATTTTAGAAGGAGGAAAACAATGCCCGGATTGGAACCAAAACACAACGAGATCTTGATCGCTCTGATTATTGTGACCCTGGCGCTGGTCGCCGTCACCGTCACCCTGGATCAGATTTACGCGCCGCTCAACGGCGTGATCCGCGTCGGCGCGCTTCTGGGCTATCTCGCCGTCTTCCTGACCAGCCTCGCGTCCAATTATATGCGCGAGCTCACGCGCTATTTCGGGCGCACGTTTATCAAGCTGCACCACGCCGCCTCGATCACCGCGCTGGCCTCGCTGGCGACCCACGCCTCCGCCGCAGCCTGGCGGTCGGGCTCGCTGAGCACCTTCCTGCCGCGATTCGACTCGCTGCAGACCTTCCTGAGCCTCGGCGGGCGGATGGCGATCTGGCTCTTCGCACTGACCGCGCTCACGGCCCTCTTCCGCCGGAAGCTGAGGAACGCGTGGCGGCCCATCCACTGGCTGAACTACGTGGCCTTCCTGCTGGGGACCGTCCACGCGCAGTTGATCGGCGCGAACTTCCAGTATCTGGTCGTGCGCCTCGTCTCCGGCGCGATGGCCCTGGCGTTGATTGGGGTCTTCATCAACAAACGTGTGCAGCGGGCACGGCGCGCCCGCCGGTAACGGGTAAACGCGGACGCAAGCTTTCCAAAGGAGGGCGTTATGAGCACCCTAGGACCGGCACTGAGCAATATCCTGATTCAAATCCCCGTCTATCTGGTATGGATTGCGGGCCTGATCGTCGCCGTCGTCACGTGGCGCAAGCACGCACGCGCGTCCCTGCTCGCGGTGATCGGCATCGGGATGTTCTTCATCCAGGCGCTGCTGGGCAACGTCCTGAGCCCCTGGCTGCAGCAGACGCTGGCCCGGCAGGGAGTGGGCGTGCGAACGATGCGCCTCGTCCTTCTCGGGCGCGGCCTGCTCACGTCGCTCGTGATGATGGTAGCCTGGGCGTTGATCATCGCAGCGGTTTTCCTCCCGCGCACTCCGAAACCGGATACCTCCTCGTGATCCACACCTGAGCGCTGCACCGGCTGCAGGGGAACCGAGGATCCGAGCGATCTAAGGCGTCACATACCGAGAGTGGGGAATGGATGCAAGAGAGCGGATATAGCGATGAGCAAACGAGACGGCGCGATCGGTTGCCGACCCCCTCCAAGCAATGGGCCCCAATTCTCATCGCAGCGGGGTACTGCCTGATCGGCGTGCTGTGGATTCTCTTCTCAGATCGCGCCCTGGCCCTGATCACACCGAGTGCAGAGGCGTATGCCCGGGGGCAGACGGTCAAGGGCTGGGGATACGTCCTGGTGACGGCCCTGCTCCTCTACGGGATTCTGCGGCTCTTCACCACCCGGTGGCAGCAGATCGAGGATACCCTGCGCGCGAGTGAGGAGAAGTACCGGGTGCATTTCGAAAACGTCTCCGACGTCATCTACTCCCTCGACCAGGAGTTCCGCATCCTTTCGATCTCGCCCTCGGTCGAGGACGTGCTGGGATACCGACCGGAGGCGCTGATCGGCACCCCCATCCAGGATCTCGATCTGCTGACGCCGGCGTCCAAACAGGCCGCCCTGGAGGACACGCACCGGCTGCTGACCCACGGGCACTGGGAACCGTCGATCTACGAGTTCATCGCCAAGGACGGAACGACAAAGCTCGGGGAGGTCAGCAGCGCCCCCTTGATCCGGGACGGCGAGCTAGTCAGCGTGGTCTCTGTGGCACGGGACGTCACGGAGCGCATCGAGATGGAGCGGCGCCTGCACCGGCAAGAGCGGCTGGCAGCCGTTGGTCAATTGGCGGCGGGCATCGCCCACGACTTCCGGAACCTGATGACGACGATCAGCCTCTACGCGGAGATGGGCCTCCGGCAGCCGGGCGTATCGCGCGAACTCGCCCGCAAGCTGCGGATCATCATCGGTGAGTCGCACAAGGCCACAGACCTGGTCCAACAGATGCTGGACTTCAGCGCCGACGTCGCCATCAACACCCGCCCGCTGAATCTGGCCGACCACGTCCGGGAGGTCGCGACCATCCTGCGGCGCACCATTCCCGAGAGCATCCGCGTCTCGGTGACGACCGGATCGGACCCCATCATGGTGCGGGCCGATCCCGGGCGGATCCAACAGGCCCTGACCAATCTGGCCCTCAACGCGCGGGATGCGATGCCAAAAGGCGGCGATCTGGCGTTCGAGGTCGACACCCTGACGCTACGCGCCGGGGACCCACCGCCGGTGACGGCCATGGCGCTGGGCGCGTGGGCGCGGATGTCCATCAAGGACAGCGGTATGGGGATGACCGAGGAGGTCCAGGACCATCTCTTCGAGCCCTTCTATACCACGAAGCAAGCGGGGCAGGGCACGGGATTGGGGCTCGCGCAGGTCTACGGCATTGTCGTGCGCCAGCACCAAGGGGCGATCGACGTCGAGTCCGAGGTGGATCAGGGGACGACCGTCCGCATCTATCTGCCGCTCACCGGCGACACGGAAGCGGAGCTCGCACACCCGCAACTCGAGGTGCCTCAGGGTCGCGGGGAGACGATCCTGCTGGTCGAGGATCAGACGGAACTGCGGGAGGCTGTGAGTTCTCTGCTGCGGTCCCTGGGCTATCAGGTGCATCAGGCCCCGGACGGGACCGAGGCCCTGAGGCGCTACGAGGCCGCTTTGCAGCAGGGTGGGATCGATCTGGTCGTCAGCGACCTGGTGATGCCCGAGATGAGCGGGCGGACGCTCGCCCGGGCGTTGAGGGAGCTCGACCCTGAGGTCAAGCTGCTGGCCATCACCGGCTATCCCTTGGGTGACGTGATGGATGAACTGAGGGCGGTCGGGTTTCTCGACGTGGTCCACAAGCCCCTGGACGCCGACGCGTTCGCCCGTTCGGTGCGCGACGCCCTGGACGCCCCGTCGGTGCGCCCGTCAGAGAGACAGCGGGGAGCATGAACAGGTCGAGGCATCCCCTTGCCCGTGCGCCCATCCGGTGGGCCGCCCTGCTCCTCTGCGTGGGTATACTCCTGGGTTGCACGGAGACCCCGGCACCGCGATCGTTCGTGGGGACCGCCCTGATGAGCCCCGAGGCAACGCCGACGTTTCAACCGTCGCCGACGCACTCACCCGCGCCCCCCACGCCGACCCCAACGCTGACGCCGAGCGTGACGCCCTCCCCGGAACCCAAGTCTACGGCGATCACAGCGACCAAGGAGACTGTAATGATCACAATGACCGTCGTCTGCGACAACAACCCCTACGACCGCGCGCTGACCACGGGATGGGGATTCGGCTGTCTCATCGAGCGTCCCGACCTGACCCTGCTGTTCGACACCAGCGGGGACGGCCCCACTCTGATGGACAACCTGGCGGTCCTGGATAAAGATCCGGCAGCCATCGATCTTGTCATCCTCTCGCACGAGCACGGCGACCACACCGGCGGATTGGCGCGGCTGCTGGAGACCACCGCCTCGGCGCACACCCCGGAGGTCGTCGTGCCCGATATCTTCGCCTCCTCATTCAAGGCGCAGATCCGCGAGCGGACGACGCTGGTGGAGGTCTCGGAACCGGTGGAGGTCCGGCCCGGCGTGTGGAGCACGGGGCCGGTGAAGGGGCCGGTGACCGAGCAGGCGATGGCCCTCCGGACCACGGCGGGCTGGGTTGTGGTGACCGGCTGCGCCCACCCCGGCGTGGAGGCGATGACCGAACGCGTCCTGGAGGTCACCGGCGGGCCGATCGCTATGGTCATCGGGGGGTACCATCTGCGTGACGCAGGCACCCGGCGCATCCAGCAGACCATCGAGGCGTTACAGGCCATGGACGTCGCAGCCGTGGGGCCGACGCACTGCACGGGCGACAAGGCCCGAGCGATGTTCGCCGAGGCCTACGGCGACGATTACTACGAGGTCGGCGCCGGTTTCACGATGACATTTGACTATCAACCGTAAAGGAGAGAGCATCTTGACCGACGATATTGAAACGACTGAAAATAGCGAAGCGACAGAGCAAACCGAACCCATCCAGGAGGAAATCGCGGCGCTCAACGCCCAGGCGCAGGCCCATCTGGGGGACGGCGACTGGGAGGAGGGCGTGGCGTGCTACGAGCAGGTCATCACGCTGGCCCAGGAGGCGGGGGACCCAGGCGCCGAGGCCGAAGCACGCAACAACCTGGCGAGCGTCTACCTGGCGACCGAGGATTGGGCGCGCGCTCAGACTTACGCCGAGGAGGCGCGGCGGACGTATCAGGATCTGGACGATCGCGCCGCCGAGGCGGTCGCCCTCAACAACCTGGCGGCCTCCTACAACGGGCAGGGGGATTGGCAGGCGGCGATGGATCAGTACCGCGAGGCGCTGGCCCTGCGCGAGGCGCTCGACGACGCCGAAGGGCAGGCGAAGACGCTGCAGAACCTGGCGGTGCTCTATGCCCGGCACGGCAACCGCAATCGGGCGCGGGTCTTTCTCAACCGGGCGATGGCGCAGGCGCGCAAGAGCGGGTCGAGGCCCCTGCGGGCCAGCATCCGGCGGTTGATGTCGCAGCTGCCCCGCCGATAGGGACAACCTCGTTTGTAGTAGGCGCTTCAGCGCCGTTCGTCTTGGGGACGGACGTTCACGACCTCGATGATCCGATCGTCAGCGACGGGGATGACGTGGGACGCCTCACAGTGGAACGCGTCGTCCTCCCGGTGCACCTCGCTCCCGCACAGCGGGCAGCGCAGCAGCGCCTCCAAAGGGCGCGGGTCCAGCGGCGTGAGGCTCCCGGGCTTGACCGCCCAGATAAGGTCGTAGTCCTCCTGCCAGGGCCGCGTGCGGACCATCTCCAGGCCCAGGTCCCGGAGCAGCGCCTCGAAGGCCTCGGACGCATAGGTGCGACCGGGCATCCACTTGGCGTCCCGTCCGATGCGGTTGGTGGTCATCAAAATGCCGCCGGGCCGCAGCACGCGGACCATCTCCGCGAGCACAGTCTCCGGATCGGGCATGAACTCCAGGGCCTCCAGGCAGGTGACCGCTTCGAAGGTCGCGTCGGGAAACGGAAGATCCGAGGCCCGCTGCCAGAGCAGCGGCACCCGCTCTGACCACGATCGGGTCTTCGCCACCGCCTGTTCCAGCATCCGGCGCGAGAGATCGAGCCCCGCGACCCGCCCCCGGAAGCTGACCTCCTGGAAGAGCGCACGGGGAAGACGCGCGGTGCCGGTCGCCACGTCCAGGATCCAGGG
The DNA here is from genome assembly GCA_034437735.1 of Anaerolineae bacterium. Classification (GTDB taxonomy): domain Bacteria; phylum Chloroflexota; class Anaerolineae; order B4-G1; family SLSP01; genus PWVB01. The sequence goes on from DAOTTS010000109.1 coordinate 12,654, forward strand.
ACTGGGGAAAGAAAAGAGCGCGTTCGACAAAGGGCGGGCCAGAAACCACTGCTCGTACCGGGGTTGGAACTGCTTGATACGGTCGTACATCTTCGCCGACCAATCGTAGAGCAGGGTCACGACCCCGCGTCCGAGGTAGGCGCCCTCCGCGATGATGAGCTGCCAATAGAGCAGCGCCGCCACGATCAGCACCGCGAGAATCCCGATAAGCCACCCCATCAGGTCACCGTCCAGGCGAGCACGCCGATCATCGCCAGCAGCCACGGGCCCACCGCCTGGTGATAGCGCTCGGCGTCGGCGCCCCGGGCCAGGACGATCCCCCCGGGGACCGCCAGGAGCAGCAGCCAGCCGGGCGCGATGGCCCGGCCCTGTATGACGAGGAACCCCGCAGCCGCCAGCGGGCCAAAGACCGCGTGCCACCCAGCTGCGCTGTAGAACCCGATCAACAGAAGGACCGCCAGGGACGAGGGGAACGTCGCCGCTATGCTTCGATCGCCCAACGAGGCGCCCAACATCCAAGGGAGCGCGCCCAGGGCCAATCCGTGCCACCCGGACCCGACGCGCCCCGCGCCGTCATGCCAGAGCGCCGCCAGCTCGGTCACCGCCAGGAAGGCGAGCGTCAGCAGCAGCGCCGTCCGGCCCAGCACGGCGCCCAGCAGCAGGCTCAGGACGCCGGCGAGAACAGCACGGCGCAGGGGAAGGTGCAGCGCCTCCCGGCCCACCGCGTGCCACCAGGCCCGCGCCCGGCGGAGCTGCCGGTGCAAGGCTGCGCCCGGCGTGCCCGGCTGCAGATAGGGCCACGGTTTCAAGGGCGCCTCCGTCTCCCACTCGCGCCAGCGGCACAGGGGCGTCGCCCAATCGGTCCGGGTGACCGCGCGCCATAAGGGGTGCCAGCCCCCCAACATCAGGGCGACCATCGTGAGCAGCGTGGGCACCTCGGCGGAGGTCCAGGGCTGGGCGAAGGCCCAGGCGCCGCCCGCCGCCGCCATCAGCGGGATCAGCACCCACCCATCCTCCAGCCCCAGAACCGGGCTGCGTTCGAGCAGTGCGTCCATTGGCCTGTCCCTTGACGATGTCATCAAGACGTGATTATACCTGAAAGACCGCGCATCAACAGCCGGATCCCTCCGGGATCTGACAGGGCTCCACGTGCACGTACGCCCGGTCGACGTCGGTGAGAGACTCCAGAGCCGCCTGCACCTCGTCGGCGATGGCGTGCGACTCGAAGAGGGAGAGGTTGCCGTCGACGTTGACGTGCACGTCGACGACCAGATTCGGACCGGCGTACTCCGTGATCACCTGGTGAACGTGCACGACGCCGTCGACCGCCTCCGCCGCCTCGACGATATCCTCGCGGAGATCCGGTGGGGCGCCGCCGCCCGTCAAATACTTGAGGTTGTCCTGCCACGCCTCGAACGCCGCCCGCGCGATCCACAGGGTGACGACGACGCCGGCGATGGGGTCGGCCAGCGGGGTGAGAAAAACCGAGCCGGCGGTGCCCGCGAAGGCCGCCAGCGAGCTCAACACGTCGGCGAGGTTGTCCTTCGCCGCCGCGTCGAGGGCCGGGCTCTGCACACGCCCGGCGATGCGGTGGATCAGTGCGTACATACCCAACTTGATACCGGCGCTGAGCACCAGGGCCAGGGTCGGCAGTCCCAGATCGAGGGTCGTCCCCCCTGCCCGGAAGCGCACGATCGAGGCGCGCCCGGCCTCGTAGGCTGCGAACGTCATCGCAGCCGCGACGACGAGGCCCACCAACGGCTCGAAGCGGCTGTGGCCCTGAGGGTGGGAGAGGTCCGCGGGCCGCTGGGCAACCCACAGGCCGAGGGCCAGCATCAGCGCGTAGACGACGTCGGAGATGGAGTTGGCGGCGTCGGCGTAGAGGGCCACGCTGCCGGAGAGCGTCGCCGCGACGCCCTTGCCCACGGCCAACAGAACGTTGCCCGCCACCGTGATCCAGATCGCACGCCGCAGCATCTGCCGGCGATCTGGATCCGCTTCCTCGTTACGCACCCACTGCATACCCCATCCTCCTCGGTCTCTTTCAGTAACAGCAAAACTGGCGCAAGTAGCTAGTTCCGTGTATAATACCTGCGCGGTGTCGAAGTCACACAGGGAGGCATATAGATGAAAGTAGCCAAAGATTATGGGGAAA
>DAOTTS010000110.1:0-4412 GCA_034437735.1 Anaerolineae bacterium
GAACATCAGGACCAACAACCCAAACACAAAGTCCGGGAACGACCAGCCGACGATGCCGAAAATGCGGGCCAGGTGGTCGGGCCAGCGGTTGTGATTGACCGCAGCGAGCACACCCAAAAGTATCCCTCCGCCCACGACCGGGAGCACGGCCCAGAGCGACAGTTCCAGCGAGGCCGGGAAGCGGTGTTTGATCATATCAATGACGGGCTGGGAAGCGGTGCGGGAGTAGCCAAAGTCACCGCGCAGGATCCCGCCCGTCACCTCGCCCGTGTTCGGGTTGCGGTATCCCACCAGCCACTTCCAATACTGCACGTACACGGGCTGATCGAGTCCATACAATCGGATCACGCCGTCCAGGGCCCGCTCGTTCCGGGGGATATCGCGCACATAGAGCGCCGAGCGTTCCACGGGGCTGAGGAACTGGAGCAAACCAAAGATCAGAACAGTGACGCCGAAGAGCAGAAAGGGAACCAACAATAAACGACGAATGACGTAATTGACCATCTTGTCCCTCCAAGAAACGTATCTAGTTCCTCCTGGAAAAGGGGAGGGGCAGGAGAGAGCGCGATGGCTCTCTCCTGCTCACTTTACTTATACCGATGCACTTATTCCTTATCGTAGGCGTAGAAGGGGAAGCGCATCATGGGGTTGATCAGATAGTCCGTCACCCAGCGCTGCACGTAGGTCCGTCCGGACTGAACGGCCAGGGTGATGCGCGGGGCATATTCATAGTCGAGCTGGTTGATCTGGTGATAGATCTCGGCGCGCGCCTCCGGTGTGGGAGCGCCCACGCCAGCGCTGACCAGTTCGAGGAATTCCGCGTGCATCTCATCCGGCATTCTCTGACGCGCCGCGTAGGTGCCGACCATGAACGGCTGCACCCAGTTGTGCGGGTCGTGAATGTCCTCACACCAGCCGCTCACAAAGATCGGGAGGCGGCTGGCGCGAACCGCTGCCAGGAAGCTGGGCCACGGCAGGCCGATGATCTCGATGGTGTACTTGGGATCGATGTCGGCCAGGTTCGCCTGCAAGATCTCGGAGATCGTCTGGCGCGTCACGTTGCCCGTGTTGTAGGCGATCTGGAAGCGGAAGCCGTTCTCGGCCACCGCGCCATCCCAAGCCAACTCCAGCTCCTCGGCGCACTTGTCGAGGTCGTAGCTGTAGTACGGACCATCCTCCTGGTAGCCGATCAGCCCCGCGTTGATCGGGCCAATGTTCTGCACGCCCTCGCCGACCAGCGCGTCCTGGATGAAGGCCTCGTGGTCGAAGCAGTAGTTGAACGCCTTGCGGACATGCACGTCGCTGAAAAAGTTGGCCGGAATGCCGTTGCCGTCCAGCTCGCCGCTGCCCACGTAGGGGTTGCCACCCTCGACGTTGATATCGAAGGTGAAGAAGGCATCGGTGCGGCAGGTGGAAGGCGTGCCAAAGTACAGGCGCAGCGGCCCGTCGGGGTTCTCGGTGGGCTGGCAGTCGTACTCGCCCCAGTCCACAAAGTCGCACCACTCGCCCACCATCGGGTCTACCTGCGAGACGTTCTCGCGCGGCACGGTCACGAGGTCGGCGTCGCCGGCCTGTGTCATCGCAAAGCGGGTGCCCCACTCATCTACCATCAGAGTCACCACGCGCTTGATCCGGGGCGGGCCAGAGGGGCCGTCCGGCCATACGGGTTCCGTCGCCCAGTAGTTCTCGTTGGCGACCAGGACGAACTCCTCACCGGGGGTCCAGTGATCGAACTTGTAGGGGCCGGTGCCGTTCATCACGTCGCGCAACGGGGTACTCTCGGACGTGACGCCGTAATAGTTCTGCCAGGTGGCGCAGTCGCCGTCCCAGGTGCCCTGCTCGATGGCCCAGTCCTTATCCAGGACTGCGCCCCAGGAGCCAGCAAGGGTCGACAGGAGCGGCCCCCAGGACTGGTCCAGATAGAAGGTGACGGTGCCCGCGGCATCGTCGGCGACGATGACATCCTGCACCCGCTCACAGGCCGCCATCAGCGCCGCGGGATCCTCCGCTTGCAGACACTCGGGATCGTCCGCGCAGTCGGGGTTCACCAGCTCGGCGATGTCATAGACACCGTTGCCGAAGAACGCCTCGGTGTACAACCACTGGGGCGACCAGCCGCCGCCCTGGAGCAGGCCGCGCTGGAAGCTGTAGGCCACGTCCTCGGGCGTCAGGTCCTGCCCTTCGTGGAACTTGACCCCTTCGCGGATGGTAAAGACGTAGGTCTTGCCATCGTCCAGGATCTCCCAACTGGTGGCCAGTTCCGGCACGAACTGGGTCGCGTCCGAACCCTTGTATTCGACCAACATGTCGTAGACGTCCTCGATCAGGCCATCGCCAAAGGTCTCATAGTTCCAGGCCGGGTCGAGTGTATCCACGTCACCATGGGTCACCCGCACAAACGTATCCGGATCTGGCGCCTTGAACTCGACCGCCTTCTCCGGCTCGGGCGTAGCGGTGACGACCACCTGCTCCACCTCTACCACGGTCTCACCCTCTTTCTCTATGACTCGGGTGACTTCTACTTCTACCATCTCTGCCGTCGGAGCCGCCGGAGCTGCACAAGCAGACAACAGGGTGCTTCCGACTACCAAGACGGCCAGCAACACGTACCACTTTTTGCTAAACATGTTCCTATTCTCCTCCTACTCTAGTTAACGGTTAACAAACTTTTACAACGTCTCGAGCAAACCAAACTTTTCTGCGCCCCACCTCCTTTATGAACGATCTCTCCTCTTCACCGTATCACAAAACCTACCACTGACGATAGGCCCCTAACAAGTTTCCGATACAAAGCATCATCCAAGCCTAACGTCGGCACATGGAGACGTTGTACCGGGGACAAACAAATCCACGTATATTCCCAAAAAGTCGGGGGATGTAGTCGAGGTTTCCATACCTCGACAGGCTAGCGCGCTATGGAAAGCGCGGCTACAGTACTGCCCCGAATTATTGAAAAGATACAAATCCACTACCGCTCATCCTTGTGCTGTCACCAGGTGACAGGCGCAAAAGTGTCCCTCTTCGATCTCGACGAACTCTGGTTCCACCTCGAAGCAGGTATCCATAGCCACCGGACAGCGCGTATTAAAGTTGCAGCCCCTGGGCGGGTTCGACGGGCTGGGCAGGTCGCCCTCCAGAATGATGCGCTGCCGCTTCTCCTCAATGACCGGATCGGGGATCGGCACTGCCGACAGCAACGCCTGGGTGTAGGGATGCAGTGGATTGTCGTACAGCGTCTTCCGGTCCGTCAACTCCACCACCTTTCCCAGGTACATCACCACGATCCGGTCGCTGATGTGCCGCACCATGCTCAGGTCGTGGGCGATGAAAATGTAGGTCAGCCCCATCCTCTCCTGCAACTCTTCCATCAAGTTCACCACCTGCGCCTGGATCGATACGTCCAGCGACGAGATCGGCTCATCGCAGATGATCATGTCCGGGTTCAATGCCAGGGCCCGCGCGATGCCGATTCGCTGCCGCTGCCCGCCGGAGAACTCGTGCGGATAGCGCGTCATAAAGGCCGGGTCCAGCCCCACCATCTCGAGCAGGTCCGCCACGCGCTCCCGCTTCTCTCTCCCCTTCGCCACGCGGTGCACTTCCAAAGGCTCCCCGACGATGCCCAGCACGCTCATGCGCGGGCTTAGCGAGGCATACGGATCCTGAAAGATCATCTGCATCTTGCGCCGCATCTGCCGCAGATCGCGGCCTTCAATACCCGCCAGGTCTGTATCTGCAAATTGCACGCGCCCATCGGTCGGCTCGGTCAGGCGGATGATGGTGCGGCCCGTCGTCGTCTTGCCGCAGCCGCTCTCGCCCACCAGCCCCAACGTCTCTCCACGATAGACGTTGAAGCTCACCCCATCCACCGCCTTCACGTCTCCCACGTGACGCTGAAACACCCCCCGCCGGATGGGGAAATACTTTTTCAGATTCTCCACTTGCAATATCACTTCTCGTTGATTGTTCATTGCAGCTTCCTCACTCTCTCTTTCTCCCAGCAGGCCGCCAGGTGCCCCGGCTCTGCCGGTTCCAACGGCGGCGCTTTGTGACGACAGCGCTCCACGACATAGTCACAGCGGGGCACAAAGGGACAGCCCTCTGGCAATCCCAACAGGTCCAGCGGTTCCCCGCGAACGGAAAAGAGCTTGACCCCCTCCACCTGATGCAGACGCGGCACCGAACCCAACAATCCCACCGTGTAGGGGTGGTGTGGGTTCCCATAGATCTCTTTCACCGTTCCTGACTCGATGATTTGCCCCGCGTACATCACGTTGACCCGCTCCGCCAGCCCCGCCACCACGCCCAGGTCGTGCGTGATCCAGATCACGGCCATCCCCAGTCGGTCTCGCAGCCGCCTCACCAGGTCGATGATCTGCGCCTGGATCGTCACGTCCAACGACGTCGTCGGCTCG
>DAOTTS010000111.1:0-18888 GCA_034437735.1 Anaerolineae bacterium
TCTCGAGGAGCGCAAGCTGCAGGCGGCCCTGGCCGAATTGCCCGATGTCAAGGGCTGAGATCGTATCGCTTGGCACGGATTCGAAACCAGACGCGCCCCCGGTTGACCGGGGGCACGTTTCTGCAATAAGCCTAGGTGGGCATCGCTTCTGGTGCCCGGCTTCAATTATTGAGCCTCGGCTTCGAGCTCCTCGACCAGATGCTCCAACCGCTGGGCCTGCTCGTCCAGCGTCAGCGCTTCGATGAACTCATCGATCTCGCCCTCCATCACGACGGGCAGATTGTGGGAGCTCATCCCGATGCGGTGATCGGTCACGCGATTCTGGGGGAAGTTGTACGTGCGGATCTTCTCACTGCGCTCGCCGCTGCCGACCTGGGATCGGCGGGCGGCCTCGATCTCGTTGACCTGGCGCCGGCGCTCCTCCTCGTAGAGGCGGGCGCGGAGCACGTCCATCGCGCGCAGCTTGTTCTGGGTCAGCGACCGCTCGCTCTCACACGTGACCACGGTGTCGGTGGGCACGTGGGTGATCCGCACGGCGGTGTCGTTCTTCTGCATGTGCTGGCCGCCGGGGCCGGATGCGCCGTAGGTGGTGATCTCCAGGTCATTGGGATCGATGTCGATCTCGACGTCGTCGACCTCCGGCAGCACGGCGACCGTCACGGTCGAGGTGTGGATGCGCCCGCTGGACTCGGTCACCGGCACTCGCTGCACCCGGTGGACGCCGCTCTCGTACTTCAGGTGGGAGAACGCGCCCTGACCCTCGACGGAGAAGATTACTTCCTTGTAACCACCGATGCCGGTGCGGTTTTCACTGATGATCTTGGTCTTCCACCCCCCCTGACGTTCGGCGTAGCGCGTGTAGAGCCGGAAGAGTTCGGCGGCAAAGAGCCCCGCTTCGTCGCCCCCCGCGCCGGCCCGGATCTCCATAATCACGTCCTTCTCATCCCGCTCGTCCTTGGGAATCAACATCTGCAACAACCGATCCTCGAGCCGTTGCTGTTCCCTGGTGAGGGATTCGATCTCCTCTTCCGCCATCTCCCGGATCTCTGGATCGTCGTCGGCGAGCATCTCACGGGTGCCCTCAAGCTCCTCCTCGATCTCCTGATACCGGCGGTAGGCCGTGACGGTATCCTCAAGGTCGGAGCGTTCTTTGGCCAGTTCCGCGACCTTCTCGTAATCCTGGGCGATCTCCGGATCGGCCATCAATTGGGCCAACTCCTCGTAGCGCGATTCCAGGGCGGACAGCCTCTTGATTACCTTTTGCATTTCCATAAGCTATTGTCTCAATTCCGTTTTATCTGCGAACGTGATGGTGTGACGTGTGACTCAATAAGAAACGGCCCGTGGATCGGGCCGTCAATGTACCGTCCATAGGGCTGTGCCGACGATCGTTGACTTCATCCGGCACGATCAAGCGCCCCCTTAATCCAAGATCATTATAAAGGAAATGCGTGCTTGGACAAGGATTTTTTACGGGAGGATCGGTGCCTCAGCTATACCCATGATAGGGATCGAACATCTCACCGACGCTCCGGCCCTCGTGCACGCGCCGGATCACGCCCGCCAGCAGCGGCGAGACCGAGATCACGACCATATTGGGCAGCCGTTTCTCGGCGGGGAGGGGCACCGAGTTGGTGGTCACGATCTTGCGGATCGGTTGGGCCCGCAGGCGGTCGGCGGCGTCGGCGGAGAGCACCGGATGGATGAAGCATACGTACACGTCCTCGGCGTTGTTTTCTTTGAGGACCTTGATGGCGTCACAGATCGTCCCCCCGGTATCGACCTCGTCATCGACGATGATGACGTCCTTGCCCTCGACCTCACCGATCACCGTGAGGGCCTCGGTGTGGCTGTCCGTGCGCCGTTTCTCGACGAAGGCGACCGGCAGATCCAATTCAGTGGCGAACGCGCGGGCTTTCTTGGCGAAACCCAGGTCCGCGGCCACGACGACGGCGTTCTTGAGATCCTGTTTTCGCATATAGTCGGCCAGGAGCGGGAAGGCAGTGAGCACGTCCCCGGGTGTATTGAAGAAGCCCTGAATTTGCCCGGAGTGAAGGTCCAGCGTGATGTAGCGGTCGGCGCCGGCGACTTCGATCATATCCGCGACCAGCCGGGCCGTGATTGGGACGCGCGGCTGGTCCTTCTTGTCCGAACGGGCATAACCGAGATAGGGGATCACCGCGGTGATGCGCCCGGCGGAGGCGCGGTTGAGGGTATCGATGAAGATCAATAGCTCCATCAGATTGTCGTTGGTCGGCGCGGAGGTGGTCTGGATGATGAACGCGTCCTGCCCCCTGACGCTGGAGCCCAGCCGCACGAACGTATTGCTGTTAGGGAAGGTGATCACCTCGCGCGAACAGAGCTCGACGCCCAGGTCGTGGGCGACCTGCCCGGCAAGTTCCGGACATCCTGTGCCGCCATAGAGCACGATTTCACCATAACACCCTACATAGACCATCTGTTCTCCCCCCTTCTCTTGACGTCGGGTCTAACCCTACCCATCCGTTCGATACTTTTCAAGGAAAGCCTCGAGCAGATCCTGAGCCGCGCCGGCGGGATCCTGCGTGCGGTCGCCAACCGCCTGGATCGCCGTATCGACCGTCTGCGGCGTCATCTGACGATCGAAACGGTCTTCAAAGTGTCGGAGCAGCCACATCCGGACCGAGGTCTGCGCGTGTTGGCGCTGTCGGGACTCCCAGGCTTGGCTCGTCTGAAGATGCGTCTTGTGGGCCACGACCGCGTCGACGAGCGCGTCAATGCCCTGACCGGAGGTCGCACTCGTCTCGAGGATAGGAACCTGCCACGATGCCTCTCCGGAGGGCTGAGTTTCGGACAATGCCTCGTCGGTCTCGGGACAGTGGTGTCCGTGCGGGACGCTGGTGCGGATGGTCTTGAGCGCCACGACCGTCCGTTTGGCCTCGGGCCGGTCCGCTTTGTTGACCACAATCACGTCGGCGATCTCCAGCAGTCCCGCCTTGAGTGCCTGGATGTCGTCGCCCATCCCCGGGGCCTCGACCAGGACGACGGTGTGGGCCACCTGGGCGACCGCGACCTGAGCCTGGCCCGACCCGACCGTTTCAACGAGGATCAAGGGGAATCCGGCCGCGTCCAGGGCCGTGACCACGTCGCGGGTGGCGTGCGCCACCCCGCCTGGATGTCCCCGTGAGGCCATGCTGCGGATAAAGATGCCGGGATCGCCGACCAGATCCCGCATCCGCAGGCGGTCCCCCAGCAGGGCTCCGCCCGATACGGGACTGGTGGGGTCGACGGCGACGATTGCCAGTTCGACGTCACGCGTGCGGAAGGCCCGCGCCACACGATTGAGGAGGGTGCTTTTTCCCGCACCGGTGGAGCCAGTGAATCCCACGACGTGGGCGTGTCCGGCTTCGGGGAAGAGTGCCGCCAGCGTCCGCTGGCCCTCAGGTTTGCCGTTCTCGATCAGGGTCAGCAGGCGTGCCAGCGCCCGCCGATCTCCGTGCAGGACGTGCTCGGCCAGCGTCCGTCGGGTGGCGTCATTCATGCCGGCACTGCGCCGGTTCCTACGGTCTTTCGGATAAAGGCCGCCACCCGGTCAGTGCGGGTGCCGGGTCCGAAGACCTCCCGGATCCCCATCGCTTTGAGTTCGGGGATGTCGTCTTTGGGGATGATGCCTCCGAGGAAGACCGCGACCTCCTCCAGGCCGCGCGTCTCCAGGGCATCCATGATGCGGGGGACGAGAGCCATATGCGCCCCGGAGAGAATCGACAGCCCGACCGCGTCCACGTCCTCCTGGAGTGCGGCATCTGCGATCATGGTTGGCGTCTGGCGCAGGCCGGTGTAGATGACTTCCATCCCGGCATCCCGGAGCGCCCGCGAGATGACCTTGGCGCCACGGTCGTGACCATCAAGGCCGGGCTTGGCCACCAGCACGCGGATTTTCTGTGCGTGATTGTCATGTTGTCCCAAAGCGCTCGCCTCCTCCGTTAGGTTGCGTTCAATTCCTTATCGAGTCCCTATCTCCCCTATAACCTCGCCCCGCAGTTGACACATAAACCGGCTTGTGGGGCGTTGAGGAATCCGCATTGCCCGCATGCGATTGGTTGAGCCTGGGCAAGCGGGGCCCGACAGGCCTTGCAGTTGGCGTCACCCAGCGCGTTGGGCGTTCCACAGTACGGACAGGTCACATGAGTGAGCATGCCGGCGTTGCCGCGTCCGGCTCCCTGGGTGCGACAGTAGTCATCGACGGCCTCCCAAATCTCCCGACTTAGCCCCAACCAGCGGACGTTGCGGGCGATGTCGTCGATCTCGCCCAGGAGGCGCATCGGATTCAACCACGCCTGCACCCCGGTCTTGGCCATGTCGGCGGCGAGGCCGAGGATCCGTTGCCGGCTCACCGAGACGGTGAGCCCGGTCTGGGTCGGCGCGATCAGGATGGAGACGCCGGTCGTGGGGTCTCCGAATTCCACCTGCCGGCTCTGGATCTGGACCATCGCCCGTTTGCCGCCCTGCCGCATCCACCGGGTGCGCGTGTCCCCCTCGTCAAACTGGAGGACGAGGGTCTGCGCTAATCCCTCGGGATCGATCTCGCCGTGATAGGCTCTCTGTTCGACGTTGTTGTTGGCCATCCTCTTTCCTCAGGACCTTCAGAGGGTATCAGCCCAGTTGGATGAAGTCCTCTGCCGGTAGAACGAAAATCGTCGCCTTGTGCTCGCGGGGTCGTTCCGGGGCCTCGCAGGCGTTTTGGATGGTTTCAAAGAGCCGATCGAGGGCATCCTCTTCAACGCCGATCAACAGGGTCACGTTGCCACGGCGCAGAAAGCCGCCGGTGCTGGCAATACGCGTCATGCGGAAGTCGTTTTCCACTAAGGCGTCCGTGACATCCATTGCATCCGAATCACTGATGATTGCTACGACTAGTTTCATGTCCGCACTCCTCATAGTTGCACAAAACGCTCAACTGGAATAATGAAGGCCGTCGCCCCACCCACCCGCGCTTCGATCATCATCGGGTAGCCCGGAGAGATCGAGAGCTCTACGCCCATGGGAACGTATCGGGTGCGGCTTGGGCATTTCTCGCGAACGAGGGAAAAGAATTTGGGCAACCTCCGTTGTGGCATCCCGATAATCATCGTGACCATCGCCTCGTGGAGGAAGCCCCCGACGGCATCGACAATCGTCACCGGAAAGTCTTGCTCGTTAAGGGCCTTGAGGAGGTCCTTGGATTGTCCGCCGTCCACGATGGCGATGGCCATGCGGTCAATGGTGGTATTAGACATAAGCTCCCCTTATATGATCTGGTTGTGCTCAACTTCGAGGTTGGCTGTTGAGTTCTTGACGACCCAATCGCAAAGTTCTGCCCTTTCAAGGGTGATTGAACACAATTTGGCACCTCGGCTCAGAACCTACCAATGATTATAAACCCTTTATCGCGATTGTAAAAGTTAGGATTCGCAAGGTCCGCCGATTCTCCCTTTGCCTTCGTATCTGTTACAATGCAACTTCACCGGTGGACAGGACAGCGGAGGACAGCGTGCAACCAGAGACGGCGTCAGGACGTTCGGAGATAGCTGCGGGTCCGGAGCGCGGAAGGGTTCGCGAAGGGGATATCGTGCTGCTATGCGGGCAGGATCGCAAAGAGTTTCTGGTGCGGATGGTGGCGGGCCAGGAGCATCAGACCCATCGCGGGGTCTTACCCCACGATGAGGTCATCGGGCAGCCGTGGGGGATCACGGTTCACACCCATCTGGGGTATGCCTACCAGGTTCTGCCGCCGTCTCTCGATCAACTCGTGCGCAAGATCAAGCGCGCGACTCAGATCATCTATCCCAAAGAGATCGGCTATATCGTGATGAAGATGAACATCGGGCCCGGCACCCACGTCATTGAGGCTGGGACGGGCAGCGGCGGGCTGACGTTGGCGATGGCGCGTCTCGTGCGGCCCGGCGGTCACATCTACAGTTACGACGTGCGCCCGGACCTCCAGGGGGTAGCCCGGGAGAATCTGGCGGAAGTGGGCCTCTCCGATCAGGTGACCTTCAAAGAGCGGGACATCGTGGAGGGGTTCGACGAGCGGGACGTGGACGCGCTGTTCTTGGACGTTCGAAGGCCCTGGCTCTATCTCACGCAAGCGCACGCGGCGCTCAAGGGTGGCGGCTTTTTCGGCTGTATCCTGCCCACCACCAATCAGATCGCGAAACTGCTGAGCTATTTTGAGGCGCACCCCTTCGATTTTGTCGAGGTGGAGGAACTGATGCTCCGGCCCTATAAGCCGGTGGCGGACCGGCTGCGCCCCTTCGACCGCATCGTCGGGCATACGGGCTATCTTATCTTCGCCCGCGCTATCCTGCCGACGCCGGATCGCGAGGGGCAAGCGACGTGATGGGGCGCGCTTCCCTGCTTAGGTAGTTCCAGGATTTAATCACCCCAAATCGAGGGCTTTTTTCTTGGAAAATCTCGGTTATTGGGATGATTTGTTTTTTGGAACGGCCTTATGTGGCGGGCTCCGCATCCGGTGTCATCGCCGGCGTGTGTGCGCTGACCCACGCCCGCGCTGTGACCGCTCCGATGACCAGCACGCCGCCCAGAAGTGCCATCGGCCCCGGTATCTCCCCGATGACGAGGAAGACCCAAAGCGGATTCAGGATGGGCTCCAGTGTGACGATCAGGGTGGTCTCCACCGCGTGGACGTGCCGGACGGCGCTGGAGTAGAGGAGAAAGGCCAGGCCGATCTGGAAGAGCCCCAGAAAGGCGATGATGCCCAGGTTTTGCAGGGTGAACGTCTCGCGGACCAGGGAGGGCATCCCGATCAGGGCCCCGGTCACGTGGCTCATCAGAATGGTCTGGGCCGGGGCTTGCGCGTTCTCGGTCTCCATCCCGGCGCGTCGCATACAGACGGTCATCACCGCCATGGTGACGCCGCTGATAATAGCCAAGAAATTGCCGATGCGCCCATCCAGGTTGAGGTCGTCGCCGAAGAAAAACCCCAATCCGACCAGAATCACGACCAGCGCCAGCCAGTCGGCGCGTTGGGGACGCTCGCCCAGCCAGAGCATGCTGAGCGGGATGACGGTGATGGGGGCGGTGTATTGGAGAAAGATGGCGTTAGCCGCCGTGGTCATCTTCGTCGAGGTGATGAAGAGCACCTGCGTGGCCAGAAAGGTCACCGCGCCCAGGATCTGCACCCGGCTGGGGCGAAATCGCAGGTCGCGGAGATAGAGGGCGAACACGCAGGCCGCGAGGAGGCTGCGCCCGGCAAGGATGGACATCGGCTGCCAATCGATCAGTTTGACGAGGAGCCCACTGGTGCTCCACAGAATAGCGGTCAGGATCAGAAAGAGAACGGCGCGGCGGTGTGTCTTTGAAGTATCGGATGTCATAGGGGGAGTATACCCTAAGCCGGATGACAGGCTACTGCGGTGACGACGTCACGGGGATGTGACACAGTGCGTTCCAAGCCTCACACGCTACTTGGACGTTTCCTCCCGAAACCCGGCCAAAGCCACCACGATCCAATAGGTCGCCATCAGCAGCAGAAAGAAGAGCATCGTGAATCCAAACGTCTGCAGGTGATCGAACGGGTTCCGCAGCCGGTCCATCACATCCGCCAGGATGTTCGAGGGGGTCAGGAAGACGTCCCAACTGTTCCACCGCAGAAACCGACCGAGGTAGATGCCGATACTGCCCGCCGCCAGCGCAGCCAGCACGAAAACCCAACTGCTGACCGGCCCGAGGCTCCGCCGGACCAGGGCCTGCATCATGGTGAGCGAGACGACGCCCAGAAAGAGGCCCGTCCAGGCGAAGGCACTGAAGAGAATGAGATCGTACCAGAACGGCACGCCCGACGTGACCTGGAGGTGCATCAGGTCGGTCATCAAGTAGGGGGCGTTGGGAAAGAAGAGCAGCCAGATGAAACCGGCGCTGATCACCAGCGCGGTGCTCAGACTCAGCCAACGCTTGTAGAAATTGTAGGCGACCAGCGAGCTCAGCACGGGCAGCCACGCCAGGAAGAGGTTCCACAGCAGGCCCTGATACATCAGTCGGTGGGTGTAGAGGGCCCGGGCCGCGACGAGCGCCACGCAGAGGGCCGAGGCGAAGAGCAGGGACGCGATGACGGTCAATTGGCGGTAGTGTCTCAGCAGCGGGTGTTGGCGCTCCGACATAGGCTCCTCCGTTGGCTGGCGTCTGGAATCGGCGATTTCAGTTACCTTCAGGTCTGCCTGGGTAGCGATGGTTCGGCCTATGATTTCGGTTCCGTCCCGAAGACGTAGTCCCACAGCGGAGAGCTCACCCCAAACCGTTGGTCCGGCGTCTGAGCGTGGTGGCGCATATGGTGGCGGCGCACCATCAGGAAGTACCCTCCCTTGATCCGTACGTGGTGGGTGGCGTAGTGGGTCATATCATAGGCCAGGTAGCCAATGATGAACCCGGCGAACAGCGGCGCGACCCACGCCGTGGCGCCGATACCCTGCCCGACGAGGAGCCAGAACAGCCCGTAGAAAAGGGCGCCCAGAGGGATGCTTACCGCCGGCGGCATCACCAGGCGCGTCTTGGACCGGGGCTGGGCGTGATGGACCCCGTGGAACAGAAAGGATAGACGTTCCTGCCCGGGGGTTCGGGGGTTGAAGTGAAAGACAAAACGGTGCAGGACGTACTCTGCCAGGGTCCAGGTCGCCAACCCGACAAGAAGCCCGAGAAGCAGACCTGCCACACCAAGGTTCGGGTCGCGGATCGCACGCACCAGGAAGAAGAGGCCCACTGGCAGCCAGATCACGACCACCACAGCCGGATGGATGTGGGTGAAGAACTCCAGGATGTCCGACTCGAAGAGCCGAATAGGCTTATCGTCCTTAAGGATCTTTGGATGTTCCATCATACCTCCCAGACATACCTCCCAGACATACCTCCCAGACATACCCTCCCGATCTATTATGGATATGTGCCACTATACCGAGTGCGCAAAAAAGATCAAATGGCAGATAGGCCCACAGGATGGGGGCCTGTGCACACCCTGTTCTGACAAGGTGTGGATAAGTCCCGTTGTGGGTGGGGATAACTGTGGATAACCGGGGGTGCACTGTCGATAACTTGCGGGGAACCATCCATGGATGGATGTTATAGGGCTCTTCGCGGCTTGGGGTTTATGACATCCACACTCGGCTGTGGATATGTGGAGGGATACAAGCCGTTTGCGGTTTGCTTACGCGTTGAGATATTCCTCGCTTACCCGCTCGTAAAGCCGCTCCACGTCCTCCTTCTTGCATAGATCGGTTCCCGGCGTCATCACGGCCGCAGAGCCCGCCGCCACGCCGAAATAGGCCGCTTCCCGGATGCTCTTTCCCCGCGCCAGCGCGAGTGCGAGCCCGCCGACCATGGTGTCCCCCGCCCCGATCTTGCTCTGAATGTTGACCGTGGGGGCGCGGACGTGCTCCACCCGATCTGCCGTCACCAGCAGGGCACCGGCGGCACCCAGCGAGACCACGACGACCTCGGCTTTGCCCTCGGCGATCAACTGCTGCGAGACCTCGATCTGATGGTTCTCGTCGCGGATCTCCTCGCCGGCCAGGTGTCCGAGCTCGCGCATATTGGGCTTGATCAGGAAAACACCGGCGTCGACGGCCAGCCGGAACTCCTCGCCAGAACTGTCGATGATGAATCGCACCCCGGCCTTTTGGGCGCGCCGGGCGACCTGGGCGTAGAAATCGTCGGGCATCCCGGGAGACGTGCTGCCGCTGGCGATGAGATAGGCGGGCGATTCGTCCCAGTCGAAGACAGCATCCAGTACCTGGTGCCACTCGGCTCCGGTCATCTCCGCGCCCGGGGTGCTGAAGCGGTACTGCTGACCCGTAGAGTCCTCAAAGACGGTGAAGCTGACCCGGGTGTTGCCCGCGATCTCAATCCAATCTTGATTCACCCCTTCTTCGTCGAGCAGCTCCGCGATCATCTCGCCGTTCGGACCGCCGGCAGGATAGATGACCTGGGCGCTCCCTCCCATCTGGTTGATGGCGCGACCGACGTTGACCCCGCCGCCGCCCGGCTCGATGCGGGGGGGCCCGCAGCGGAGTTTCTGGTCCGGCACGACGTTGTCGATGTGGGTGCTCTTGTCGAGGGCCGGGTTGGCACAGAGTGACAGGATGCGTTCGACGTTGGACAAGGGTGGCCTCCCTTTAAAATCTGGATCGTCTTTCTATTGGCATTTGGATGCGTTTGTCTGAGAATGCGTTTGTCTGACAGCGTTCATAGTCAGGGGCAAACACTGTCTCTAGCATAGGATGAAACGGGTCCTTTCTGCCGATGGACTCCGTTGGGAGAGACGGTGACTTAAGTTGTAGGGGTTGGATTTGCGTTGGATCCGGGCGTGGGGGCCGTGGGGCGGGAGTGAAGGGAGGCCGCCTACTTATGGCGGCCTCCGAATGAGTCCGTGTGCTGATCCTCAGGACTCTCTTTGCACGAGGGGAAGGTAAACGTTCACCTCGACGTTTAGCATAATCTGGGCGGTCATTGGTCCTGCGCCCCCGTGAGAAGAGACTGTGAGGACACAGGTTTCGCTTTGACCACCGCTGTGGCCAGGGATGGTGACGCGGATGCTGACGGGAGCCGTATCGCCCATCGGTAGATTGAGGGGGGTAGGATCTACGAGACTGCTCCAACCTTGGCTGCTGGTGAGGCTCAGGTCGAAGGTATCGGCGTAGTTGCCGGTATTGGTCAGCCAGCGCTTATAGGTGTAGGTCCGGTTCGGTGATACCTGTTTGACCTCGTTGGCGGGAGTGAGCGTCATCCCCGGTACAAAGCCGACGATCGTCTTATCGACTATCTCTGCGTTCAACCCGGGAGCGGCGGCTGAGTCGATCATCAAGCGTGTGGTATTCATTGTCCCGCTCATCGCGGATGAGGGCACAATGACGTCGACGGTGATCGGAGCACTTTGTCCGGGGCCCAGCTTCACGGTGGGACTGGAGGGGCTACTCACCGACCACCCAAGGTCTGAATGGAGCTCTAATGTATAGGTGTCGGTGGTAATCCCCGCGTTGGTCAGGGTATGATGATAATGAGCGTCGTCACCCGGCACTTCAGTGCTCGTATGGTCGGGCTCAAGCGTAACGGCATAGGGGAGCTCGTAAGTCCCTGCATCGTAGCCGTTACCAATCGGCCGTGTCACGTCATCCAGGTCGCTGAGGAGGCCGGTTGAGCAGCGATCGATGGCCGGGGATCCGCCACTCAGATGATAGTCCTCGCCAAGACCCGGCGAGAGGAACTGCGGATCGAGGTTCGGACCGGCATTGCCGGTCTGATCGAGGCTGCACGCGCCCGTCAGATTACCGCTGGTCACCCAGAATCCCCCGTTGTCGTTACCCCATGCGATGCTGTTCACCGCGAGCCCCTCGGTGTTAGATTGGGAGTAGCCGGCCCCGCTGATGTTGTGGGCCAACGTCATATGGGTCATCGTGACGCTGCCCGCCTCGGAGCGGATGCCGGCACCCAAGCCGGCAGTCGAGGTATTGCTGTAGACGAGGGTATTGCTCAGGTCGGCGGCGGCGCCCGCCCCCTCCTGGCTGATCGCCCCGCCTCGCTCCCCCACGTTCCGGTGCATCTGGCTGTGGTGAACGTTCAGATGGCTGTCCTGGGCATAGATACCGCCGCCGTAGCCAACGGCCGTGTTCAGCTGGAGCACAGCCCGTGCAATCGTCAGGTCCGACGCACCCAGCGCCGCGATCCCGCCACCCCGCTCGCCGGCGGTGTTATAGGCGATGCTGCCCGCGAACGTCAGGCGGCTGCCGTCGAGGTAGATCCCTCCGCCGTAGCGCGCGCTGTTCGGGTACCTATCCCGGCCGATGCGGGCCAGGTTCGTGCCGGTCATGATGCTGCCGTTGGTCAGGTAGAGTCCCCCGCCGTCGTGGGCGGCGTCGTTGCCGCCGACGTGGCTGTTCATCAGGGTGAGCGATGCGCCATCGGCGTAGATCCCGGCGCCGTCGTAAGCATTCCCATGGTAGACCCACGCGTTGCCGTCTAGGGCTACCTCCGCCGCCACCGCGTGGATACCGCCGCCTATCCCGTTGGCCGCGGCTGCCTCGTTCTGATCCATATCCGAGCCGTCCAACCAGAGCGCCCCCTGGTTGACCGAGACCCCGCCGCCGTGGGGGGCGCAGTTGTCACTGATGTCGGAGAGGGTTTCGGTGCCGACGAGGGTCCCCCACACACGCGCGCCGCCGCCGTAGACCGTGGCGGTGTTGTTGATCACGTCCGAATCGTTGGTGAGGGTCACGACGCTGCCGGTATTGACGTAGATACCGCCCCCATAGCTCGCGTGGTTGTCGTGGACTGTCGTGTGATCGAGCGTGACCAACGCGTTACTTCCTGCCAGCAGGCCACCGCCCGATCCGCTGCCCCACGCGAGCTCCAGATCCCGCAGCGTCACGGTGCCGTTGTGCACGACTAGGGTACTCCCACTTCCCAAGCTTCCCTCGATGCGGGTCGGGTCCGTTCCGGGGGCGGCACAGGTGGTATCGTAGCCGCCCACCAAGGTGAGCTCCTTGTTGAAGAGGGCGACGTTCTCGAAGTAGACTCCGGAAGCGATCTGAATGATGTCGCCATCGGTGGCGGCATTGACCGCCTGCTGCACCGTGCCGTAGGTGCACGATGCGCCGTTCAATCCCACGAGCGGCACCGAGGCTTCATCCGCGCCCATATCGTACGGGGAGGCTGCCGTATGCTGGACGATCGGACGCTGTTCGGCCTCAAAGTCGGTAGACAAACCGCTGAGGCAGCGGTCGATGGCCGGGCTGGTGAGCTGCAAGTGGAAATCGCCGCTGCCCGGCGCGACGAACTGTGGGTTGACGTCCAGGTTGCCGGTACCGGCGTAACCGTACTGCACGTCCGAATAGGTCACGTCCTCGCCCGCCGGATTGATGCTGACCGCGTGCCCCCAGACGATCGAGCAGCTCACGGTCAGGTCCGAGGATCCGAGATCGATAGCCCGCCCATTGCCGGCGCCGCCGGAAGCATTGTAGGCAAAGGTGTTTCCCGAACCGCTCATCAGCGACCCAGAATAGAGCCGGATGCCGTAACCGAAGCCCGAGGTCGCATGGTTGCGGGTGAAGAGGCTGTTGCGGACGGTGAGGGTGCTTTCATACGCATAGACACCCCCGCCCAGGTTGCCGCTGTTACCCACCACGAACGTATTGTCCAACCACAGACGGCTGTTGGTCAGGTAGACGCCACCTCCGTGACCGGCGACCGCAGTGTTGTTGTCAAGCCGGCTGCAACGCGGAGCTAGGCACGTATAGGTGCCCAAATCCATATCGAGGACCGAGCCATGGGTGGCGTAGACGCCGCCCCCGTGGCCCTGGGCTTCATTGTGGTCGATGCTGGCTTTATCACTGCGTAGGATGCTGTCATCCAGGTAGGCGCCGCCCCCGGAGCCACCGGCGTCGTTAAATTCGAGCTCGGCGTCGTCATCCAGGTTGACGCTGCTTCCCTGGGCGTAGACCCCCCCGCCGGAGCCGGTCGCCGTGTTGTAACTGATCTCGACGTCGCTGCCCTCAAGGGTGAGGGTCGCGGTGACCAGATAGGCACCCCCACCCACCGTGGCATCGTTGCTATAGAGATCGGAGGCTTTGGATAAGGATACGGTGCCCTGGCGCACGTACACCCCGCCTCCCAAGCCATGACCGGTGAGGGCCTGGTTGTTGAAGATGTCTGTGGTCATGGGTAAGTTCAGAATGGGGCTATGCCCGCCTATCTGCGTCGCATACACGCCGCCGCCGGCCGGTGCGGTGTTGTCGAAGATGTTGCTGGTGACAAACTCAGCCCGACCGCCGTACAACCGTACCCCACCCCCGTAGATGGTGGCGGTGTTGTCGTAAACCTGCACGCCGCTGCCGTTGACCTGCGCATCCAGGCCCACCCACAGGCCGCCGCCAAACGCTGCCGCGTTGTTGTAGATCGCCATGTTGGTCAATGTGAGATCGCCGGTGCCCGACGCTCCGGCGGCAAACCGGATACCGGCCCCATCATTGCCGATATTGCCGTTGGTGACGTTCAGGTTCTCCAGCGTGACGTCCAATCCGGCGGCGATCTCGAAGACCCGCCCGCTGCCGCCGCCGTCGATGGTGGTGCGTTTTGTAGAGCCGCTGGCGCAGCCGTCGTAGCCCCCTTGCAGGGTAAGGCTGCGTGGAATTGTGACGTTTTCGTAGAACGTGACATTGCCCTCGATGAGCAGCCTATCCCCGGGATTCGACGCCGCGATGGCCGCGCCCAGGGTCGCGTACGTACAGCCGCTGCCCACGGTGCGGTCGGCCGCCGGTGTGTGGAGCTCCATCGGTGCGTTGGCCGAGGGGTTCACCGGCTCTCGAAGTAGGTTCTCGTTGGGGCTCTCCAACGCCTGCAGCGCCCGAACGCGATTGGCGGCCTCGATATCTCGCTGGGCATCACGAGCGGCCCGCTCATCGCGCTCGCTCACCGGACCGGTGTCCGGTGGGGGCGGGGCGGCCTCTCGTCTCTCGTAGTGCCTCCTGGGCTCTCTGGATCTCGTCGATGGCCAGATCCAGTGCGGGGCCATGCAGCGTGTCGAGGAGCGCCACCACAGCCTCGGGGCCAACCTGGCGCGCGGCCTCCAGCGCCGCCATCCCGGCTGCAACCTCAGCTGCCGGATCATCCTCTCGGGCGGCTAAAACCTTCGCTTCCAACGCCTGCTGCCAGAGGTCGCCCTGGGTGGCTGTTTCCCGCACGCCAACCGGCTCGGTTGGGGCCGCACTTGCATCCCCGCCATCGGAAGGGCAGGATCCTTGCGCGGCCATCATCGCCGTCCCGTCGACCCTGGATTGACAGACGCCGAGATTGAGAGGCTCGCAACCCTCGCAGACGAGGGTGTAGTCCTGAGGGCCCTGCGGCACCGTCGTGCCCAGCACGCGCACCAGCCACGTACCGATCTCGGGGTTGGGGACTTCCACCTGCTCCTGGTTATCGACGTCGTTGACGCCCCGCGTGGCATTCTGGGTCGGGCTGTTGGGATTGAGCACCCAAGGGCGCCACCGTGTGCCACCCGGCGAGACGAGCTCCAGATCTAGGTCGTTGATCAGGGTCGGGTCGGCGTTCACGGTTGCCTCGTGATCATCCCAGGCCAGGCTGACGCGGAGACCGTCGCCGGACGGCACCACCAGGCGGTAGACGTCCACCTCGTCGTCATCGATATACGACTGCTCAAACGCTTTGCGCGAGATCAAGTCCACCGAGGCCTGAATGTCGACCAGCCCGTATCCCCACTGGTAATCGGGTCCGGGCCGCCCTTGATCGGACGCGGTCTGCATGAGGATCGCCTTGGCGGTCGAGGGCCAGAACGTGCCGTTGGTGTTATAGACGTCTCGGTAGTGTTCCAGCATCAGGGCGATGCCGCCGGAGACGGCAGGTGCGGCCATGGAGGTGCCGCACTTCGTCGTGTAGCTATTCGCCGGGTTGTTATCGGTGGAGGTCACGGCACCGTCGCCCGTAGTCTGGCATCCACCTGCGGTCACAATGGGTTTGAGACGGCCATCCTCGGTTGGTCCCCAGGAGGTATGGGCGTATTGGGTGGTGTTGTTGGTGTTCGAAGCTCCGACGTGGATCGGGTTCTTGGCCGAGGCCGGCGGTGCGATGAGGTTGTAGGAGCGCCCGCCACACGTGGTGTCCCACCCGCGCTCGTTGCCGACGGACCAAGCGGTGATGTACTTATCGCCGATGCCCACCAGGCTGTTGTCCCCCCGTACGATCTGGTCGATGAGGACTGAGGCGGAACCGTATACCCCCATAAGATGGCAGCTGGGGTTTAGGCTCTTATCGTGATAGTTCGAGTAGATATTGGACCCCAGGCTGGCGTTGGCAATATCGGCGTCGTGAGTGTTTTGCGCTGCGGCCCAATCGTTCTCGATGTCGGGCACGTTTTCATAGAATAGGACGCCTGAACCGGAATAGCCGGTGCCGTAGGATATCAAGTCTGCAGCGGGCGCGATGCCGCGCCATTGGAGAGCCGTGCCGCCCTGGTTCTGGCTGTTGGCGCCGCTGCCGCCGACGGTGCCGGCGACGTGCGTCGAGTGCTCGCTGACGCTGTCGGCGTCCCCGTGGGTGAGCCTGGAGCCGAAGTCGACGTGATCCCCGGCCTGGCCGCTGTCGTAGACCAGCACGTCGACGCCGCTGCCCTGGAGCTCGTACGGCGCGGCGCTGAGCGCTTCCGCGTTGATGTGACCCCGGATGCCGTCGTTGGTCCCGCTGAGCGGCGGGCCGACCGGCTCGATCCACTGGACGGCCTCCTCAGCCGCCAGGGCTTGGATCGCCGGTTCGGGTATTTCCACCACCAGGGTGTGGGTGCCGATTACCTCACCGGTGATCTGTCCGCCGTGTTGGGCCACCAGCGCACGACCGGTCTTCAGGCTCTCATCCCTATGGAGCACCACGTACACGGCTACCGTGCCGTCCGCTGCGCGGTTGAAGGGCGCCCACTGTTCGGCTCTGATCGAGGGCGCGAGTTTATCCTGGACGGTCAGGGCGCCGACCCAGACCACGCCGGGGGTGTCGAGAACTGCCGTCCCATCATTCAGGGGGACAGCGGCGATCCATGTGTAGTCCGGGACGTAGGCCAGGAGCTCGATGCCTTGCGTGGACAGCGATTCCCTGGCTGCCTGACGGGGGATAAAGTCCAGCTGCAGCAACACGTGTGCTCGATCTTGGTCCGATTTCTTCAGGCTGTCGAGCCCCCGGCTGCCGTCAGCGGTCGGTGTGAACGTTCGTGATTTGAGGTGGATGGGGTGGAGGTCGGAGGATGAGGTGCTGGATAAAGCGGTCGTGGACGAATGATGCTGGTGATCCGGTGGTGAATGGGATTCAGGATTGGGATCCTGAGCGTAGACCCCCCGGACGGTGACGGATCCGGGCATTAAGGCCCCTAAACTCAAAGACAGGATAAGCACGAGGCGCATCATTCGGCTCTGGGTTTTCATGTCCCTCCTCCTTATGGTGTAAAGGGTTGTGGAACCTTCTGTCAAAGAGCACCAATCAATGACAACACTCAACCAGAGGAAGGGTATCCGATGTAATTTGCGAAGCGGAGAAGACGTCAGCTTCATCTTCCATTCTAAGGCCAAACAGGGCGGTGTCAAGTTCTCTGAAACTCGGCTATACTAGCCTATCCGGTTTCACTATTCCTTGATCAGAGCCCGGAACTTCGCCGGACCCCGCTTCAGCCCTCGACCGATGCGTCGATAGACCCCAACGGTTAATGGCCCAGATCAGCCAATCTCTTGATGCTTTCTTGATGTTTATTGGGGATTTCTTGCCGCTGTTTAAAGTGACCCCCATTGTCAAGACCACGAAAGGGCAAAAATAAGGTGGGTTAACACGTCTTGAACCTTGGTTCCTTAACAGGCAAATGCACGGCGGCCGGGACAGCATAATCTAGGCTTTGATGATAGCGTTCGTAATCGTAGAAGTGAAAGTACGCCTCTAAACCTCAGGTCAGAGCTGCTGGGGAATCATAGTCTCGGATGTTCTTGATGACCTGGATGCCGCCTATGTCGGGTAACTTAAGGTCGAGAATCATCACGTCAGGCCGATAGGAGACCACCCCATCGATGGCGGCTTCACCGGCTGCAACTTCCCTGACGTCATATCCCTGAGCCTCCAAGGCGATATGCAGAAACCGGCGGATCGCTTTTTCGTCATCCACGATCAGTACGCGAACGGAGCTCCCGTTACGCTTTGGATGTTCCAGGTGTATGTCCTTCGTCCTGTCTGGTTCTATTCACCGACCGGCGGCACGACCCATCGTTCGAGCGGGCCACCGGCTTGTGCCTCTGACAGGTCCGCTGTCAGGCGGGTAAGGTCGACCGCTGTGCGGGATGATGTCTGTAGATGATGTTTGTAGATGATGTCTGTAGATGATGTTTGTAGATCATGCTTGTACGTATTCGGTGAAACTCAGCCCGATAGACGCTCCATAAGCAAGCTGAGACCCATAGAGACGATGCCGGCTAAGGCGGTCTTGACGCCGTAGGCCACTCTGTTCTCTTCGGAGATGCTCGCCAGGTACGTACCCAGTCCGAAGAGGGCCAAAAGCGCCATACCGAGCGACCCATAGAAGGCATACTTGATCGAGGGCAATAGGGGCGCAAAGAAGAAGGGGATGACGACAACAAACGCCGCCAGGAAGGGGGATAAGCCATCCGTAGCGGCGACGATCACCACCGCGGAGCGTGCCGCCCGTCCGATCTTGGAATCCTCTAGATCGGTCAATGTGCTCTTTTCGAGTTCGACGACCTCGCGACGACGCTCCGCCGATTCGGTGAGATAGGCACCCCACCCACCCGAGATACCGATCGCCAGGGCGGTGGATAATCCGGTGATCAGCACCACAGATGCGTCTTCGACCCCGACCACGAAGCTGCCCATCACCACGCCGACCATCGTCAGTACCCCGTCGAAGGAGTTGTTGGCAAACGCGCGTCGGGCGATGGCTCCGGCCCCGGAGAGCTCGGAATACTCGCGCCATTGCTGAATCCACGCCCATAGCGGCGCCAGCAACCTCTGCAGCCGCTGCTTGGTGCGTGCGAAGACGCTCATCGTTCTCAGCGTCTTCCGATCATCAATGGCGATCGTACTACTCCCGGCCTCCTCATCACTACTAACAATTAGATCTTGACGCATCGGAAACTAACCTCCCTAAGCTGTGTATCGTTATCTTGAACCGCGTGTCTTCCAAGTCTCTAACTTCCATGATGCTTACCTCAATGACATTTACAGTCTAGCAGAATCTGATCGTGCTACAAGGTGAACGTGAGGGTTCGAAAGTCGATAACTCCCTACCTGTAAAGGCGTGCATTCATTATCTTACAGCTATCGGGCTCGATTTGGGATGTACCGACTTTTGCAGATCCCACGCAATCCCAA
>DAOTTS010000112.1:0-14042 GCA_034437735.1 Anaerolineae bacterium
GTGGCGGAGATGCTGGCGCTGGTCGGGTTGAGCGACAAAGCCGACCGCCCGGTCGGCGGCTTCTCCGGCGGCGAGCGGCAGCGGCTGGGCATCGCCCAGGCGCAGGTCAACTACCCCGATCTGCTGATCCTCGACGAACCGGCGGCGTCGCTCGATCCGCTGGGTCGGCGGGACGTGCTGGACGTGATGGCCCGGCTGCGGAAGCACACGACGATCTTCTATTCCACCCACATTCTGGACGACGTCCAGCGCGTGAGTGATACCGTCGCGATCCTGAACCGGGGCCGACTGGTGACCGCGGGCCCGATCGAGTCGCTGCTCACCGGGAGCGGGGCGGTCGTCTTCACGGTGGCCTTCCGCGGCGATGCGGCGCGCGCCCGAGGGCGGTTGGCGGACCGGGCGTGGATCGACGAGATTCACGCGTTACCCGGCGCCGCGTCCAACGGCGCGACCCGGTGGCGCGTGGCGGTCACGGATCCCGAGGCGGCGGAAATGAACCTGCTGCGCGCGCTGTTGGCCGATCCCGACGTCGCCGTCACCGATTTTCGGCGTCAGTCCTATGAGTTGGAGGATATCTTCGTGGAGTTGGTAGAAGGAGAAGACGATGAGGGGGGAAACGATGGCGGCCAATAGTGTCTTTGTACCGGTTGAAGAACGGGGCTGGCGCCGGGGGCTGCGCAATCTCCTGCGCGCGGGCTTTGGGGAGTGGTGGAGCACAAACACGTGGTGGACCCACGCGCTTATCTGGAGCGGGATACTCAACCTGATGCTGGCGGGCGTCGTGTTCGGCGCCCAGGAGATCCAGCCGGTGGAGGGCGTGGGATTTCTGTCCCTGTTTGGGGGCCTCTTCCCGACCGTAGCCGTCGTGATTATCCTGCAGGGCGCCATTGTGGGCGAGAAGCAGAACGGCACCGCGGCCTGGGTGCTCTCCAAGCCGGTCTCCCGCACCGCCTATATTTTGGGCAAGTTGGTGCCCAACGCCGTCAGTATGCCGGCGACGATGCTGCTGATCCCCATGACCATCGGCTTCGTCTTTCTGAACGTGGCGGGGGTCCGGCTGCGCGTGGGCGGTTTCCTGCCGGGCGTCCTCGTCGTCGTCCTCAATATGCTCTTCTATATCGCGCTCACCGTGATGCTCGGCGCGATGTTCGACAAACGCGGCGGCGTCATCGCCATCCCGCTGGGCCTGCTCTTCGGGCAGCAGTACCTGATCAACGCGGTGCCCATCCTCACAAACGTCCTACCGTGGGGGCTGGCGCTGCCGATCGGCGGCGAGATCACCACGTCCATCGCGGCCTCGCTGATGTTGGGCGAAACCCCGCCCACGTGGATGCCCGTCATAACGGTAGCGGTGGCGACCCTCCTCTTCGTGGTCGTGGCGGTCTGGCGCTTCCGTGACGTGGAACTCTAGGGGGAGGGGGAGGGTGGCGCGCCTTGTCGGCCCGCTCCATTCGTTTATTCGTTTCCCATTCGAGTCGGCCCGCCCGGTCGCACCGGACAAGGCCCAACCGTAGAGACATAGCGATGCTACGTCTCTACACAACCGCGACCCATGCAGCAACGGCGCCAAAACGGCCACACCCCGCATCCCGAAAACCCATTCGTTTATTCGTTTCCCATTCGAGTCGGCCCACCCGCATCACGCGTGACCGTACCGCCCCCACCGCGCCTTCCAATCCGACAGATACGCCACCCGCCAGCGGTTGATCGTCGCATGGCACACCTCGGCGGGCGCATCGAGGTCGCAGGCGTAGTGCGGAAACCGCACCGGATCGGGCCTGCGGAACCGCCCGCCCCAGCTCGGTCCCGTCGGATCGTCGACGTCGCCCACCCCGCCGACCACCGGCGAGAGCAGATAGAGGAACGTGGGCGTGTCGCCCTCCTTGAGCGTGCCCTCGGGCCAATCCGCCACGGGGAACGCGTCGCCCAGCACCCGGTCGAAGTCGCCGCCGTGGGTCGTACCCCGGCCCCGGATCACCCGCTCGATAAAGGCGCGGTTGCCCCATTCGCCGGTCTGATCGCCGCCCAGGTAGTAACCCCGGAAGGTATCGTGGGAGAGCTTGGGGAGGATCCCGTTCTCGATCCACCAGAGGTCGGGCCAGCGGTCGTCCATCCCGTCCCGGACGAAATCGCGGCTCTCCGGGTCGTGGACCGTGTTGCTCGACCCGATGGTGTAGAGCCGGATGCGGCCGGCGATACTCGGATCGTCGTACAGCGCCTGGGCCACGTCGGTCATGGAGCCCCAAACGAGGACCCAAAGCGGGCGGTCCTCTCCCAACGGGTCGAGCGCGTGGGCCCGCTCGACGAGCCGCCGCGAGCCCGGCGTGGTCTCCTTGTCGTGCGGGGCGCCGGCCCGCGTGGCGCCCTGCCGGACGACGTCGAGGACGTCCACCTCCGCGCTCAGGTCCAGGTAGCCCCGGGCGCGCAGACTGTCGAGGTCGACCCGCCGCACCCACTGCCGCACCCGGCCGGCCTGCGGGACGCTCCCCGGCCCGGTGGTGGAGATGAGGCCCTCCAGCTTGAGGGTATCGGAATAGTGGAGCATATGGACCAGCGACTGGATATCGTCCGGGTCGCCGCCCAGGTCCGTGCTGACGAATACGCGGTAGGTTGTGTAGGTCATAGGTTTTCGCCTTTCTGTGCGTATATGATGAGCGGCTCGATCGGGCAAAACCGGAGATTGCAAATCTCCTCCAAGCTATCCCAACGGAGGACGGATCAAGCGCAATCCCGTCTAGCCCACCACAAAATTGGGATTGCAAATCCCTTCAGAGCAATCAACAAAGCGCAGTCCATCCTGTGGAATCCTGTCTGAGCTGCTGGGAAATCGGGATTACAAATCCCTTGGGAGCGATGGACCAAGCACAATCCTGTCAGTCCCGTCTAGCCCGCCGTAAAATCGGGATTGCAAATCCCTTCGGAGCGACGGTGAGAGCCGGATGCGTAGATCGAGGGCGCCGGATCATCCCAGCGACCGGAGCACCTGCATCACGCCGAGGATAAAACTGACGGTGCCCAGGGGGAAGAGCAGGCCGAAGGTCAGCATGACCTGCATGCGGCCCCGGGTGGGCAGGGAAAGGCGCGGGGTCTTGCCGTCCTCAACGAACATCTGGACCACCTCCGCGATCCGGCGCAGGGCCGGGTTGCGCATGATGTACCGGGTCTGCAGCGGGAGCCACTCGCCGTCCGCCAGCAGCTCGATGCGGCCGTCGCCCTCGTCCGCATCCGGGAGGCGGTACCGGGCGCCGTGCACGCCCCGGATGACCCGCTGCCGGACGGTCAGCACGCCCATCCACGTGGTCCGGACCTGCACGTCGAGCCGGTGGGGCTCGACGCGCGCCAGATCCAATACTTTCAACAGCCCGGCCATGAACCACAGTCCGAGGCCGAGGATGACCAAACCAATACCCCAGATGACGCCTAATACGTCCATACTTAACTCCTGTTCCTAACTGCCGTAAGCGCCCAAAGGTCTAGAGCACAACGGCGTTTACGCGGTCAAAGGCTTGCGGCCCAAGAGGGCAACCCGCTTCCGCCGCAAGACCTTTGGGCTCTGAACTTGCTAAGTAACTCCGAAAAAGTTCCTTGGCCTCCGCCCCCGAGGACGGGGGCTGTGAGCAGTGTTAAGATACTTTCTCGCATCTACTTAGAGCGGCACGTGCATCGCGCGCAGGGCCGCTTGCAGCTTCTCGACCGGCAGCTCGCGCGGGGCCACCCCCGCCTGGCTGCTCAGCGCCGCCGCGACGCCCGCCGCGTGGCCCAGGGCCATCATGTTGCCCATGCTCTTGCCGGCAGCGTGGCCCAGGAAGGTCGCCGATCCACAGCGCCCGGCCGCCAGCAGGTTCTCAACGCCCAGAGGCAGCATGCTCCGGTAGGGATACCCAAAGCCGGAGGTCATCTCGCCGATGTAGAGCTGGTTGGCGTCGATGGCGCCGTACTTGCGGGCCACCACGTCGTCGAACTCGGATCCGGTCCGAGCGTCCTCGACCGTGACGAGGTACTCACCGACGATCCGGCGCGTGTCCCGCACCCCGACGGCGCTCCCCGCCCGGATCAGGTGGCAGTCCTCCAGGCCGGGCACGCCTTTCGCCCGCACGAGCCGCACGAAGTCCGCAGCCACCCGGATGCCCACCCGCTCCGCCAGGGTCAGATCGCGGGGGTCGGTCCCGTCGAGGTTCCCCACCCCGCGGAGCGCCCCGTTATTCACGCCCATCACGCCGGGCACGGTGGTGGGATTGAAGCTGTACCACGCCGCCACGGCGTAGCCCTCGGCCTCCGCCTCGTCGAGCAGCGCGTCGAACGCCTCGCCGTGCGCCTTGCGGTAGGTGAGGAAGCGCTCCACGTTGCAGTTGGCCACGGCAAAGACGAGGGAGATCGGCATATGCCGCCCGTCCGCCTCGCGGCCCTCGAGCACCTCGGCGCCCGCCAGGGCCGCCACGTCCCCATCGCCGGTCGCATCGACCACCACGTCCGCCTCAAAGGTCCGCGCGCCCTGCTTGTCGCGCACGATCACCCCGGCGACCGCCTCGCCGTCCATCACTACGCCGGTGACCGGGCTGTAGAGGCGGTAGTGGCAGCCGACCTCCTCCAGGAGCTCGAAGCACGCCAACCGCAGGTAGTCGGGGTGGACGTGCAGCCCGTCGCCGTCGATGAAGTTCTCCCGCCCGGGCCGTGAGGCCGGGCTGCCGAAGGACCGCACCTTGTCGACGAACCGGGCGTGGACGTCGCCCCGGGAGCCGCCCTCCAGCAGCAATCGATTGATCGGCATCCACGGGCTGACGGTCGCCGTGCCGCCGAACTGGCCCCGCGCCTCCAGCAGCAGGGTGCGGGCGCCCTGCAAGGCCGCACCGACCGCCGCGCCGAGTCCCGCCGGCCCGCCGCCGGCGACGACCACGTCGTACGCTGCGTTGTCATGCGGGATATGAGATGCCACCTGCTCACGATCGAGGGGGTGGAATCCATCATGATGTTTGGACATCGTCGGTTCTGTCATGGTTCATCCATCACTTTCTGCGCTGATGATCAGGCCAAGGCGCCATACGACACCTAACGCGTTCATACGATACTCCTGTTCGTAAATTCGATCTGGTTTTGTCTACGGCAGGGATGGACCTCGACGCATGATCACAGCACGTGTGTCACGCAGAGAGCGGCAGGCTCTAGCTGCGGTTTTTTGACTTCCGGTCAATCGTAACTATACTTTCTGCTCAATCCTAGCTTATCTCTTATCGAGGTCAAACAATGAACTTCTCCGAAGCTGAACGGCGTTTTCAATGGTTGGGAGAGCAATACGCGGAGGGCGCACTCTCGCCGGAACAGTACAAAGCCGCAGTTCGTGAGCTACGCGTGACTGACACACAGGAGCGCGTGTGGATGCCCCAAGAACTCACGGGGCAGTGGTACGTCTACCAGAACGGTCAGTGGGTCGCGGCTGAACCGCCCCGCCCTGCATCCTCGCCGCCGCAACCTCCATCGCGCCCGCAACCAACCTCACAACCACCGGTGAAAGCGGGCGGCGGCTGTGGTAAGACCCTGCTCTATCTGGTGCTGTGGGGCCTTGTTTGGATGGTCATCGCCGTGGTCGTCTACCTGATCTGGGGCCGGGAGGAGCCCATGGTGTTAGGCGGGGTGGCCCTGGCAGCGGTCTTTAGCCTCATCCTGCTGCTTGCCAATCTGACCTCCCACTGGTCCGGTCAGATCGTCGATATCCGCATGGAACGGAAGCGGGTAAACGATGACGAGGGTGATTGGCACTATGAGACTCACCGCTATGCCTACGTCCAACGCGATAACGGAAAGACCAAGAAGCTACGCGCGCCCAACCACTGGCAAGTGGGCGATCGGTTGGTCAAACGGCGCGGCGAGGGTCAGATCCGCCACCATCCACGCGCATAACACACAAATCGAGGCCAAATCATAAATCCGACACCTAAATTCTGTACACATTGCGGAGAACCGTTACCATCAGGCGCGAAGTTCCGCGCGCAGTGCGGACACCGTGTGGCTCTCCACGGGGCGGAGGATGGCATCCCGTCGCACTCGGCCCCGCCGCCGGAGAGCGCCCCACCCTCACCGCCCGCTTATTCCACGGCGGCGACTTCGCCGGGGAGCCTATCACCGTGCAGATTCCTGTACAGGTCAGCCCCGACGAGTTCGCCATGGCCTTCTACTATTATGATCCCCGCACCGGCGAGCTGGAAGGGCTGCCCCTCGCCGAACTGACAAGGATATCGGTTTCCTGCCCCGCCCACAACGGACCTGAGACGGGATTCGGCCCCAACGAAAGTCGGGTCTTTCCGGGGCTGCTGCCCTGGACATCCGACCAGGCTCAAATGCGCCAGTGCGCTCACCCCTGCTTCAGCGGCGGGAAACCCACGATCTCGAACGTCGCCGACGCGACGGTGACCGCCGGCTCCTCGGCAAAGTGCTGGAGCAGGTCCCGGTGGAGCTCCGCCTTGACCCCGCGCCGCTCGCGGGGATCGACGACGTAGCGAATCGTCAGCTCGATCCAGTTATCGGTCATCACCGTGTAGACGGACGGCGCCACCGGCATCTCGCGGAGGGCCGGATAGCGCCGGCGGGCCTCGGCGAAGGCGGTCCGGGCCGGCGCATGAATGGACGCGCTGTACTCCTGCCCGTGCGCCAACATGATCTCGGCGGCGCGCTGCCAGTCGCTGGCGTAGGTGACCGGGATCATGATCTCGTCCCAGATGTAGGGCCAGGACTCGGTGTAGTTGACCACCGGCTCGGAGAAGACGATGCGGTTCGCCACGTCAACGAGGCGCCCGGTGTACTGATCGGCCCCGACCCACTCCCCGATCTCCATAATCGTCGTGCGCATCAGGCTGATGTCGAGGACGTCGCCGCTCACCTCGCCGAGTTTGATGCGGTCCCCGATATGGTAGAGGCTGCCGGTCACGATGTTGAGGTAACCCGCCAGCGACCCGATCACCTCCTGGGACGCGAAGGCGATCCCGGCACCGAGGATACCTATGGCAACCGTGAAACTGCTGCTGAACCCAAACCAGACCGAGATCACGACGGCGACGCCGAGGATGAGCATCGTGTTGCGGATCAGCATCCACAGCGTCTGCCGGTTCGCGTCGTCGCGGACACGCCGGCGCAGCACCCGGTTGACGGCACGGTTAGCGATCCACGTAAGCACCAGGATCAGCACGGAGAGGACCAGCTTCCAAAGGACCTCCAGGTACAGCGGGGGAATGGACGGCAGATTGATCATAGATAACCTCCTCGTCGTCACAAACGCAGATTCAAGGAATAACCAGATACTGATTTCTGTGCTCTGTAGATTGAGCTACTATTCCGTAGTGTACACGAGAGACGGGCAAACACGAAGCAGCTACAAAAGGCCAAGTGCCTAGGGATGTAAGCTAACCACCTTCCGTGTGGAAATCCTCTTCACACTCCCTGTCCGACTCGCGCGTCAAAGAGTAAAAATTATTGTTGCCACTCTGGCGAAATGGCGCTCTTCATGTTTGGGATCCACGCCCTCTTCTACATCCAATACCAGGTCTCGGATCGCGTGACGATGTTTCTGCCCAACTACGTCATTATGGCCCTCTGGATCGGCATCGGCCTCGATGACATCTTTGCCTCGCTGGAGGATGTCAAGCCGGTGACCACCGCGGTGAGGGTCACGTGGCTGATACGGTTACTCCTAATCGCCACGGTGGTCTTAGGCCTGGCGTGGAACTGGCGGCTCGTCAACCTATCCGACAACTACGAGGCACGTCACGAAGGTGAGCGGATATTGGCACGTCTGGACCCTAATGCGGTCATCCTCGGTCATTGGGACATCGTTCCCGTGCTCGAGTACCTGCAGCTTATCGAAGGAAGAAGGCACGACGTGCTGGCGATCAATTTCTTTCAGGTCAGCCCTGAGGACAGAGAGGATCTTATTAAAACTTTGCTTCACGAGCGCCCCGTCTACGTCGACAAAATCACCTCCGACATGATGCGGGCCTTTACCTTCGTCTACAGCGATGGATTGTATCAACTTAGCCCCAAGGAGGTTCCTATGCCATGAAGCCCTGAAGGGCCCCGTTATCCCGCCGTCTCACAATCCATAAGCCGTATCAGCAGCATCAAACAACGCAAGGGAGTCACACACTATGAAAAAACCGAACCGATGGACGGTCATCGTCGCACTCTTATTCGTGGGCGCGCTGGTAGCGCCCCTGGTTGGGTTTCCCAACCAAACGCTAATGGAGGTGTGGGGAGGGTTCAATTACATATCCGGCGACTATCTGCACCTGAATCTTGCCGGACCCGAGGAGACAACGGTGGGATCGCCGCAGATTGCGTACACCTTCGCCATCAACAACATCAACCCCGATATGGAGTCGGCCACGAATATCGAACTGGTCGCCACGTCGTCCGGGTCGATGGCATGGGAGACCTCAGGCACGCCCTGTGTCGCAGTTTCAACGAATACAGCAACCCTGGAAAAGCTGGAAACGGCTGAAGAGCGGGGTGAAATCCTCAGCATCATGTGGGAGTTACTCCGCACCGCTCAAGACGGGCAACCCGCCACGGCGGAAAGCACGACCTCCGGGAGTACAGTCCTATACTGCGAACTGTCCGCATTGGAGAGCGGCGAGTCCCACATCCTCACCGTAGGAGCCACGCCCACTGAAACCGGGACCCAGACGATTACCGGCTTTGTCACCTGTGACGAGGCAGAGGCAAATATCGAGAACAATGTCGCGGCGATGCGGACCGAGGTCACGCCTCATCTGGCGTACCTCCCGATCATTATCCGCTAGCCCCTCGCTCTGCCTATGCCCGGGAAGCGGTTGGTGTTGGCGGTCGCGATCAGCGTGATCGCCATCGCGGTTTGGCTCGTGCTGCTACCGGACCGCGCGGTGTTCTGGTCGCCGGACGAGGGAGGCAAGTATCTGGATCTCCTTCAGATGGCCTCCTCCGTCCGGCTGCGCCACCCCCTGCCGTATCCCGGCCGCGCGCTCGATCCCGAGCTTGAGCACGTCCCCATCCTCTATTACTACCAACACGGGAACGAGCTCACCAGTTGGTGGCCCTCGTGGTTTCCCGCCCTCAGCGCCCCTTTTTACCGGCTCTTCGGCTTTGCAGGGCTCACCCTGATCCCGGTACTCAGTGGGATTCTGATCATCTTGGTCGTCTATCACGCGGTCTCAGATGACGCCAAGAGCATCGGCTATGCAGCCGGTCTCATCCTCGTGGGATCCCCCATTGTGTTCTACAGCTTCACCTTCTGGGAGCACACGCTGCACACCCTGCTCGTCCTGCTCGGATGCCTGGCCGCGGTCCGGGGATGGAGACGCAGTAGCCCGCGCGGGTATGGCATCAGCGGCGCCCTGCTGGGGCTGGCGCTCTATCTCCGGCTGGAGACGGTGTTCTTCCTCGCCGGGTTGGGGCTGACGGAGGCACTGATCCTCTACCAACGCCGAGGCGGGCGCATCACCTGGCGCCGGCAGCTGCGACACTGGGGGCTTTTCGCCCTGTGCCTGGCGGTAACCCTACTGCCTTACGGCGTCCTCTATGTCATCAAAGACGGAAACCTCGCAGGTCGATTCCACAATCCTGACTACGAGCCCCGTCGCATCGGCCCTTATCCCCTCACGGTCCATTCGGGCAGCGCGGAGGTCCTTCCCAAACTGCTGTTGGGCACCCGCAGACATGAGGGCGCCGACCTCCCGCCAGCGCTGCGCTGGCTCTTTGTGGTCGCCACGATGGGCAGCGCGCTGTGGCCCTGGCTGCACGGTAAGCGATCGGAACCGATCGCGATCGCCTCGGTGCTCACCCTCGTGACGCTGTGCAGCCGGATCCTGTTCAGCGACGAGACGTACGCGGCCCTGCACGGATGGGTCCTGAGCGCGCCATGGATTGTCCTGGCAGGATGGGCGTGCCATCCGTTGGCGGATGCAACCACCCGCCGCTGGGGATATCTGGGCCTCTTCTCCAGCCTCGCCTTCCTGGGCGCGAGCGTCCTGCGGGGCTGGGAGGGGCAGGGCGGCTTGCAGTGGGGACCCCGCTATGCGCTCCCGCTGTATCCCCTCCTGAGCATCGGGGTGGCACGCGGCCTGGGACGCGCTGTCGCAAATCTGCCCAACGCGCGCGTCTGGCTGACCGGCGCGCTGATCACGTACAGCATCCTGGGGATTGGATTCGAAGTCCGAGGCCTCCACACGATGACGACCCGCAAAGACGCTTACGCCGCGTGGACGGACCGGTTGGCCGCCCTCCCGGAAGAGACCGTGATTACCACCGACGCGCACTGCCTGGCGCTGACGCTGCCGGAGATCTACACCACCCGCGTCATCCACTATGCCGATCCAGAGGATCTGCTCGCCGGCGACTGGCACGCACGCGCGTATCGCGCCGGATATCGAGATCTCTGCCACGTCCAACAGCCGGCTCCGACGGACATCACCCTGACCTGCCGGCCCCTCACCGAACCCTGATTCCGAAGGTCGCATTTGTGGTAATGCTTGCAGGTCTAGCCACCGGACATTTTTATTAACCAGTCTTTGCCCGGTAGTTACACAGAGTCTCACAGAGGATACACAGAGTTCCACAGAGATTTTATTGAACCAACGACAGCATAGACGCGAGAATCCTTTCCTAATAGTTTATCGCGCCAAGGAGGCACCCACAATGTCAAACCCAGCACGTCAGATTCGCGCCCTCTGCTTCGACCTGGGCGATACGATCATGATCGAGGAGACCGAGGTCAAGGACGCCACCGAGACCACCCAGCGCGCCGACCTGATTTCGGGCATGCCCGCCCTGCTCCGAGACCTGGCGGCCCAGGGCGTCCCCCTCGCCCTGGTGGCGGACAGCAAGGCCCAGACCCCCATCAACGTCCTCCGGCAGCACGACCTGCTCGACCTCTTCGACGCGCTCGCCATCTCCGAGGTCGTCGGCGTCAGCAAACCAGCGCCGGCGATGTTCGAGACCGCGCTGGCAGCGCTGGGCGTGGAGGCAGCGGACTATGCCCGCTGCGTGATGGTGGGGAATCATCTGGAGCGGGACGTCGTCGGGGCCAACCGCCCCGGGATGATCTCCGTCTTCTTCCACTGGAACGAGCGCCGGCGCACCCAGCCCCTGACGGCGGAGGAGCGGCCTGACTACACCGTTCATTCGGTGGAGGAGCTGCGCGCCACCCTGGAGGCGCTCGTCCACCCACGCTAAACGGATTAAGCGACTGGAGCAGTCGTAGCCAACCGATGTCGACAGTGATCGGATCCATCGACGGCAAGCCCCCCCTCTGACTCCCCCCCAGTGGGAGGGAGAACCTAGGACCCGTCAAGAACGCTAAGTAACTCCGAAAAGTTCCTTGGCCTCCGCCCCCGGGGACGGGGGCTACGAGCACTGTTAGAAACCCGGTGCAACGCACTCGAACCTCGAAGGGCTTCGTAAGTTTTTTCGTTCTTCAACGCTGCTGCTCATGGATGGGTGTGTACGGAAGTGCATCGCACCTAGCCTTCATACAGGAGCGGTGCCATCCCTTTGACAGAAAATCGAAGACCTGGTATCATAACCATGGTTTGCACACGTGTGCAAAGACAATCCCATCCACGACAAAGGGGAAACCGTGACTACTACATCCGATATTGACACCGCCTGCATCGATATCGCCTGTATCGATATTGTCTGTCACAAAGGCGCGAACAAGGTCGCGCCGGAGAACACCTTCGCCGCCGCCCAACAGGCCATCGACTGGGGCGCGACCACCATCGAGGCCGACGTCTGGACCAGCCGGGACGGGGAGATGGTCATCATCCACGACAGCACCGTGGACCGGACCACCGACGGCACCGGGCACGTCGTCGCGCTGACCTCGACGGAGCTCGCCGCGCTGGACGCCGGCGGATGGTTCGACCCGGCCTTTGCGGGCGAGCCCATCCCCCGGCTGCGCGACTTCCTGACCTGGATCAAGGGCAAGGCGCGGGTCTTCCTGGACGTCAAGTTCGCCCACCCCCAACATCTCCTGGATCTGATCCACGAGACCGGGGTGGCGGAGGACTGCTTCCTCTGGTCGGGCAGCGACGAGCTGATGGGTCTGATCCACGAATTGGATGCGACGATCCCCTTGAAGGTGAACGTGAGCACCGTGAAGGAAGTCGCCGCCGCCCAAAAGGCGCTCGATGCCCACATCGTCGAAATTGGGCTGGATGCGATGAGCGCGCCGCTGGTGGCGGCGTGCCGGGCACGCGGGATCGAGATTATGATCAACGCGATGCCGGGCGACGCCGACGCCTACCGGCGCGCCCTCACGTGGAAGCCCGACAAGGTAAACCTGGATGAGGCCGACCTCTTTCTGAGGGTGATGGCCGAGACGCAGGAGATGGGCACGCCGTGACCCCCACCCGCGTCTCGATCAAGGACATCGCCGACGCGGCGGGGGTCTCCCACTCCACGGTCTCGCGCGCGCTGAACGACAGCCCGCTGGTCAAGGCGGCGACCAAGGCGCGGATCCAACGACTGGCCCGGGAGATGGGATACATCCCCAACGCCGTGGCGCGCAGCCTGAAGGCGCAGCGCAGCGGCACCATCGGGCTCGTGGTCACCTCGCTGCTGGACCCGTTCTTCACCGAGGTGATGGCGGGCGTGGACGAGGTCGCCGGGGAGGCAGGGCTGAGCATGTTCGTCACGGCCTCGCACAACGATCCGGAGCGGGAGATGGCCGTCATCGAGACCTTCCACCGGCGGCGGGTGGAGGGGATCATCGTGGCGGCCTCGCGGCTCACCCGGCGCTACCGCGAGCGCCTGGCCCGCATCCGCGTGCCGCTCGTGCTGGTCAACCAGCACACGGAACAGAGCCGGCCCGGCGTGCACGTGGTGGCCTTCGACGAGCGCGCCGGCGCGCGGCTTGCCCTCGAGCACCTCCTCGACCTGGGCCACCGGCGGATCGGGTACCTGGGCCTGGGCAACCGGCAGCGCTCGAACCGGCTGCGGCTGGACGGATACCGGGACGCGCTGGAAGGGGCAGCGGTCCACCCGGCACCCGGCTGGACGCGCATCGTGCCGGAGGCCGAGATGGCGGCGCTGAGCGACACCGGCGCGGGCGAGGCCTACGTGCGGGCGCTGCTGGACGCGGGCGCGACCGCCGTCTTCTGCTATAACGACCGCGTCGCCATCGGCGCGATGCTGGCCTGCCGGCGGGCGTCCCTCACCGTGCCGGCAGCCGTGAGCCTGGTCGGTTTCGACGACATCGAGGCCGCGCAGTGGGTCAGCCCGCCCCTGACGACGGTGCGGCAGCCGAAGCGGAGGATGGGACGCCTGGCGATGGGGATGATGCTCGACCTGCTGGCGGACCGGAAGGTGACGGATCACGTGCTGGCGCCGTCGTTGGTGACAAGGGAGAGTACGGAGAGCGCCAGTTAGGAAGTTACGAGTTGAAGGTTGAAAGTTGCGAGTTGCTGGTTGCTGGTTGAAAGTTGGCGGGGAAGGAGAAGGCTATGGATAGAGACAATAGACTGCGGGTTGGGGTGATTGGGGCGGGGAGGATCGGATCGCTGCACGCGGAAAACCTGGCGACGCGGATTCCGGAGGCGCAGCTCGTGGCCATCTCCGACATCCGGCGGGAGGCGGCCGAGCGCTGCGCGCAGGCGTGGGACATCCTGGAGATCTATGAGGCTCCCGACCCGATGATGGCCCGGGACGACGTCGACGCCGTGCTGATCTGCTCCAGCACCGACACGCACGCAGCGCTCATCGAGCAGGCGGCCTCGGCGGGCAAGCACATCTTCTGCGAAAAGCCCATCGACCTGGAGATCGCGCGCATCGACCGGGCGCTGGACGCCGTGGCGCGCGCCGGCGTGACGCTGATGGTGGGGTTCAACCGCCGCTTCGATCACAACTTCCGGCGCCTCCGGGCGCTGGTGCAGGACGGCGCCATCGGCGAGCCGCACCTGCTGCACATCATCAGCCGGGATCCCGCCCCACCCCCGCTGGACTACGTCCGGGTGTCCGGGGGCATCTTCCTGGACATGACGATCCACGACTTCGACATGGCCCGGTATCTGATGGGCAGCGAG
>DAOTTS010000113.1:0-28593 GCA_034437735.1 Anaerolineae bacterium
CCTCGTTTCCCAGAAGGTTGGTTAGGCATCGCATGCCTAATGCTAGTGTGTGTTGAGACTTGTTAAGGTTCTTTTGTTTCGTTTGGCGCTAAAAACGCCAAACTCCAGTAATTTAGCATACGCAAATATATGGGGGTGTCAAGTTGGATGGGAGAGCATATTTTCTGCGCATGGTGTCGCTTGGACCTCTAGACGCGGAGCCAGATGAATGGCGCGATAGCATCAAGAGGGATTTCGAAGAGATAGCAAGGGATAATCAAGTTAGGGCGGTGATTCTCCGGGGAGCGGGTAAAAAGGCTTTCTCTGTCGGTGCTGACCTGAAAGCCAACACTGGGGAGAATGCCCGCCGTATCGCACAGCATCGCACCCGTGCTCTGATTCTTGCTAAGGACGCCGTGCGGCTTTCAGCTCAGGCGCCCATCGACGCGGGACTGGCATACAAAATGAAGTTAGCGACGATCTGTAATATGTTTGATGACCTTCAAGAAGGTATACAGGCTTCAAGAGAGAAGCGTGCACCAAGGTTCCAGGAATGAGTCAAGTGCGCGCATTATCACCTGCCGATGCTGCGGATCTGATACGCGACGGAGACACAGTCGCAGTCTGTGGTGTGGTCTCACTCTCTGTTCCTGAAGCGATTCTCAAAGCATTGGAGCGACGCTTCCTGCACGCAGGGAAACCAACAAACCTCACGGTGATTGGTGCTAGTCGTCCAGGTTGGGACCCTAATGTTGTCACCGGCATCGAGCACTTCGGGCACGCGGGACTAACGCGTCGTCTGATCACCTCTACTTTCAATGACAGAACCGGGGCCAAGATCGTCGAGCTGTCGCTAAATAACCAGATCTCCACGTACTTCCTGCCCATGGGTACTTTGTTTCGCTGGCTCCGGGAAGTAGCAGCGGGTTCACCCGGCCTCCTTACCGAAGTCGGTCTGGATAGCTATCTTGACCCGACTGTAGGGGAATCTGGAGACCCTCGTGCTCATCCTGACGCTGCCCCCCTAGATATCGTCCAAAGGCTTGAGATTGGTGGACAGCCCTGTCTGCTCTACAAACGGGTTCCGATTGATGTAGCCATCATTCGCGGGACGGTTGCTGATACGCATGGCAATATCAGCGTTGCTGGAGAGCCTGTGAATGCTGGCGTGCGACATCTAGCTATGGCAGCTCACAACAGTGACGGCCTGGTGATCGCCCAGGTCAAGCATCTAACTGAGGCAGGCACTTTACATCCTCGATTGGTGGAAGTCCCGGGTATCTGGGTGGACGTGGTCGTTGTCGACTCAGGCAGCCAGCAGTCTTGCCTAGACCACTATGAGCCAGCTTTTGTCGGCGACACGCGTTTGCCGGATCCTCCACTGTCGCCTCCCCCTCTGGGAGCCAGAAAGATCATACTTCGCCGAGTTGCAGAAGAGCTGCGGGCAGGCGAGGTGCTAAATCTGGGCTATGGCATCCCTAATCAACTCGCGGCACTTGCTCACGAAGAGGGGTTTGCCGACCAGGTCATTTTTACAGTTGAGCAAGGGGTTATAGGAGGATTACCAGGACCACAGGAGGTCTTTGGAGCTCATTACAATCCGGAGGCTATCATCGATCAATCGGATATGTTCAGCTTCTACGATGGGGGGGGGCTTGATGTTGCCATTCTGGGGTTCGCCCAAGTGGACGCGCGAGGCAACGTCTGCAATAGTCGGTTCGGCGGTCGTCTGCGAGGACCAGGAGGTATGCTTAATATCCTCCATAGGACTCCTACCATTCTGTTCTGCGGGACCATAACCGCGGGAGGGCTGGAGGTGGGGACGCGCCTAGACACCACTGGAAGTAGAAGTCAACCAAGTCTGGAAATCGCCAAGGAAGGGCGTTTCCACAAGTTTGTCAAACGGGTAGAGAATCTAGATTTCTCTGGACAGGCAGCATTGTCGAAACAGCAGAGAGTTCTATTTATCACAGAACGAGCGGTCTTCAGACTTGCCAAAGAAGGTCTTGTCTTGGACGAAATAGCACCGGGCATCGATATCGATAGAGATATTCGTCCCGTCGTGGAGTTCGATTTTCTGCTGAACCCATCGCTGCAAGTTATGGACTTTGACCTCTTTACATCTGCGAAGCGACACTACCGGCTGGCCTCGCCTCAAGAGGAGGGCTCGCTCGCGTAGTATAAGTACTGTGCATTGCCTTCAGACCCGGAAATCGTGGGGCGCCGTCAAGAGTAGAAGTTTGCCCTATTAGGAGCGAAAACTTAGTTGTCCCAGGAAATAGGCACGTACCTGCCCGCAGCTCTGCGGCATACCGTTTGAGCTCCTTAAACAGCTCTCTGTCGCGCTTGAGCTGGAAGTTGACGACGTCCTCCTGCAAGGGGATCTCGTTTCGCCGGAATGCGCTGACGTAGATTGTGCGCGTGTTAGCATGCTCCAGCACCAGGTCTCTGTAGTCGAAGTCTCGGATGCTGTCGATGCCCATCCGGTACAACTGGTCTGAGCTGTAGCTCTCCGCGAGGTAGGACCTGAAGCCCTCCATGCAGTACCTGCAGAAGCACCCGCCGTGGCTCATACTGCTCACGGTACCCCCCATATCGTCCACGTGGATGCCGTCAACTTCGAGTCACATTAACAGATACACCCTCTCGCGTAAGTACATCTGGAATCGCGGGCAATTGTTAAAATAGCAATACCCCGGAATACCCTTGTAGCGGAAGCCCGGCATATGGCTGCACGCGACGGGCGTCAAGTACAGGTCTACACAGGCCGCCTCACGCAACTCCGGGTCATCGGTCACGACCTTGAACATATCCGTGGATATCGGAATCGGATGGAGGACAGCGAAGTACTTGGCTCCCTGTTGCCTGACCGCATCCACAATGGGCTTCTGCCGTCCAGGTCGTATTCGCTCGTGACACCGGGTTCATAGTAGATGAGATCAGGCCTATAGACGGGTATCTCCTCAAGATCGACCCTGTGGCCCACGACATCCGAGCGTTTGACAAGCCTGCCAAGTCTCTTGTTTATAGATTTCTCCCTGTGTGCGTATGTTTCCTAAGCGGTGGCTGCGTCCTTCGCACTCATCTCGTTCGCCGGGTCCGGATGCGACCTAGCGATCACCACCACAGCGCCGACGATGGTCATCGCCGCGACGATGATGCGCAGCGTGATCTCCTCACCACCCAACCAGCGACCCAGGGCAATTGCTACCAC
This sequence comes from Anaerolineae bacterium, assembly GCA_034437735.1. Classification (GTDB taxonomy): domain Bacteria; phylum Chloroflexota; class Anaerolineae; order B4-G1; family SLSP01; genus PWVB01. Next base: position 3,194 of record DAOTTS010000113.1, read on the forward strand.
CGGATTCACGTAGGCGTAGGTCGCGACAAGGGGCGTCGGAGCCACCCGCAGCAACCACGTGTAGGCAGAGAACGCGATCCCCGCACTGAAGACCATAAGAAACGCCAATCCCCAGATCGATCGTGGCGCGAAAGTGGACAGGGAGAGCTCTTGCCATTCGCCCATCAGTCCACTCAGTACCAGTAGAACGGCACCACCAATCGTCATTTGTAGACCATTGGCCAACATCGGTGAGGTGGGCAAGTTGGCGCTACGCCCGTAGAGGGAGCCCAACGACCAAGACAGCGCCCCCAGCAAGAGGGCAACCGCGTCAGGGCCGCGTACCGTTGCTCCAGAGCCCACGACAGACGTTGGCCCGAGCAGCAGGGCAGTTCCCATTAGACCCAGAAGGGCGCCCGCAACGTCCCAGGGCCTGAGCCGGCGCTGACCGCGCACACTGTCGATTAGCACGATCCAGAGCGGCACGGTGCTGTTGGCCAAGGCCGACACGCTGGATGGCACGCGCTGGCCGGCCCAAGCCAGGGCTCCACTGCTGCCCACCAAGAGCATCACCCCCATCCCAGCAGCAGCCCTCCACTCAGCCTGGGGGGGCCGCGAGTCACCTCGCGCACGCCGCCAGGCCACCATCGTCACCCCAGGCAAGAAAAACCGGATGCCCGTCGCCAGAAAAGGCGGAACGCTCTCCACAACAAAGCGGACCGCCAGGAAGACGGCACCCCAGATGGCGTATATGGCAAGCAGAGCCGCCCATATTGCAGTTCGCGATGGTGCTTCTCTGACGGAGTCCATCCTACGCGATCACACCTTCCTTACGCAGTCGCACGATCGCCGCTTCGTCATAGCCGAGTTCCGCCAAGATTGCCGCGGAGTCAGCGCCCAGGTCCGGCGCGGCACACCTGAAGGAGGGCAGTGTGTCGGACATACGAAGCGGGTTCCCCAGCAGACGAAGCTCCCCTAGCACAGGATGGCTCATCGAGATGATCATCGCGTTGGCAATAACCTGTGGATCCTTCAAGGCTTCCTCTCTTGTCTTGATCTCGGCGCACAGTACACCCGCGCTCTCAAGAATGCGCAACCACTCCTCAGTGGTCTTTTCACGGATCCGAGCGGCCAAAGCCTCGTTGAGCAGCTCAGCATTCTCGAGTCTGTTCTCCACGCTGAAGCGTGGATCGGTGAGGAGATCCTCAGCTCCTATCGCCACAGCTAGATCGCGGAGAGCGTCATCAGAGAAAACCGGTGAGATCTCAAGGTATCCGTCTTGGGTGCGCCAGCTGTTTCGGACTGCCTTCTCGGTCTCAGCGAGTCCCTCTCCTTCAGCATCGATCAAGCCCGGATTGAGGATCCCACCAGCATGCCACGTGTGAGCGAACACCGCCGCGCTAAGCAGGTCAGTAGAGACCACCTGACCTCTGCCCGTGCGCTCCCGCGCCAAGAGCGCTAGCAGGACCCCTTGTACTAAGATCATGCCCGCAGGGTAGTCCAGGGACATGACCCCCTTTTCCGGTACGGCGTCACGCTCATAGGCCTTGAACAAACCGCCTGTGGCTTCTGCCATACGCGCGTGTCCTTTGCGTCCCCTCTCGACATAAGGCCCTTGGTCCCCCCAACCGGAGGAATGGGCGTGGATCAGACGCGGGTTCATTTCACTAAGGGTTTCGTAGTCCAAACCAAGTCGCTTAACGACGCCCGGACTGAAGTTATGGACGAGGACATCGGCGCGCTCGATGAGATTCAGCACAACCTCCATTCCGGCTTCTTTCTTCAAGTCCACGACGAGGCTACGCTTGTTACGATTAAGTCCTGCGAAGACCAAGCTTCGCCCCTCTGCGTAGGGTCCGTACCCACGGCTCCAGTCCCCCCGACCGGGCCGCTCGACCTTGATGACATCAGCGCCGAAATCGGCAAGCATTTGCGTGGCAATCGGACCCTGCCAGACGTGCGTGAAGTCGAGGACGCGTATCCCATCCAGCGCGTTCATGTGATCAACCTCGGGTAACGCACGTCGCCCCGCTGAACGCCTTCCGCGAGGAGCGTGATCCCGCTGACGTAGACGATGCCGTCCGCGCCTTCCGTACCGATGGTCACCGCTGGCGTCTGATCGGCGTCGAAGTCATAAGTTCCGATGAGGTGTGCTATGGCAGGGGTCGCTAGGCCGCCGCTGCAGTCCCACGTCACATCCGTTTCATCAAAGCGTAATATCTCCTCACCATTAGCGTGAGTCACTGTGATTGGCACGTTGCTCGCAGCCTTATCCGGTGCACTGAAGTAGGTTATGTACACCTCGTACCTTCCGGCTTTGGGAATCCCGACTCGGAATCGGACATGACCTGCAATGGATGCATCCCCTGCGTAGGCCAACGTCCGTCCCTTCATGGGGACTGTACGGTCGCACATCAGCTCCTTCCTCAGATCCCACGTCCCCTTGATCTCGACCTTGTCGCGCTCGTAGTACCAAGCTACACCACCTGGAAACACACGCTTCTCAGGGGGAATGTCGTGAAGGGCGGACCCATCGAGTCCAATCTGTTCCGTGTCCACGGGAGTGTTGGGCCGAGTGTAGTTCTTCTCGGCTACCCAGGTACCGATACCATCGAAATACGCAATCTGGCCATCAACGTAGTTGTTGGCGCACAGGACCTGGTCCCCAGTGTCCTTGCTCGTGGCATTAACGCATATGTAGGCCGGTTTGCGGACAGCTGCGTTCTGTGGCGTTGCGTCGAACCGGTTGTTCTCCAGCACGTTGTTCTCGGCGTAAACTTCAGTGGAGAAGCTGTCCAGGTAGATACCGAAAATCAGCTTACGTCCGGCCGTTGTGAGGTTATCCGGCAACACACCGGGTACATCGTGGATGTAGTTGTTCAAAACGTAGTTGGGTGAGGACTGCTGGGTCACCGTGGCGATGTAGATGGCGCCACAGTCCTCGGTGTTGCGGCAAACGTGGTGAAGCTCATTATACTCAACGAGATTGCCGCCCTGGTTCATGTGCAGGAAGATGCCCATCCGCGACACGTGATGGATCAGGTTATGGGCAATATGGTTGCCCTCCATCAGCATCGTGTGCGAAGGGCGTGCACTGAAGTGGATGCCCAGCCCGTAGATGCGGATCAGTCCGACGTGATGGATATGGTTGTAGAGGATCTCGTTGCGTAGCGGCGCGACCCTGTGCGCAGCGGGACGCTCGTCATACATGCTCACATCCTCATCGTAGGCGAACCGTCCCGATGTACCCAGGATCCCGCCGGCGCCTGCGTGGGAGATCTCGTTCCGCTGGATGACATTCCTGCAGCTGTCCAGATGCAGCCAGATGCCGTTTCCGCCTACATTTGTGATTACACAGTCCTCGATCACGCAGCGACTGGCGCAATTGAGCTTGATAGCCGCGTCTGTTGCCACCCGGGGCTCAATATGACCTATCGTGTAGGTCGTCTCACCGAAGTGCAGCCCGCGAAGATATACGTGCTCGACCAGCTTCCCTTGCTCCACATCTCCCAGAAAGTAGATAATCCGGTTGAGGTAAGGTGCAACGATCTGCAAATCGTCGGGATTCCGACCGGCCTCTGGCCAGTAATACAATCGTCCAGTCTGGGGGTTGAGATACCATTCGCGGGGTTGATCGAGTTCCTCAAGAAGGCCCTCAAGAAGGTACCAGTTGCGCTTGACGTTCCCGCCGATAGGGTTGACGAAGTCATTGCGTACTCGAACCCGCTCGGTTTCTCTGCCCGAAAATCGGAGCAAGTGCGCGTCGAAATCCACGTCAACCAGATGAACGAGCTGGTTAAACCCGTTCCAGTCATTGGTCAGATGGATCTGTGCATCCGGCTCAAAAGCCCAATTGCGCCGAACGGTACCGGGCCTGCACTTGATGGTACGGTCGTGGCCTGTGCTAGCTGCGGGAAAGAGCCAACCCTGGTTGGGGAATCGCGCCCGGATCTCGCGGCGCCCGTTGACGAACAGCTGTCGGAAGTGCCAGCGAGCAGGTTTGGCTTGATACGTCTCCGGTCGGGCCTTCCATTCATCCCAGGGAACGTCCGCATCCCTGATCTCGGCGATGTCGGTGAAGTAAATCTGACCATCGGTCGTGCGCCACTCGCTCGTGACCGGGCGCCCACCGCTCAGCTTGACCCGCTCGCCCGCTGCCGCCATGTACGTGATCGCGCAGTCTTCTGTGCCCGAGTCCTCTGGCGTGAGCACAAAGGTCTCAGTCAGATAGTAGGTGCCCCCGCGGATAACCACGTTAATCGGTTGAGTTAGCGGCCCGGATCGTTTCAACTCGCGGATCGCGTCCCGCGCCCGATAGATCGAGGCAAACGGCGCCTCCCTTGTCCCAGGGTTGCTGTCGTCACCGTTCAAGGCGACATAGAACTCGCTTGGACTCTCATCCCTCTGCTGATTCATCATCATCCTTTCTGCTGCTCGTCATCAACCCTCACCAGCTTGACTGCGTCGGCATAAACCGTACCAACTGCCGTAGACCGGCGTATCCGAACGAACTGTTCGTCTCTTGTACCGAACCCGAACTGACCAAGGTGCATCCAACCCACTCTTGAGCCTGCTGTGGGGACAATCAACGCATCCTGTGTTCCGTCGTGGGCCACGTCCACGCCAAACGCTGCGGCTGCGTCCTCTCCAAGCTGGGGCAACCATACGAAGATCTTGTAGGCCCCCGGCTCGATGGGCGAGAAGGGATAAGTGACCGCGGCATCCCCCTGATCGGGTTCCCGACTCACAAGAATGTCATCGCCATAGAGTCCAAGTATGTTGGCTTCTGCAGCCCATTGGCCCGTGACTTCGACAGCGGGTGCATCGTTGTCGAGCACGTAGATCTTCCTCCGTGTCAGCACCACACCCTTGACATACACGTAGCCGTCCACGCTCTCGGTACCAACCCGGACACGGCCCTGTCCGGCCTCGAAGCGATAGGTCCCCAGAAGGTATCCGTGCATCCAAGCATTGCTGTGCAAGTACTGTTTGCGCTGGTCCACAGTCACCGAATCGGCACCGTCTGCGTGCTCGATAGTGACCGGAACGTTGCTGGCCGGATTCTCACCTTCGTAGCTGTAGAGTAGGTACTCTCGTCCCCCATCCATGTGCCGCGGGCGCCACCGGTAAGGATGCCCGAGCAGCCCGTGTGGCGGACGGTATTGCGCGCGATGACATTGTCATGGCAATCGTAGCGCAGCCACAGACCATTAGCACCCACATTGTAGATTTCGCATTCCTCAACCCGGCAGTGGCGCGCATTCACCATGATCACGGCTGCATTCAGGATCACGCGTGGCTCCATCTGATCCAGGGTGAATCGCGCGTGAGCTATCTCAAGGCCGTGCGGATGCACATAATCGACATGCGTGCCGCTGACGGGATCACCATCCAGGCGGATGACCTCATGGAGCCGAGGCGCAATGACTTCCTTGCCCTCCATCGCCCCGTCCTCCGGCCAGTAGTAGAGCCGGCCCGCCATTGGATCCAAATGCCATTCGCGGGGCTCATCGAGATCCTCCAGGACGCCCTCGATGTAGAACCAGTCCGGCTTGTCGTATCTATGTTCCTCGTAGCCGGTGATACGCCAACGTCCGCTTGAGGTCGTGATATGGATGCGGTCTTTCTCGGTGTCCACGTGGGTGATGTCACACAGGACGTTGTATCCATTCCAGTCGATATTCGCCCAGATCTGCGCGTCCGGCTCATCGCCCCAGACTCGCTTGACTGATCCCTCTGGGGCGGGCATATACTGCTCGCGGGTCTCCGCGATGGCGTAGAGATAGGGATCATCCAGCGAGGCGTTCGGATAGCGTGCACGTATCTCACGCCGGCCGTTCACAAAGAGCTGGCGGAAGTGCCAACGACCGGCCACGGGCTCGCCGGCCTCCTTGTATGCGCGCCAGTCCTGCCCGGCATCTGCGATCTCGGGGATATCGACGTAGTACACCTGTCCGTCCTCAGACTGCCAGTCGCCCATGATAGGTTGGCCGCCGGATAGCAGGACCTTCTCGCCCGGGGCCGCCATGTAAGTGATAGGACACTCGACAGTTCCTGAGTCCTCGGGACTAAGAACGAACGTCTAGTCAAGATAGTAGGCCCCGCCGTGAATGATGACGTTCACGGGCTGCATCAGCGGGCCTTGTGATTTCAGTTCGCGGATAGCATTCCGTGCGCACGTAAGAGTGGCAAAAGGCGCATCGGCCGTTCCTCGATTGCAGTCTTCGCCATTGAGAGCGACGTGGAATTCGCGGTTCATACTGGTTAGCTCCTTCTTGGTGATCTATCTTTTACATAGCCGGGCAGTTCCTCACCGGAGCGAACAATGGCCCGGCATAACTGGTCGTGCAGCTCTGTACGCAGCGCCTGCGCGTCGGGTGCGGTAAATAGGTTTTTTAGCTGCCAGGAGTCATCTTGATTGTCGAAAAGGGCACAGGCCACATCATCCACCCCGGCATACGTATATACGCGGTCCTAATACCTCGATAGGGTTGACCTCCACCTTTCACCGTGACTGCGTGGTGCCACAATACATTGCTCTCCATCGGCACATCTGGTTAAGATACGCTCCGCCCGGTGAGCTAGACTTTCCTCTCTTGCATTGGGCATTCGATCAACCCGGCCTGTCTGCCAGCAGCATCTCCAATGCCTCGACGAAGTAGTGATCGCCCCACATCGTGCTCTCATCGACCCCCAGCCCCTTCCGCTGATGGTAGATACCGTGCTTAAGGATGCCCTCCCAACCCGGGGTGTCCATCGCTAGGAACTCCGAGGTGCACAGCGTCGCCACGATGTCGTCGGCATAGAGGCGATATCGGGCAGCCCCGGTGGTATCTTCATCCACCAGCAGTCGTGCCAGTCGCAGCATCGCACTGGCCGCCGCCGCCGCTGCGGAGCTCTCGTATGGATAAGCGGGACGGGGCTCTTCCCAGTCGTTGGGCGGCACGCCGTGGGCCGACGTGCGCTCGATGTAAAAGTCGGCGCAGGCTTGGGCAGTGGTCAGAAACCGCTGATCGCCCGTGAACTTGTACGCCTGTCCGAACCCGTAGATGGCCCACGCCTGCCCGCGTGCCCAGGAGGAGTCCGGGCGCCAGCCCTGATGAGTATCGTGGCGCAAGAAGGCGCCCGTTGCAAGGTTGAAGATGGCTTCGTGCGCAATGCTGCCGTCCCCGCGCACGCTGTACCGTCGCGTAGTCAGAGCGTGTTCAGTAGCGACACGTAGGAGGTCAAGGTCGCCTGTCTGCTGAGCAGTATAGAAGATGAGGATCACGCTCATCATATTGTCGATGAGGTTGCTCTCCGGGGCCACAAAAGCGGCCAGGTACTTACCCCGTTCATTGAAGCGCTGCGCCAGCGTTCGTCCGGCAGTCAAGACCACCTCATGCTTAACAGCATCTCCGGTCAGCTCGTACCAGCGTTTGTAACTGGGCATAAAGAGCGATCCCAGGCTCTGGGTGGTGCGCTCGTCCTTGCGCGGCTCGATCAATCGTGAATAGTGTTCGGCTTGGGTACGCCACCAGGGATTGCCGGTGTGGCGGGCGAAGATCCACAACATCCCCGCCAGGAAGCCCTCGCCCCAGCTCGTCCAAGCTTCACCCTGATGGTGCCAGAGCCCCCCCTGCGTGTAGAGCGGGAAGTAATCGGGATGGCGGGTGATCAAGCGCCGGACCTGCGCTTGCGCGAACTCGAAGGCGCGCTCTGCTGTGCTTAGTAACTGCTGGTCGGACTCGTTCACCGGGATGACTCTCGCAGTGAGGCTGTCCAACTCAGTCCTAGTTCATCTAGCTTGGCCGTCGTCGGCACCCCCTCATCATCCCAGCCGGCCATCCGGTAGTACTGCGTCAGCGCTGCCTCAAAAGCCTCCTGGTCGATGGCATCACCGGCGTGCGCACCGTTCTCCAGGGGCTCGAAAAGCCGCCGAGGTAGCGTGTCATCTGCGCGGCTGAAGCCCTCCCGCACGTTGAAGAGCCGCGCCAGCGTATTAGCACGTTCCCCCACCTTCATCAGGTCGAAGATACTTGTGCGCCAGCCCGTCACTGCGTTGATGAAGTCCCGCAGCTCCTCCAGTGGCAACGGGCCCCAGGGCTTGCCGATGAAGTCGCACATGCCCACGCAGTTGTAGAGCCCCATCGCCGCCTGGGAGTAGACAAAGGCCCGCACCTTCTCCGGCCCAAAAACCATCGGGTCCAATCCCTCGATCAACCCCAGAGCACTGTAATGATGCGGCAGCGCCCCGAAGTTCACGTAACCGGTGTCGTGGTCGGCTTCCAGGTGGTCGGCGCCCGTCGGTGACACAGCATAGCCCAGCCCCACCGCGACCTTGCCTCGCGGTTCGTGCATCGGGAGCTCCTGCCCCTTGACGTGCATTGCGAAGGCTGCGCTGCCCTGTCCGAGTTGAGCCGCGGCGCGCTTCACGCCATCGGCCAGCAGATCCCCAATGCCTTCACGGTGCGCGATCTTGTGGATCAGCTTGATCACGGCCTCACCATCGCCCCACGTCAGGTCAATGTCGTCGGTATCCTCGCGGGTGAGGATCCCGTGTTCGTAACACTCCATCGCGAAAGCGATACTAACCCCGGTAGAGATGGAGTCCAGTACGTAGCGGTTACACCATTGGGCGGCTTCAGCAATGGCTTCAAGATCGTCGACCTCGCACAATGAACCTAGCGAGGCGATAGTCTCATACTCGGGCCCGCCGTATTTCGGGGCAACATCCCGCTCGGGGACGGACACCTCACGCTTGCAGCGTCGCGCACAGGCCCAGCAGGTGCCCCGATCTACCAGGATTGTCTCGGCTATCGTCTCTCCAGTGATAGCCTCCGCCCCAGAAAAGGAGCCTTTCTGGAAATTGCGAGTGGGAAGCAGGCCCGCCATATCGTTGCTCTTGGCGCCCCGCGCCGTACCGTACAGGTGCAGGGGATCCGTCTCTAGGTCGATCGCCTTGGCTAGTTCCTTGCTCACCCCCACCGCCGTCTCCTGATCGGCCATCTCCAGGCCTCCGGTGCCCCAGGCCACGATGGCCTTGAGGCGCTTGCTGCCCATCACCGCACCCAGCCCCGCACGACCGTGGAAGTGGTGCAGCTCATTGACAAGGCCTGCGTAGCGCACACCCCGCTCGCCGGCGACGCCCGTCTGCAGGACGCGGACGCGGTCGTCGCCCAACTCAGCTTGGAGCCCCTCCTGTACCTCCCCCGAGAGCCGGCCCCAGTAGTCGTCGGCATTACGAATTTCACACATCTCATCGTGGATGTAGAGGTAGACGGGCTCCGCGGCCTGCCCTTGGACGATGATGCCGTCAAAGCCGGCGCGTTTCAGTTCGGGCCCGAAGTATCCGCCGGCTTCCGATTCACCGAATCCCCCGGTTAAGGGAGACTTACCGCCGACACTGTAGCGATTGGTACCGGAGAGCGGCAGGCCGCAGATCACCCCGGTCATAACCAGGAACACGTTGTCCGGCCCCAGCGGATCCACGCCCGGCGCCAGCTCCCGCAGCAGGAAGTAGGACATCAGGGCACTACCGCCCATGTAGGTGCGGTAGACCCGGTCAGAAGGCTCTTCCACCGACCACGTTCCCGCCGTTAGGTCCACTCGTAGGACTCTGCCTGTATAGCCGTATGTCATCGTGATCTCTCCCTTTACTCGTTGAATTCGGGCGTGCGCTTTTCCTTGAAGGCTTGAACACCCTCTTGGAGATCATCGAACATAGTACAGATCGTGTTGAGTTCCAGCTCATACTGCAGTCCGGCGTCGATCGGAGCTTGAGCCGTCATGTGCACTGCAGCTTTGGCCAAAATGAGCGCGCGTGTCCTGTGTTGTGCAATCCTGCGAGCAACTTCCCACGCGCGTGCTTCCATCTCTTCCAGAGGCCATACGCGCTGTACAAGGCCAATGCGCAGGGCTGTTTCCGCGTCGATACGGTCCGCGGTAAGGATCATCAGCAGCGCCTCACCACTACCCACACGACGCGGGAGCAACTGAGTTCCTCCGCCGCCAGCCGGAAGCCATCCCAGACCCACCTCGGGAAACCCGAACACCGCATTGTCCGCCGCAAGGCGAACGTCACACGCCAGTGCTAGTTCCAGCCCGCCGCCGATCGCGTAGCCTGCAATGATAGCGATCACCGGCTTTTGGCAGCGCATCACGACTTTGGCTGGACTGTGTCTTAAGGTGCGACGGCGCTCAAAGGGGCTCCATTCATTGGCTTCAGTGAGGTCAGCACCTGCTGAGAAGGCCCTGTCACCAGCGCCCCGCAATAGGGCAACCTTTACCTCCGCGTCGGCATCGATACGTTCAAATGCCTCACGCAGGCCCTCGCGCACTGCCTGGTTCATCGCGTTTCGCTTCTCTGGGCGGTTGATGGTTACCAAGGCAACACGGTCTCGAATCTCAAAGTCGACGGTCATCATCCCTCCTTATCGGTCAAACCCAGACGCGCATATTGGGGTTCGGGAGCATTGACCTCGGCTAAGCCGTTCGCCAGTAGCGATTGGAAATGTCCTTCGATCGTGGTGCCCGCTAAGTTAAGTGTCTGTCCGTAATCGTTGTCGATGTCAAATAGCATTGTAGATCCCCATTCAGGGCTACGAGGTCTGTCCACCCGGGCACGGATCACGGGGTAGTCGGTGTAAGTGAGGTGTCGCCCCAGATCGGCGTCCTTGTAGAAATCGTGCGGGCAGATATCGCGAAGACTGAAGGTGCCGGGCGACAGGAAGTAGCGGAACAGGGGTTGGTTGTCTTCGCGCACGGGAGCCCGGAAGTACGTGAAGTGACCATCTGTCAAGTTGACACTCTGACCAAACCAACCATACAGCGCGGCCTGACGCTCCAGCGGCGCATCCGCTTCCAAAGCGTTACGCCACGATTCACCATGGATGCCGTCAGGCACGGAGACATTGAAGTAGTCAAGAACTGTCGGCAGAATGTCGATGTTCTGCGTGAGCTGCTGTCGCCGCTCACCGGCGTGTAGGTCTCCCGGTAGATGCACGAGGAGAGGTATATGCGCCAGCTCGTTCCACGCGTGCCACTTGTTCTTGCCGGTCAACCCCCGCTCCCCCAGCAGATGCCCGTGCTCCGTCGTGAAGATCACCAGCGTATCCTCCCAGGCATTCTGCCGGTCCAGCTCATTGAGGAATACGCCAAGCCAGCGATCCATCATGGTCAGGTTGGCCGCATACTGGCGCTGTAGGTGACCGGTTGCAGGGCCCTCGGGATCGACCCGATCGTAGCTGCTCGAGTAGTAGAGAGGCCCAGACCAATCATCTTCGTAAAGGTCCAAGTATTCCTGGGGGCAGTCAAAGGGCTCGTGTGGATCAAAGACCTCCACCCACAACATGTAGTTGTTCTCATCCTCGTTGCTTTTCAACCAGTCGATTGCGCCCTGGAAGGTGCGGGGTGTGGGAAAGTGCGCCTCCGTCGTATACAGGGAACGGTTATCGGCGTATTGGGCTGTCCAGAGCCCCAGATGTGAAGGCGGCTCAGGACGTCTACGATGCATATGGATCTGCGGACTGACCACGGTGAAACGCCCATGTATAGCCTTCATTCACTTGACTCCGCCCTCGATCTGATCCGAGTTGGCTGATCGCCCAGCATACCTATGCTCTGATACCACTAAATGTCACGCCACGCGTGAGGTGTTTCTCGCCAAACACGTAGATTAGCACCATAGGGACAAACATCAGGATCGCCATAGCCATCTGCAATTCGATGCTTACTTCCTGTTCGGATCCAGCGAAGTAGCGCAGTGCGAGCGACAGCGTCCAGAGGTCTCCCTCTGTACCAAGGTAGATGAGAGGCTGCATGAACCAGTTCCACGCGAATTGGAAGGTGAAGACTGCGATCGTCGCCAGCACGGGTTTTGATAGTGGCATCGCGATGCGCCACCAGATCCCGACCTCATTCGCACCATCAATGCGCGCAGCATCCGTCAGATCCTGGGGGATGCCTCTGAAGAACTGGATCATCAGGAAGATGTAGAAAGCATTGTGGCCCAGGAAACGGGGCACGATCAAAGGCAAGAACGTGTTGACCCACTTCAGGCGATCAAACATAATGTACAGCGGCACAAGGGTGACAACACTAGGTAGCATCATCGTACTCAGCAACAGAGACAGCATAATGTCCCGTCCGGGAAATGAGATTCGGGCAAAACCGTAGGCCACAAAGCTGCATACCACAAGACTACCGAATTCTGCTGCTATCACGATGACCATGGTGTTGCGGAAATAGAGCGGCAATGGCTTTTGGCGGAAGAGTTCAACGTAGTTCCACCAAGCCACCGGCTTAGGTATGAGATTGATCTCGGTCATTGTTACCTGCTCTGGTGTTTTGAGGGACGTCGAGATCGCCCAAAGAAGCGGGAACATGACGACAATGGACCCCGCGACCAATATGAGATAAGTGATACTATGAGAGATCGTGGCCTTTCGCTGTTGGGAGGGATTTGTCAGTGCCATATCAGTCATTCACCTAGATAGAAGACCCAGCGCTTTGACGTACGCTGAAGGAATAATGTAAACAACAAAATCACAACAAACAGCAACACTGCCATAGCAGCGCCGTAACCCATATTGAACTGACTGAAGGTCTTTCGGTACAAGTACAGCATGTAGAAGAGGGTCGAGTTCAAGGGGCCGCCGCCCGTTAACAGAAACGCGCTGGTGAAGACTTGGAAAGCGCTGATGAAACCGGTGATCAGGTTGAAGAAGATCGTAGGTGTCATCAAGGGTAGCGTAATCCGTATCATGCGTTGCCAGCCATTGGCACCGTCGATGAGCGCTGCCTCGTAGAGCTGCTCCGGTATGGCCTGAAGACCCGCTAGATAGATCACCGTCGAAGCTCCGAACCCCCATAGACTCATAAGAATCAAGCCCGGCTTTGACCACGTGGGATCGCGGAACCAAGGGATAGGCCCTACACCTAACGGTGCCAGGAGTTGATTGATGATCCCTCGGTGGCTGCTGCCTAGGATCAGACGCCACATAACGACGGACGCAACAACGGGTACGAGTGAAGGAATGTAGTAAACCGCCCGGAACAGCCGGAGTCCTCGGATCTGAGTGTTGAGAAGTAGTGCGAGCGCGAAGGCAAATGCGATCAAGAGTGGCACCCGTATAGCTGCAAAGTAGACTGTGTTGATTGTGCTCTTTGGAATAAGGTGATCCGATGTCAGGATCTTGTGATAGTGCTCGACGCCTACCCAATCCAACGTGTGCGTACCCGGTGTGTAATCACTGAAGCTGATCGCGAGGTTGGCTACAAACGCACCAAGGTCCAACCAGAGGAAGCCGATAAACCAGGGCAGGATGAACAACCAGCCGAGCCAGCGACGTCGGCGGTTCATCGCGGTCGCGAATCGAGTGCGGAGACTCCGCACTCGATTCGCTAGGGGCGAAAACTGCGTGTTTGATGTCATCGACAACTTCTAGGCGTAGTCGGCCCAGAACTCATCGAGGATCGCTTGTCCACGATCGGCCGCCAAGTCCAAGCCTTCCTTAGGCTCCAACTCACCGAACCAAACCTGCTCCAGCACTTCGTCTACTGCGGCCTGGATTTCTGGCGTGACCGGGGTGGTGGGCACGTTGACCTCTGTGGCCATGGCCTCCCGCACAGTGTCCCAGTATGGGTTCGCCTCGTAGTACTCAGGGTTCTCCATACACGCTTTCACCGGGGTAGGTCGGCCTTGCTCCAGCAGGAACCAGCAGCCACCGGCGCGGCGTGCAGTGAAGAACTCCATGAACTCATAGGCTGCTTCGGCGACATTGCCAGACACCGCTGTGGGTATGCACTGACCGAAGGCGTTGCCAGGTGTGCCCTGGGTTTTGGCATCGGGATTGTTGCCGTTGTAAGGTGCCAGCGCAACGCCCCACTGCTCTGTGTCCTCCCACATCTCCGGATCATAACTCTTGATCTGGTTGAAGTCGAAGACACCAGCTCGCCAGACCGCCATTTCCTCGTTGTAGAATCTGTAGTCAGCTGCTTGTCGGGTCCAGCCTACCTCTGTGAACGTCAACCAGTTCTGGAAGCCACCGTAGTATTGATCCGTGAAGTTGACCATCCATTCAAGCGTTGAAACAAACTCGTCACTGTTGATGAGCAACTCCCGGCGGTCATCGGTGATATACTTACCATTGTTCATATACGCCTGCATGCGCAGGTCCCAGTCGTGGGGCCAGTGTGACTTGATCTGGAACCCGATCTTCGTTGGGATGCCCTCGGCAAGCTCTGTCACCTCAGCAGTAAGATCCTCCAGATCCTGCCACGTCTCGGGTGGGCTCTCCGGATCCAAGCCCGCATCCCGCATCATGTTCTTGTTGTAGATGACGAAACCACTCCAGCCTCCGGCCGTTGGTAACGGGTAGCTGTACAGCTCGCCCTCCCACTTGCGTGCATCCACTTCTGCAGCATAGAATGTCTCGTAGGGATCGATGCCGTGCGCCTCGGCGAAGCTATCGATGGGTAGAAGCAGATCGTCCAGAGCGAACCTCTGAATCTCGAAGCTCTGGAGCATGATGAGTGGGGGAGGGGTACTACTCGCCATCGCCGTCGCGACGATCTCAGCGCGATTGTCCCAGCCCTGAACCTGATTTTCTACGGTGATCCACGGAAACTCCTCCTGGAACCGCACGATGACTTCATCCATCAAGGGTTCTCGAGAGCCGCCCCACCAGTTCATAAATCCTATCGTGACCGGCTCTTTTTCGGGCGGCATGGCTGTGACGACTTTTTCCACTTCAACGGTCTTCTCTACCTCAACCTCGACGGTCTTCTCTACCTCAACCGTGCGCTCAACGACTTTTTCCACGACCTCCGGCGTTCCACACCTAACCAGAACGCCTCCGGCGGCCAAGCTTGCTATTCGCAGGAAATCTCTACGACTCCAGTGCTTCTTCATAATGCCTCCTCTATGATCTCCGGAAAGGGGAAAACCGACCAAAGCTTGCCCATTGGGTAACCTGTGCTAGACTTAGTATAGAGTAAATACTACTGACTTGTCTAGATCAAACCTGCCGACTTTATGACAAGTGTATGCCAAAAACTACTGATGAGAGAGTGACCGACGGGACTCCAGAGGCGTTTGTCAGCGGAATCAAGGATGCTTTTCAGCATCTCTATGATTTCGCCTATTTGGAGCGGCATTTGCTGGCCGAAATGTATCATCGCACCGCAGAAGGTAACAGCGAAACTTGCGGCCAGATTCTGCGGCGGAGACTTCTGGAGACCCTTGAAACTTTAAATCCTGGCCGTGGTATACCTATGCACGCACCACAAGCTCGACCCTATCACGTTTTGCACCTCACCTACGTGGAGGGGCTAACAGTCCAGGAGTCTGCCCGGGAGCTGAACATCTCCATCCGACAGGCGTTTCGAGATCTTCGTGCTGGTGAAAATGATGTCGCTCAGCTTATGTGGAGCCAACTTCCAGACTCGGTGTTGGTGTCTACTGACTCTACTGGATATCACACAGTCCATGACGAGCTTCAACACCTGCGGCTGCGACCAACCTCCATTGACGTCAGGGAGCTGATTGATCAGACTCTGAGCCCCATTAAGAAGCTCGCGAAGTACAAGGGCGTGCAGGTCGTCAGAAGTATGCCAAAGACCAGGGTACCGATAATCGTAGATATCAGCGTGGCAAGGCAGGTTCTCATCAGCTTGCTAAGCCAAGTGCTGCGGAGCGCTTCGTCGGATCGGGTTCTGGTGGAGCTTAGTACTAGCGAAGGGCCGCCGCAGGTTGTTATCTCCTATAGAGTAGCGCCCTCAGAGCATCATCCTGAGCTACCAGGCAACGCTGTCACGCAGCTATTGGCACATCTCGGCTGGGATTTGCAGATAACGGATCCCGGCTCAGGTGCACGACAGATCCTAACTGTGAGTACCTCGTCACATACTTCGGATCTCGTCGTGGTTGATGACAATGAGGCATTTGTGGAAATGATCCGGCGTTATCTGTCTGACCAGCCCTGCCACGTGGTTGCAGCCAAGAATGGGCAACAGGGCCTCCAACTGGCTCAACGGGCAAGTCCTGACGCCATCCTGCTCGACATTATGATGCCAGGAATGGATGGATGGGAGTTTCTACAGAGACTGCATGCCAATCAAAGGACAGCTGAAATACCTGTGATCATCTGCACTATCATCGGGGACTCAGAGTTGGCTTACGCACTCGGCGCCTCCGTGGTTCTGCCCAAGCCTTTGAGCCGGGAGAAGTTACTGGCGGGATTGCGCGAAATCGAGATACTCTAGCTCATCCGCTACCAACCCGGATTCTGCCGATGGTGCCGGGAGTGATCGCTCATCGTAATTGGGCTCCAAACCACTCAACATAGCGTTGAGGAAGTGTAACACGTGCTGTACTCGAAGTCCCTTAGCGTCTTGCACAATGACTCGATGCGCAAATCTGTGCGTCACATCCTCAGCAAAATCGACACCCGTGAGAAGTACAACAGGCACGCTAGCCAGGCGATCGTCGCTCTGCATCTTTTGGATAACTTCGAAACCATCCATCTCCGGCATAGCCAGATCTAGCATGAGCAAATCTGGCAGTTGATCAACCAGGGAATATAGCCCTTGCTTGCCGCTATATGCGTAACTAACTTGCACATCTAGATCCGAGGCTGTGAACATGCGTTTAATCAGTTGACAGAAACCGCGGTCGTCATCAACCACAAGCACCCTATGGACCTCTCCCAGCTCATTCATCATCCGCCGTAGTTGTCCGAACTCGATCGGCTTCTGCAGATAGCCAGAGATTTCGAGGTCGTGTCTCATCCACGACAGACTGGGCAGTGAGCAAATGAGTGCTGGTACGTTGCTAGGGATTGCAGACTCTAGCCAGGTCTGGTCCCATAGCTTGTCTTCACCTGGAGGTAGGTTAAGGACAATAGCTTGGGGATGATGCTCCAAGACGGCGTGATGCAACTCACGAGGACTCTTGACCTGGATAATGCTTCGACCTTCGACATGGCTTTCGATCAGCTCCACGATAGCAGAGTCGGAGTCGACAACAAGCACCGGTGCCAGGTTCTGTTGCTGCCAGGCTTTTGACTTGGTTGCGCCATCCTCGAACAAAGGGCCGTGGACGGGTAACGCGAAGCTAAACCGCGAACCAGAACCGAGTTCACTCTCAACCCAGATTCGGCCGCCATGTGCTTCCACGAAACGCTTGCAGATGGCAAGACCCAAACCAGCACCCTCGTGATGTCGGTTTAAGGATTGATTAACCTGCTGGAACTCCCTGAATATACGGGCTTGTTCCTCGATTGCAATCCCTGGGCCTGTGTCCACGACGCTGATTACCACCTCTCCGTCGCCACAAGTCGCCTCAACGCGCACATCGCCCTCTTCTGTGAATCGTGCGGCATTGTTTAGAAGGTTGAGCACGACCTGGCGGATCCGCGTTCGGTCGACATTCAAGAAGGGGAGGCTGTCAGGCAAGTCTAGCTGAAGCTCAACTGGCCGACCAGAAAAGAGGTCAGCGCCTATCTCAGCAGCGTTGTCAAGTAGGATACACAGATCCGTGCGCTGAGGGAACAGGCGGAAAGAAGCCACGTCAAAGCGCGAGATATCCAGGATGTCATTGATCATCTCCAGTAGGTGTTGGCTGTTCAAGAAGATCTGATGAACGTCGTGTCGGAGGTTTGAGGGCCAGTCAAGATCACCGTAGACGCTGGGGGTGAGGTACATAAGCTCACTGAACCCAAGAATGAGATTCAGTGGAGTGCGCAGTTCATGGCTGATGTTTGCCATAAACTGCTCCTTGGCCAATCGGGCATCTTCTTCTCTTACCCGAGCGCTGACCAATTCGCGCTGAGCCCTTTGAAGAAGGAAGTTGCTGTGCGCGAACTGCTTGAGCGCGCTACTTAGCTTTTGACGATGGGTCCGCGTTTCGGTCAAAAGATCGTCAGCGCGCTGCTGCATTTTGATCGACCAGGCAATGGCTATGTAAAGCGTGTGCACAGTCACACGCGAAAACACTATGCAAAGCCCTATGACGATGATTACACCGGGCAAATCGTAAGTACGGATGTCGCTCTTCACCAACCACATCGATAGGCCAACCACGAACAAGCCGGTAATGATCTCACTACCACTAATCAGCGCTCCTGTTACAAAGGATAGAATGACCGCAAGGTAAGGGAGCCACGTCACTTCAAGGATAACCATGGCTCCGCCCAACAAAAGAAGCGGCCCCCATACGGCGAGATGCCGCGCGAGACCAGTCCGTTGAGGGAGGAGTTTCAGGATAAGCCAGCCGCAGCCCGCAAGTGCCAGCAGCACGAGGTAAGCTTCGGAGGGGAAGGAGGTCTCCGAGAGCCCCCACTGTTTTGGTAGACCGGTGCTTGTCATACCTAGCCAGATTAACACTATTCCAGAGATCAAATATATAACCCCGAGCTGCCGTATTAGACTTTGAAGCAAATCCTCAAGGTTTAGATCATACAAACGTCTCTTCTCATTCATATGAAGGTACTCCTGCCCTTAGCGTCTGAGGCAACACTTGCCGGGCCTCAAAGCAGCGATCCGAAATGCCGCCCAATCAGCGATCTGATTCCCAGTCTAGCACGGCTTGAGCATCAGACAATAAAGGCATAAGCGGAAAGAATCCTGCAATAAGGAGCCATCTTTCTGGCAATGTTACTATATTCCACCCACATTTTACTTGTGCACGGCACAGTAATCTGCTACGCTATGCCTGATGTGCTTACGTTCCGCACTTCGCCATACCAATCCTGGTCGGCTAATCGTGGGTCATCGAAAATACCCCCGCTCCCTCTTGTGGGCTGAATCCCTACCTCCGCGTGCGCGACGTATATGTATGTCATCGGGATTTCCGGCAAGGGTCAAGTTGAAATTCCTTGAATCCCGCATCACTCAGGACACTGTCTCAAGACGTGGCTGTGGCTTGATTGATCCCCATTCCCTCCTTGTGGAGGATCTACTCCCATATTTCATCACGAATCGTGCCCTCGACAGTCCTGAGAGCTACCATCGTCTTATCCACATCAGCGCACTACATCCTCACCCTCAGATCCAAGCGCGGCTTCGATCAGGGCGACGGTCTGCATCACCAGCGGACGATCATCCTTCCGCAACGCCGCGTCCACCATCCGTGCGGTGAGGACGTACAGCCGCAGGCCGGCCCGCACCTGATCCCGCACCGTCAGCGCCGCACCGACCCCGAACGCGCCCGCACACGCCCGACTCCAGGCGGTCTCCGGTCCCACCGCCGCGCGGACCTCGTCGTAGAACCCGTTGTCCCCCGAGAGCAGCACACCGCGATGGACGATCATCACCCGTGCCAACCCCCAGGAGCATCCGAACCGCGCATTGAGCATCCGCCCCACGTCGTCCTGCCGCAGCCCCTCCAGCCCTTTGTGGACCTCCTCGATCCACCCCACCATCTCCCCGCTCACCCAGACGTCGGCCTCGGCCTGCATCGCCTCGTCCCATTCAAAGCGGTGGGCCCGCGTCTGAATCCGTGCGAACGTCTCGTCGCGGTCGAGCAGCGCCCGCGCCGTCCGCAGCCCACCGATCACATTCACCGCCGCCTCAGGTCGGTCGAACCACCGGTCCACCTGCGCCGGGCCCACACTGCTCACGGTGACCCATCGCTCCGCGATGAGGTGGCTTTCATCTTCCGGCACCGCCGCCCCAGGTCCAAAGAACCGCACCAGATCGACGTCGCTATACGGCCCGGCGTCTCCCCGTGCAAAGCTCCCCATCAGCACCAGCGCCCGCACCTCGGGGCCGTCAAAACGCTCCGCCAAGGCAGCAAAGTCCGGGCCCTCTATCCTCGCGGCCGCGCGATCACGCATCTTGCGTCCCCTCATACGCCTCCCATAGGTGATTCAGACACAGAACGGCAGCACAATCGAGGGCCCAGGATTCCGTCTGGTCGCAGTCTCCGCACCGACGGCGATCAGCCAGATCCGGGGCCCTCATCATCCGATGACGGGCCAACGCCCAGCCTTGCTCAGGACGCCACCTCAAACATCTCATTGCGGATATTGCCGGCATACGCCTCAAGAAGCGCTTCGAGGGCAGCCTTGTCCTCCTCGTAGGTCTTGCTCGCCTCATCCAGATCTGCAATTTCGTCCTGGATCCCCTTGACCTTCTGGTGGAAGCTGAAATCATTGTAAAGCTCCATCGCGGATTGCAGCGCTTCGACCGCCTGCCCGCCCGGATCCGACGCCCCAAGGAATCGCTCCAGCACCGCCGCGGTCACGAGCCTGGGCGTGAAATCCTTCAACGCCTTGCGCGGCCGGCCGTCCAGACTGACAATCACATAGGGCGCATCCCCCTGGTACTCCTCGCCGTTGGGCCCGACCATCGCGACGCGATGCCCACCCGCCTCGCTGATGACCGTCGATTTGTAGCCCGCCAATGCTTCACGATCGACGTGGTTGAAAAGCACGACCTGGCGGGCCATTGAGACCGGGAACTCCGGCGTATCGAACCGCAGGATCAGATCGTCGTGAAGGAAAGGCTTACTCTCCAGGAGCGATTTGCCGACCTTGCCGACCACGTCCGTGACGACCGAACCGGCCATCAGATAGGCACTTGCAGGAGCGAAGATCGGAATGCCACCCGCCGTCTTGAGCAGGCTGCCAATGTGATGAAGGGCCTTCTCGTTAAAGGTGTCGGCCACCAGCTGAAACGTGCAGGTGAGTGTGCTATTGACCAGAGAGGGCGTCCAATACGCGATGGGCGATCCCTCGGTCAAGGCCGAGGGCTGAATGTACTGACGATCCTGGATGTTCTCCACGATCTGATTGATCGCCCGGGGCGCCACGTCAATGGTCTCAACGCCCTTGACCGCCGTGGTCACCAGCAGGTCGGGCCGACCGAAGATCCGGTTCGGCGCATCCCCGGTATACACCGCCAGAATCTCGATGCTCATGGGCTTTCCGAACCCAATGGGCTGATAGCCGGGGATGACCGCCTCTTGAGCGGCGAACACCTCGTCGGCCGTCACCGTACCCGTACGAAACGTTAGCTTCGCCGTCGAATCGCGCTGCGCTTCGGCCTGGAACCGGTTCAGGGTCCCCAGGGCCGACTTCTCCGCCAACTCCTCCGAACTGACCATCGTATTACCGATCAAAAATGCGTGCGCCATAGTCCTGCCTCCTTTGTCTTGTGAATAACCGAATGACTTCCGACGGTGTTCCCACGGGATCGCAGGAAGGACATCTCCGGAAGCTGTCATCGTCTCACATCGGATGGAAGAGCACACGTAACAGAGCGTCAAAGAGACCGAAGACTATTCTCATTATACATCAAGGGGCTTTGGTTACGCAATCGCCCCCGCCCAGAAAGATCATCGGGAAGCGCAGCGCGTTCGCCAGCGTCTGTACCTCAAAGACCTCTTTCACCAAGACCGAGACGAGAACGCCCATCGCGGAGAAGGCCGCCGCCGAGAGGAGCATCCCGAGCACCAGGAGTTCCCAGCGCACCAGCAGGGCCTCCGCGCACGCCGCCGATGTCCAACGCCGCGCCCTGCCGGAGATAGGGGGCCGGCGCGCCGGCGCCGAGTTTGTCTTCTGTCTACGGCGCGTTGCGCAGCACTAACGGCAGGTGGAGGAGATAGTTA
Organism: Anaerolineae bacterium; assembly: GCA_034437735.1. Taxonomy (GTDB): domain Bacteria; phylum Chloroflexota; class Anaerolineae; order B4-G1; family SLSP01; genus PWVB01. Next base: position 24,765 of record DAOTTS010000113.1, read on the forward strand.
TCGGGTTCGAGGATGGAGGTCGTATCCGTCACGAACGCGAGACTGCCCAGGCTGCCGGTGGCGGTGATAACGGTCAGGTCCACCGTGCCGCTGATCTCCCACACCGGTGTCTCGATGGAAACGGTGACGGGGACGCTGCCACCAAAGGCGGACAGGACGACGGGGCTCGTTGGGGCGACGGTCACGTCGTACCCTTCCGCTGAGTCACCGGTGAACACGAAGGTCTGGGATGCATTGGTATCGTTGCTCAGGTTGTGCGTGTAGACCACCCGTTCCCCCGCCGTCACCGTGCTGCTCCGCGCCGGGGGCAGGCTGATCCCACCCGCCAGACCGGCGCGCGTCCGGTTGATCGGCGCGGCGACGAGCGCTGGATCGCTGTGGGAGGTGGCAGTGAGATAGACTGTCTCTTCCAGAGCATAATCGGTGCTTTCGGGGATCAACCCCACGACCTCCACCGTGACTGTTTCCCCGGCCTCGATGGAGACCGGCGATGGGGTATACAGCGTGCTCCAACCCCGGTCACTGCTCAAGGCGAGCGTGTAGGTATCGGCGGCGAGACCGTTGTTGCGCAAAAAGTGGGTGTGGGTGTACGGTTCACCCTCTCGCCGCGTCGTATCCCGGCGAGAGGGTGAACCCGGCGTGGCTCTCATAAGCGCCCAGGTCCGGCCCGCCGCCCCACGGCCTCGGCAGCCCGTCGAGATCAGTGTCCACGGCGGAAGGCGCGGCCCGGTCGATGGCCGCCGAACCGGCTCGCAGATGATAATCGCCGTTCGCCGGTTCGGCAAAGCGCGGATCGCCCCAGTACGGGTCGTAGGCAAACACCACGCCCCCATCCTCCACCGTGTCGGTGACGTTGTCGTGCCAGAGCAAGCCGTTCATCTCGACGTGACTATCGGCGTACACGCCGACGGTGTGCCCAGCGGATGCTGGGCTGGAAACCGTTGCCACCGTGGTTAAAGTCATCTATTATGATCTATTCTCGCATAATGAGAGGAAGATAGATCGCAAGTGAGCCTTCTATCACGTCGAAGGTAGTGCTCCCCGCTGCCACGACCTTCTCTTCTGCGTCGCGCACGGCAACCCAGAGCTGCTTGGTGCCGGGCTGCCAATCCTCCGTGTCAATCTGCCACGTCACCTCAGAAGTGCCCGCGCCCACGTTCAACGCGGCGACGTCGTCCGTGACTCTTCCCCCGGCGCCGTCCTCGATGGACCAGACGAGCGTGCCGCTCAGCGGTGAGGTCGTCTGTAAGGTGAGCGTCACCGGCACGCCGATCGCCCCGATCACGACCTGGTTCCCGTTGTTGACCTTGAGGTCGCTCACTGAGGCGGTCGTCGTGCTGTCGTAGGTGATGCGGTAGGCGAGACGGTCGTAGAGCGTGACCGCGCCCGTGTCGAAGTCGTAGCGTAGGGGCGTGGCGGTCAGATCGAGATGCAGGCCACCCGCGTCGGGATAGATGGTGTGGGAGATGAGCTGCGCGGGATAAAGCCCCGTCGTGGTCGTGAAGGTGCCGGTGAGCGGGCCGAAGGAGAAACAGACGGGCACGGAAAATTGCGGTTCGACCGTCCCCGTATAGGGATGGGAGTCGCTCGTGACCAGAGTGACCGCGATGTTCATCGCGTCTGCCGGTAGCAGATAACTGCGATGCACCGCCGGTAGCACCGGGCCGAAAGGCTCGGCGACGCGCCCTCCGCCGGCCACCTCGAAGACCGCGCGCCCCTCGCCATCGAAACGCACCTCGAACTCGGAATCGATGACACCATCGATAGCGCTGGCGGCAGCGCGCGAGGGATGCCTTGAGGATACGCCTTCTACGTGCAGCGCCACGCCTCCCGTCCGTTGTAGCGGTTGGGTCGGCAAGCCAAAGAGGTGGCCGCTGTAAATTACGTATTTGTCTATATCCTGCTCTCCTGTTCCCTGGGACCGGTAGCGAGCCAGTGCGATGTAGTAGGCGTCGCCTAACTTGTCGTAGTAACGGGTGAAAAGTCCCTTGAGAAAGTTGTGGTTGAGTAAGTCGTGATAGGCAATAACGTTGTTGTCCGCAAGTCCGTAGACAGTGGGGGCGTAATAGGCCACGTGCCTATCTAACATCCCGCGCACCAGATTCTGGCGGTAGTGGGGATGGTCGGCGTTGTTCTGCTGGAAAGCCGGATTGTAACCCGAGTGGCAGCCGATACTGATGAACACGTCCGTGTTGGCGATGGCCAGATCGGTGTTGACGATGCTGCGCGCGCCCGCTACGCCCCGGCGTAAAGCTTCTGGATCCCATCCTGTGTGATCGGCGTGGGCGTAGATGACGCCGATATGGGTATTTTGCAGGGCGCGCCGCGTGGTGGTGATGGTGTTCCAGGGCGTGGTATTGCCACTGTAGAGGTAAGCGCGCCCGTTTTGGAAAGCCGCCGGGGCAGTGTAGACGACGTTCGCCTGTAGCCCTGTACCGTAACGGTTGCGCAGGACAGGGACAATAGAGCGCTCGGCCATATCCACACATTGTAACCCGTCAGCATTGGCGATGTACGTCGCCGCTGCCGAGGTGGAGGCAGCCCGGATGTTGATAGGCTGCTCGTAGCCGTCGATGGCAGAGATGAGCTGTTGCGGCGTTTGATAGTAGATGCGCCCAATACTGATGCTGGGGCGGGGATAGTTGGGTAACGTGGTTTCATAGGTGGCATAGGGCAAATCTGACATAAAATGCCCCTTTGCCGCGCCGCCTGACACGTTCTGCGTGTCCAGGAGCGTGGGATTGCCGTCCGCGTTGCCGGCAAAATAGTCGCTCTCCGTGATGCCCCCGGCAGGCGTTTCCATGCGATAGAAGGGCACCACCGTATCGTCGCCGATGATAGCGATATTGAAGAGACCCAGTCTGAATTCCTCCAGGTTGGCGGTGACATTCTGATCGATCTCTTGGCCCATCTGCCGCCGGATGGCAAAGTTCTCCACCGGTCGAAAGTCGTGATCGGTAGTGTAGGCATCCTGACGAACGTCGATGAGTACGCCGTCGTGATCGTCGGCGTAGCGTACCAGGCGGGCCAGCGCGTCGTAATAGTCGCGGATGCAGTTGCCGTTGTCATCATTGGACGGGGAATTCGCTTGAGTTTCGTTGAATTCCTTGAACAACTCGCGCAGGTCGGTATAGACGGCCAGTTCGGGCGTCGCGGCAGGTTCCAGCGTAAGCGTATCAGCCAGGTAGTAAGGTTCGAAGGGATCCCCTCGCTTGACGACGTAGAGGTCGAGTCGGTAGGCGCGGTTCTCGGTAGGCTCGAACCAGAGGGCGTGGTGGCAGTCGTTGGCGATGAAATCAGCCTGAACGCGGTCGTTCAATCCGGCGCCGTCGTTCTTCATCAGGTGCGGATTATCCGTGTCGCCATCCACCACCACGTACACATCAAGGGCGCACGCCGTACAGCAGTCTGGCTCGTCGCCTTTGGGGATGGTGTAGAGCAAGACGTTATGCCCTGGAGCGAAGACGCTCTGCGGCATAAAGTAGGGCGTGGAGCTCTTGAGCAAGAAGGGCACAGCGACGTTGTTGTTTACCTGTGGTTGGAACTGATAGTCGCCAATTTGAACGGACGCCAGATTGACCAGCGGTCCGGCAGGGTCTTCCGTGCGATACAGGTCGCATGTAGCAACGGTCTCGAAGGCTACGTAGGTGCTTACACCTTCCTCAGAGGGTGGGAATCGTCCGTTGCAAGTGATGCTATCCGCCACCGCACAGCCGTAAATCCACGGCCCCATCTCTACGGTACCTTGGATATAGTCCACGCGCGGACGTGGATATTCGTCGGTGAGGCTAATGACCGCCTCTACCGGCCCTTTCCACGACAGCTTTAC
>DAOTTS010000114.1:0-8752 GCA_034437735.1 Anaerolineae bacterium
ACATGTGGCTTCGTTCGCTCAAATACCTCTTTAGCCATTGCTTGCCTCTCCTTACGATTATTTCGTTTTCTCAATTGATTGAAACGCGTGCCAGCCCAGAAAGCGCCGAAAGACAACGATCCCGTGATCTTAATCTTCTAGCGCACTTTTTTCCTCCACCTAAGCCCGCACTCACGCGCCATACACGATGGCATCCATCCGTTCGGAATCCACCGGTTCATAGTGGTGGAACTCCATAGTGAACGTGCCCCGTCCCTGCGTTAAGCTACGCAAGTCGGTAGCATACCCAAACATCTCGGCTAACGGGACATAGGCCCGCACAGCCTGACCACCGCCAGGACGGGGTTCCATCGAGCGGACTTCGGAGCCACGGGCATTCAAATCCCCCAGCACATCCCCTAAAAACCCCTCTGGCATTATCACCTCTACCGACATTACCGGTTCCAGCAACACCGGTTCGGCCTTCTCCGTCGCCTGACGGAACGCTTGCGCCGCTGCCGCTTTAAACGCAATGTCCGTAGAAAGCTGCTCATTAGCTTCCGCTTCAATCAAGCAGATTCGTACTCCGACCAGGGGATATCCAGCAAGGAAACCACTTTCCAACGACTCTAACGCCCCAGCTCTGACAGCTTCAACGTACTCTGCCGCCAGGTCCTGCGGACGTGTGTGGTTTTCAAATATGGACGCTTCCCCCGTATCCATCGGGCTGACTTCGAGCACAACCCGCGCATACTGAGGTTTTCCGGCCAGCATTCGATTGAAAACGACCTCCGACCGACCGGTTTGCGTGACTGTTTCCTTGTATGAAACCCTGGGTTTCCCTACGTTAGCCGCCACCCGGAACTCCCGTAACATTCGATCTATGAGAATTTCCAGGTGCAGCTCCCCCATCCCCGAGAGGATGGTCTGGCCCGTTCCCTCATCCGTATGGACCCGGAAGGTCGGATCCTCCTCCGCCAACCGTTCCAGTGCCTCATCTAAACGCTCTTGATCGGCGACTGTTTTCGGCTCGACGGCGATCCGGATCACCGGTTCGGGAAACTCGATCGACTCCAAGACAATCGGCGCGTGCATCGCAGAAAGTGTATCGCCGGTCACTGTATTCTTCAGCCCGACGGTCGCCCCGATGTCACCGGCCTTCAACGTCTCAACTTCCTCACGGCGATCAGCAAACATTCGGAGCAACCTTGTGACGCGCTCTCGTGTATGCTTCGCCGGATTCAGGTATACGTTACCTCGATTGATGGTACCCGAATAAATTCGGAAGTAAGCCAATCGTCCAGCATAGGGATCTGTCGCTATTTTAAAGACCAACGCGGCCAACGGACCCGATGGATCCGCCGAACGCTTCTCAACTCGTTCCTTCTTCGGATTCTCCCCCTCAATCGGTGGTACCTCGATCGGTGAGGGCAGAAAATCCACAATCGCATCCAAAAGGGGCTGCACGCCCCGATTTCGCAGTGCAGAACCACACAACACCGGCTGGATAACACCGTCAATCGTCGCGGCGCGTAACGCGCTTCGCAGCTCGTCGGATGAGATCGACTCGCCTTCCAAGTATCGCTCCAGCAGGTCGTCATCCGTTTCGACGATAGCCTCCAGCATCACTTCACGGGCTTCCCTCGCACGGTCCTCAACCTCACCAGGGATCGGAACTTCCTCATACTTCGCCCCCAGTTCATCCGACCATACGATCGCCCGCCACTCCATCAGATCGACGACCCCTTGAAACGTGTCCTCTGCACCGATGGGCCACTGGATAGGCAGTGGGTTCGCCTTCAAGCGATCACGGATCGTCTCCACAGCGTGAGGAAAATCCGCCCCAAGCTTATCCATCTTATTGATGAAAGCGATCAACGGAACCCTAAACTGCTTAGCCTGCCGCCACACCGTCTCCGATTGCGGCTCGACCCCGGCGGTTCCATCGAAGACGACCAGACCCCCATCCAGAACTCGCAGACTCCGCTGAACTTCGGCGGTAAAATCGATATGCCCGGGCGTGTCCACAATGTTGATCTGGTAATCGCGCCAGAAACATGAGACAGCCGCAGAGGTTATCGTGATTCCGCGCTCGCGCTCCTGCTCCATCCAATCGGTGATCGTCGTTCCGTCATCCACACTTCCCAACCTATGGGTACGACCCGTGTAGAAGAGGATGCGCTCGGTCGTCGTCGTTTTGCCCGCATCAATATGGGCAATGATGCCGATGTTGCGTATATTCTCAAGTGAATGTTCTTTGGCCATCGCCTTACCTCAATGCTATCTACTGTTAGCGACAGCCCAGCTCACGAACTCCGCCTCCCAGAGGGGGAGTCTACCAGCGAAGATGAGCAAAGGCTCGGTTCGCCTCCGCCATCCGGACCGTCTCTTCTCGCCTACGAACAGCAGCCCCGGTACCATTCGCAGCGTCAACCAACTCCGCAGCCAACTTATTGTGCATATCGTGGCCGGGGCGACTCCGTGCCGCACGAAGCAGCCAACGGATAGCCAGGGAAAGCTGCCGATACTCCTGAACCTCAATCGGAATCTGATAGGTGGCCCCACCGACGCGCCGAGGCTTGACCTCGACCGGCGGCATCACGTTGCGCATCGCGTCATTGAACACTTCCATCGCGGGTTTATTCGCGCGGCTCTCGGCGATATCCATCGCATCGTACATAATACGACGGGCAATGCTCTTCTTACCACCCCGCATCATCCGGTTAATGAACTTTGTAACTGCCCGGCTATTATACCGGATATCAGGATCAACCTCTCGTCTTTGTGCTCGACTTCGTCTCGCCATTTCTGCTCTCCAACCTTCGCTTAGTCGCGCTTGGTGCCGTACTTGGAGCGCTGTTGCTCGCGCCCCTCGACACCCGCACAGTCATACGCGCCCCGAACAATATGATACCGCACACCCGGCAGGTCCTTCACCCGCCCGCCACGCACCAACACAACAGAGTGCTCCTGAAGGTTGTGCCCCTCACCGGGAATATAAGCGGTCACTTCGAGACGGTTCGAAAGTCGAACACGTGCAATTTTGCGCAGTGCCGAATTGGGCTTTTTGGGCGTCGTGGTGCGGACAATCGTGCAAACCCCACGCTTCTGGGGATTACCCTCTTCCACACGGCTGCGCCGACCCGTCTTCGCATTGAAATTGTAGTTCAATGCCGGAGACTTGGACTGCTTGGGCTTCGGTTTGCGCCCTTTTCGTACCAACTGATTAATCGTGGGCACTAGCTCCTCCTCGATTCATTTTACTAACGATGATGTCTAAAATTACCTTGATACACGCTGACAGCCATACGCTGAGGCACAAAATACGCCGGAAAGAGCGTCGTATTCCATTCAACAAGGCCATCGCTGCTTCTGATGGCCTCTTCGATGTCGACCGTGATTCATTCACCTGTCGATGGCAGGGGTTATTGCTACCATCCATCTGCAAAATAGAATTCTATCATGTATTTTGAAAAGGTCAAACCCAAAATCGGTTACGCCTTGGGATCGAGGGTGACAACCCTCAGAGGGATCAATGACACCCTCGATCCTTATCATCCTACGTTCAGGAATCCTGCGTCAACCCCAGGAGCCCCATGCCGAGTTTCGGCAATTGCTTGCGGCGATCCTGTCGCCCAAATCGCAAGACCTCACCCGAATCGGTCACAGCCTCAACCGAGAGCGCCAAGCTCTGCAGCTCCTTGACGAGCACCTTGAAGGAAGCCGGGATGCCGGGCTCCTCGATCGGCAGACCTTTGACGATCGATTCGTACGCTTTCACACGTCCTTGGACATCATCCGACTTGATGGTCAACATCTCCTGGAGCGTGTAAGCGGCCCCATAGGCCTCCAACGCCCAGACCTCCATCTCACCAAAGCGCTGGCCACCGAACTGCGCCTTACCACCCAAGGGCTGCTGCGTGACCAACGAATAAGGCCCGGTGGAGCGCGTGTGCACCTTGTCCTCGACCAGGTGAGCCAACTTCAGCATATAGACGGTGCCGACCGTTACCGGTTGATCAAAAGCCTCACCGGTCTTCCCGTCATACAGAACCATCTTGCCCAAGGTCGGAAGGGCGGCCTCGTGTTTGCGCGCATATTTCGGCGCCTCCAACAGCACCTCATCGTCCGAAAGCTCAGAGACGTCATGGCCTTCGGCATCCAGCCACAGACGAAGGCAAATCACCTGCGCGTTCCTATCGACCTCTTGGAGCACACGATGTCCCCGCGCATCGTCCTCAAACGAGAGAACCGACTCAGGGTCACAGCCCTGTTCGCGCAGCCACTCACGGAGCACGGAGCGCCTCGCATAGACATCATCGTCGCGCAAGCGATCCAGATCATAATTCTTATCGGACAGCCACGCGACCACATAGATCAAGCGGGCCTCATCATCGTCTCGTAACTGCTCCAGAGGGTACTCCTGGGCCTTCAACCAGGTCCAAGCGCGCTCCAAGACGTCATCCCACGCGCGGTCGATCAACCAGGCGCGGGCCAGGTCCGCCGCGATCTCGTCCTCATCGGCGCCATCGAAGACCGGGGAGACAGCCTTGAACCCCAGACGGTCCGCTGCCCACCCCAAATGGGTCTCCAGCACCTGCCCGATGTTCATCCGTCCGGGAACACCCAGAGGATTCAGGATAATGTCGACAGGCTCTCCATCCTCGAGATAGGGCATATCCTCGATCGGAACAATCTTGGAGATCACACCCTTGTTCCCGTGACGACCAGCCATCTTGTCGCCCTCGGTGATCTTACGCCGCTGAGCGACGTAAACGCGCACCACTTTTTCCACACCGGCCGGCAGATCGCGATACTCTTCACGGTCAAAGACCTTGACGTCGACGACCTTACCGTAAGCGCCGTGCGGCATCCGCATGCTGGTGTCCTTCACGTCCCGCAGCTTCTCACCGAAGATCGCCCGCAGCAGTTTCTCCTCGGGCGTCAGCTCTTTTTCACCCTTCGGCGTGATCTTGCCGACCAGGATATCCAGGGGTCCTACCTCGGCCCCAATGCGAATAATGCCTTCCTCGTCAAGATCCCGGAGGGTATCCTCAGAGACGTTGGGAATCTCACGGGTCACCTCTTCAGGTCCAAGTTTGGTATCCCGAGCCGTCAACTCATACTCCTCAATGTGAATCGAGGTGAAAATATCATCGCGGGCCATCTCCTCACTCAACAGGATCGCGTCCTCGTAGTTCCCGCCCTCCCAGGACATAAAGGCAACAAGCACATTCTGTCCCAAGGCAAGACGACCCGACTCCGTCGACGAACTGTCCGCGAGCACATCACCCGGTTCGACCCGCTCTCCCTTGAAAACGACCGGGCGCTGATCGACACACGTGCTTTGGTTAGAGCGGCTGTACTTCTTAAGATCGTACGCCACCGCTTCTCCGCTGTCCTCTTGTACCTCAATCTGATCCCCGGTCACCGCGGAAACGACGCCGGCCCCGCGTGCCGTGATGACTAATCCAGAGTTCACGGCCGCGGCTCGCTCAATCCCGGTGCCTACGGTAGGGGCCGCAGGACGGATCAGCGGGACGCCCTGGCGCTGCATGTTGGATCCCATCAGCGCACGGTTTGCATCATCATGCTCCAGGAATGGGATCAATGCGGCCGAGACACCCACAATCTGAATCGGCGCGACATCGATGAAATCAATCCGCTCCGCAGGCGCGAAGTCAAAGCCCTCGCCCTTCCGGGCCGCAATTCGCTCCTCAAGGAAGTACCCCTCGTCATCCAGCAACGCATTGGCCTGCGCGATCACGTAGGCCTCCTCGCGATCCGCCGATAGATACTCAATATCATCGGCCACACGCGGCACGATCCGCACCGCACCATCGATAGAGAGCTCGGAGATCCGTTCGGCCAGCTCCGGCGTGATCTTCGTGCCGCTTTCCGCAAGAACCTCACCGCTATCAGGATCCTCGATATCCTCACGCAGAATCTCACCGGTGAGCTTCTCAACGGTGTTGGGCACCGTCCGGATCACGCGCCGGTACGGCGTCTCGATGAAGCCCAGATCGTTCACGCGGGCATAGGTACCCAACCGTCCGATGAGGCCGATGTTCGGGCCCTCAGGCGTCTCGATCGGGCAGATGCGCCCATAGTGGCTGTGGTGGACGTCACGCACGTCAAAGCCGGCCCGCTCACGCCGAAGCCCACCCGGACCCAGCGCGGAGAGCGTCCGCTTATGTGTCAAACTCGATAGCGGGTTGGTCTGCTCCATAAACTGCGAGAGCTGACTCGACCCAAAGAACTCACGAATGACGGCGACGACCGGTCGAATATTGATCAAGTTCACCGGTGTGGGCGAGTCGTCGCGGATGCTCATCCGCTCGCGGACGACCCGCTCCATTCGCACCAGGCCGATCCGAATCTTAGCCTGAACGAGCTCACCGACCGTCTTCACCCGGCGGTTGCCCAGATGGTCCATATCATCAGGACCGGCAACGCCGTTATTGATATGAATCATTCGGCGGACGATCGCTGCAATATCCCGTTTCGTGATCGTGCGCACCGACATCGGGACGTCGAGCTGCATCCGCTGATTGAGCTTATAGCGCCCAACCTTCTGGAAGTTATAGCGCTGTGAATCAAAGAGCTGCGAGACCAGATACTCCCGCGCGTTCTCAAGCGTGGGCGGATCCCCCGGTCGCATCCGACGATAGAACTCAATCAGCGCCTCTTCGGCAACCGTGTGCCCGGAGTTCGTATCCCACGTGGGCTCCTGGCGAATCGTGTCAGGAATCCAAGGGTGATCGGGGTCGTTGTCGGCTTCCTCAAAGAGCGCCAACAACTCCTCATCTGTGCCCTCGGTCAACACATCACTGTGAATGGGATCATCCACCGCCGAGAGGGCCCGCAGGAAAAGCGTGATTGGGATAATGCGTTTCCGATTGAAGCGCAGGGTCAGATACCCGGTCTTGCGGGTCTCGAACTCCATCCAGGCCCCACGATCGGGGATCAACTTGGCGCTGGCCAGCCGATATCTCCCCTCCTCCTCCAGGTCAAAGTAGACGCCGGGGGAGCGGATAAGCTGGCTGACGACGACGCGCTCGGTGCCGTTGACGATAAACGTCGCGTTCTCGGTCATCAACGGGAGATCCCCAAGGAAGATTTCCTGCTGGACGATCTCACTGGTCTCACGGTTGACGAGCGCCACGTCGACGTACCACGGCACGGCATAGGTCAGATCGCGATCAATGCATTCCTGCCGGGTGTGCTTGGGCTCACCAAAACGATACCCCAAATCAAAATCAGCTTCCTCCGCCTTCGAGCCCGGAAGATACAGGCTGAGCAAGCCGTTAAAACTCTCAATCGGAGAAATCTCATCAAAGAGATCGTACAACCCCGCGTCACGTAACCAATCGTAAGCCTTCTTCTGAACTTCCACAAGACCCGGTAGCGGCAAAGCGCTGGGAATTCGAGCGTATGACTTGATGCCAAGGTCTGTTACTGACATTATCTGGCTTTCCCTCCTGGGAACCTCTCTTCTCAATTCCTTGAGAGTGTAACAGGGCCAAAGAGCCCAAATCCAATAAATATCTCTACAAACACCGACCTAACAACGTCAGAGGAGACATAATACAGACATAACACACGGTGGATGGAGCGCGCTGTTAACAAAACCCGGTACACTCTACTTGTCATAGATGCGACAGGGTATTATAGCATGGTAATCGATTGTGTCAACAACGAATCGAGACGGCACAATACGACCGCCTCACGCATCGCATAGAATACCTTCCTTAGGACTTCTCCAAGAGTTTCTTGACCTTGGACTGACCCTCGTACTCTACAATAATTGTGAATGATATCTACAGTTGTGCCGAATCCAGCTAGGCCCCGGATTTAGGATGAAGTGCAGATCCCCTCTGGCGCACCGAGAGCAATAGGCCGAAGGAGATCGCTTGAGTGAACTCAAGAACGTCGTCATCAGAAATACCAGCGCGGTTGACACTTTTATCAAAACGACATCACACACTCATTCCACCACAATATATCTGTGAGCTTTTGTCACTTACAGATCTGGACGTAAATAGCTAAACATTTCCAAGATGCCCATGGAAACGCAGAATCGCTTTAGTTATTCATGACCAGCTCCATAGGGCTGAAATCTCAATAACACTATGTTATGTAAGGAGAAGAGATGATAAGACGTATCGGATTGGTCCTCGCCCTGATTACCATCCTGGTGTTAGGTAGTCTCACCCCCACTACCTCGGTTCAAGCACAAACCAACTGGTATGATCCGGACTGGCAGTACCGCCGTCCTATCACCGTATCCAACCCGGGCGCTACTTCACTCACGGATTACCAGGTGCTGGTCACCCTCGACGCGACCTTCGACTTCTCCAAAGCAGAAAGCGACGGCGCCGACGTCCGCATCACAGCCGACGACGGCACGATGCTGCTCCCCTTCTGGATCGAAACGTGGGACGCTGTCGGTGAGGAAGCCAAAATCTGGGTCAAAGTCAACACCGTACCCCTGGGCGACAGCACTCTCTATCTCTACTATGGTAATTCTGCGGCAAATCCAATAAGCGATGGTGACACAACCTTCGAGTTCTTCGACGATTTCGAGTCCCCGGTCACTGCCGAGGGTTATTACTCGCTTTCCGGGGCCTCAGGGATTCTCGAGCAGGATCAGGCCTGGGAAAACACAGCTCCCCATACGCTCAGCGTCGTTGAGGTTAACGAAGGGGGTTATCAGTACTGGGGATACTACGCGCTCCAATCAGGAAACGGCGGGGTGGGGTTAGCACGTAGC
>DAOTTS010000115.1:0-5159 GCA_034437735.1 Anaerolineae bacterium
ACGTGGAGAAAGCGGGGTACGTCTTTCAGATCGAGCCCACCCGTCAGGGCGACGCGGTCGAAGGATTGGGAGGCCAGGAGGTCGTAATCAGCCCGCCGATCGAGCTGCTCCAGGGCTGGCAGCGCCAGCTACGCACCCTGCTTGCCGCAGCGCGCAAGATCGGCAACGGTCTGGCACCGGACGTCCCCCAGATCGCCCGGGCATACATCCAGGACTGCCTGGATCACCTGGCACTCCAGCCCGATGAAACGCTCCTGGAGCGCCGCAGGGACCTCAATATCTGGATCCTCAACACCACACACTTTATCGAGTTTATGGGCCGGTCGACCGAAATGTTCAATAAAGCCCTGGGGCTCTTCGATCAAGCGTTCAAACGCTTCCTGGACAATATGGTCAACTTCGCGATCGAACTCGTCTTCGCGCTCTTTGACGTGATGGACGTCGTCTTCAAGTCCGCCGCGCGGAACGCGAAGGCGGCCCTCAAAGGCTCGACCAAAGAGATGGTCGAGGAGCTGTCCGAACGCACGACGCGCGAGCTGTTGCAGCAGCGGGAGGTCATCGAACAGAGCGTCCGCACGTCCCGCGAGGGGCTGAACTCTCTGGACAGCCGCATCGCGGACGCCTGGAGCCGTTGGCCCAAAGACACGTCGGATCCCACGCCGGCGCTCTTACGCCAGATGGACACCCTCTCCCGCGAGGCCGGCGCCCTCACGCGCCAACGTCAGGCGCTATACAGACAGTTCACCGGCCAGAAGAAAGAACTGGTCGACCTGGAAGCCAACGTGCTTATCTCCCGGGAGATCAAGGCAAACGCGGGCCAAGCGACCGAGAAGGAGTTCCTGGACACGATCAAAGAGAAGGCGATGGCTCTGCCTGAAACCCCGGAGATCCGGCAGATGGTGGGGGAACTCGAACAGATGGGCACGCGTGACGTCCGACACTATATGGATATGCGCGCTCAAGTCCAGCAGATGCTGGGTGAGCTTCCTCCGAACGCTTCGGATCAGGCACGCGCCAGTCTACAACGTCTATCCCGGGCACTCACCAAGCATACGGAAGCCATCCAGAGCGAAGTCCTGATCGACCTAAGTGGCAACGCGTACGGCGACATCCTAGCGAAGGGCCCCCTCGGCAACCGGTTGAAGGAGGTCAACGAGCGGGCGCAACGGGCCAAGCAGGCCGCCGAGAAGATCCGCTACCAGAACGTCGCCTGGGAACACTACAAAGGCTTCTTCTCGCCCCTCTGGTGGTTTATGGACTGGTCCCTGGCGCAGATCCTGTGGCTGCACGATCTGGCACGGGAGTGGATCCCCGGCCTCGCCCTGGCAGAGAGCCTCCTCGCCACGGCGGCAGACACGGTGCTGAACTACGTAATGAGCATCCTCAACGCGATGATAGATTTTATGAACAGCCACCATTGGCGGCGCTCGTGCATCAACCGCGACGTTCGGGGACGGGGCCAGGCAACCGCCCTCGCCAACGGCATCCAGGGGCCGTTCTTCAACTTCCCACAGGCGACGGGGCAATTGCCGGATATGCTCAAGCCGCGACGCATCGTCGCGATGAGCCCCAACGGCTCGCCGGCTCAGATGCAGCGGGTCAAGCAGCGGATCACCACCAACGCCGCCGGCAGCTATCAACGGGAAAGGAACGCCCAGCGCAACCAGGCTCGGACCGCCTTTGCCAATCTGTGCCGGGGCGCGCTGGATGCCACCCGTCTCGAACAGCCCGCCCCCGAACAGCTCTCGTCAAGCACGATGCGGAGCATCTGGGGGCAGTTGGTCGGCCCGATGGTCAAGTACGACCAGGCATTCAGCGCCACGGGAGCGCAAGCCACCGACTATCTCTGGTCCATCGGGCACTTCGCAGAGAATTCGACATTCCAGGATTGGGACGGAGCCATCGAATGGTTGGCATGGGCCGTCGCCTGGGGCCTGCGCTTAGGCGGCGTCCTGGCCGTCTTCACAGGCGTAGGCGCCGCTGCCGTCCCAGCGGCCTTTGCCGCAGCCCAAGGTGCCGAGTGGATCGGAGCCGTCCTCCGTCCGGCGGTCAGTTGGCTGGGAACAATGCCGGATATCATCGCATTCCAGTACGACGTGGTCATCGCCACCGCGCTGGCGTACGAGGCCGCCACAGATGGCAACGTGAGTCTGGACAACCTGGTCGTCCCCAGTGAATACGTGGAGTAAACGATGAGCGAACGAAGTTTCGAGGAATTCCTGGCCGAACTGGAGGCAAACGCTGCGGATGCGGACGCACATGAGCGCGAGATGCTTGAATCACCACCGCCCCCGACGATCCCCACCCCGCGGAAGCGCGAGATCAGTATCACGGATCCCGCCGACAATCCGCAGATCCCAAAGCCAGCACCCCGGTTCTGCCGCACCTGCGGCGCGCCGCTCAGGCCCCAGGTACGATTCTGCACCCAGTGCGGACGACCGGTCAACGCATAGCCATCGAATGATAAAGAGGAGAAACGTATCATGACTAAGTGCCCAATTTGCGGAGCTCCAACGAAGGAGAGTGACATCTTCTGCGGGAGCTGCGGGCATCGTTTACAAAACACGTCGGCAGTCCGGCAGCCTGTTCCGTCCCAGGACTCGCGGCCCCCTCCACCGCCTATGCCCGGGCCCCCGTCCGGTACCCAAAGCGAGGATGGGATGCGCTCCACGGGCCAATACGTGGTAACGCCGAGCACGCCGCCTTCGAGCCGGCAGACCTCCAACCAGCCCTCACCGGTCATCCAACCGTCTACCGGACAGTCTCCCCCGCCCCCACCCAATCGGGGAGGGACGATGAGTCCGTCACCGTCCTCACAGCCCAAGAAGAAGAACCGCAAAGGCTGTGTCCTTGCCCTCATCGGTATTGGGCTTCTGATCGTATGCGGTCTCGTCGTCGTGGGAGGCATCTTCCTACTTCCTGAACTGATCCCATCGCTCGAGCCGACCCCGCAGATCGTCGTGACACCTTACGACGACGGCTCAACGTCATCCAACGCCGAAGCCCCGCTGGACGTCGTCAACAACTCGGACTACACCATCTGTTACCTGTATATAAGCCCATCCACCCGTGACGATTGGGGCGAAGATTGGCTGTGGGACATCGGCACGATTGAACCGGGATTCACTTCAACCTTCCATCTGCCGGCGGGCGAGACCTTCGACATGCGAACGGAAGACTGCGACGGAGAGCTCCTGGACGAGCAGTATAACGTCACCATCCCCCCGGAGGGGCTGACCTACACGCTGACGCCGTAGCGATCCTGGAATCCGACATCAAGGAGAACCTTAATCACTTATGAAACGTTCAGTTATCGCCCTATGGTTGCTGACCCTCACCCTCATCAGTTGCCAACCCCCGTCCTCTCACGTCGTCGTCTACACCTCGGTGGACCAGCTTTTTTCCGAGCCCATCCTGACGCGCTTTGAGGAGGAGACCGGCATCGAGGTCAAGGCCGTGTACGACGTGGAAGCGGCCAAGACCACCGGCCTGGTCAACCGGCTGATCGCCGAGAAGGACAACCCGCAAGCGGACGTCTTCTGGAATGGGGAGTTTGCCCAGACGATCGTGCTGCAGGAGAAGGGGATACTGGAAGCCTACGCCTCTCCCAACGCCTCGGGCATTCCGGCTGTTTACCGCGATCCGAACGATTATTGGGTTGGGTTCGCCGGTCGGGCCCGGGTGATTCTGATCAACACCGACCGGGTACCGGTGGACGCAATACCGACCTCGATCCAGGACTTCCTGGATCCCGCGTGGTCCGGGGATCTCCTGGGCATCGCGTACCCCCTCTTCGGCACGACCGCGACGCACGCCGCAGCGCTCTACGCTTACCGGGGACGCGAGGCAGGCCGTGCTTACTTTGAGGCGCTGGCCGAGCGAGACGTCCGCGTGGTCGATGGCAATTCCGTCGTCCGGGATATGGTCGCGGACGGGCGCCTGGCCTTCGGGCTCACGGACACCGACGACGCATGCAGCGCCGTCGAACGGGACGCACCGGTACGGATCATCCTCCCGGATCAAGGTCCCGGTCAGATGGGCACCCTGATCATCCCCAACACCGTGGCATTGATCGCTGGTGGGCCGAATCCAGAGCACGGCCAACGTCTCATCGACTATCTGCTGAGTGATGCGGTTGCAGAGGATCTGATCGCATCCGGATGGAGCCACATCGCACCGGGGCACGCGACCCTCACCGCCGACTGCCTGCAGGCCACGTCGATCAGGGGTATGGACGTCACACTGACCGAGGTTTACGATCAAATGGAGCCCGCGAAGGCCGATATGACGACGATCTTCGTGCGGTGAGTGCACACCTCGCGAGTCCAAAGATCGTCATGGCTTCAGCACCTCGGAAGCGAATGCGCGCCCACCTTCTCACCTGGCTGCTCGCAGGAGGGTACGCCCTGGTCGTCCTCGGCCCTATCGGGGCCCTGCTCACCAGCCTCGGCGCCCTGCCGGGGCGTGAATGGACCCGTATGATCCTGCCAACAGGACGCCAGCTCACGTTATGGGTGCGGAGCACAGGGCTTGCAGCCGCCGTCGCAAGCGGCGCAATGGGACTCGGGATCTGCGTGACCCTGATCCTCCGGCAGCATCGACATGGTCTGCTGCCCCAACTGCGGTGGCTTTTCGTCCTGCTGGCACCGCTGCCCCCAATTACCCATGCGATGGCCTGGTCATGGCTCACCACGCAGCTCAGCCGCGCCCTCGTCCCATTGGGACTTCGGCAGCTACGCTTTCAAGGGTGGCTCGCGGCCTGGTGGATCCAGCTCCTCTGGCTGGCGCCGCCGGCCGTGGGGTTAGCGTGGATCGCGATCGCATCGGTCGATACAGCGATGGCAGACGCTGCCCGTCTGCTGCAATCCGAGGTCCGGACCCTGACCCGCGTGATCCTGCCCCTGGCAGCGCCCACGCTCCTGGCGGGGGGCGGGCTGCTGTTTGTGCTGAGCCTGATCGACTATGCCATCCCCTCCCTCTGTCAGATCAACGTCACGACCCTGGATATCTTCGCCAATTTTTCGGGGTCTACGCAGATTTGTGGGGTAAAAACTGGACATGGAGCCAACTTGAGCGAGAATAAAGAACAAACTAATCCAAGGAGGCCTGATGTGAAAAAGATCCCTCAATTGCCGCCGCCAGCCAAGAAGATTCCCAGA
>DAOTTS010000116.1:0-13051 GCA_034437735.1 Anaerolineae bacterium
ATTATGCGACGCCCGATAAATCGGGCTTAGGACCTGCGACGCAATAGGGTAAGTCCCGTTAACGGGACGTTGTGATATAGCCCGGCGACTTTATCGCCGGGCGGGCCTGCGGAAGCCACCCGCACGAATGCCGGACCTACAGCCTCTGACAGGCGGCGCAGTAGTAGATACTCCCACCCAGATACGAGGCCTTCTGGATCGGCGTCCCGCACGCCGGGCACGGCGTGTCCCGCGTCTTCCGGCTCAGGACCGTCGGGTAGCCGCCGTATTCCCAGAAGAGGTTGCGCTCCGTGTCCCGCCCGCCCTGCGCCGTCATCTCGGCGAGCACCTGCCTGACCGCCTCGAACATCGCCTGGATCTCGTCCTCCGACAGATCGCCCATCTTGCGCTTCGGGTGGATCCGCGCCGTCCACAGGATGTCCTGCAGGACGCCGTTGCCCAGCCCGGGGATGCGCTGCTCCGTCGCCAGGAACGCCTTCGCGGAGAGCTTCGGGGTCGCCTTGTTGAAGAGCGTGTCGAAGTAGGCCCGGTCGAAGGCGTCGGTCAGGGGCGAGGGCTTCGCCTTGGCGAGGTCCCGGTCGGGGAAGCCGACCTCCGCGCCCGCCGGGAAGCAGAAGAACCCGCCCCACATCTGGGCGCGGCTGCTGATGGCGGTCCCGTCGTCAAACTCGATGAGCAGTTGGTGTTTCTTGGGACGCTTCTCGCCTTCGGGATGATACCGGATCGGCGCGCTGACGGAGACCACCATGTCCCCGGCCTCGAACTCGATGTGCCCGCCGACCCCGGCGCCTTGCCCGATCCCCTTGCCCGCCAGCCGGTCGTTGTACGTCGCCGGGTCGCCCGTGTACCAGGCGAATTTGTGCGGCGAGGCGTTCGCCATAGCGGACGTGATGCGCCTGCCGCTCAATCTCTCCGTCATCTGTCGGGCAATCACGACTGCTTCAGGTAACTCGATCATAGATTAACCTCCAAGGTTTGGGTGGGGGCTTGACCCTCTCTTTCGCTATCTGCGCTCTTCGCTTATGAAGCCAATCTTAGGGTATCTTTGGTTCTTGCCAGAGTATGTCATATTTTTGGCGATGTTAGGTGCAATTGTGGGCTTTACGGTTGTTCCATCTCGCGTATACTTGCTCATGGTCTTTATGCCGCAATGATTGTGTTGGAATGCAAGCTGATGCATGACACCGTGAGTAGGATGAAGGAGGCACGTATGCCGTCACAAGAGATGCAATTCCATATCCGGATTGATGAATCCGAGGCCGATGACGAGCGGCTCGATGTTCTTACCCGCGCGCTGATGCGGGATCTGCGCGGGTTAGGCGCCGCGTCGGTCTCCCGTCCGGAGGGCGAGACCGCCCCCGAGGGAGCGAAGGGCGATCCCTTCACGGTGGGGGCGCTGGTGATGGTCGTCGCGCCGGCCCTGCTGCCGATGTTGGTTGACTTTCTGCAGGCGTGGTTGCTGCGGGGCGAGGACGAACACCGCCGGGTCACGATCAAGGCACCGAACGGGGTGGAGGTGGCGTTCCTACCCGAGAAGCGGCTCACTGCGGATGAAATCGCCGAACTGACCGATAAGTTGATGCAGGCTGGGTCGTGAATGCATATAGGCGATTGGGTGGATTTGATCCCTGTGGGGTTCAAGCTGCGCGGTCGCCTGTCCCTGTGGTATGCTGTTCGATACTCCCGTCAGATTAGGGGGTGATATGAGTCAAAGTATTGACCTTGCATTGCATACGTTTACGCTGTCTCATCCAAGCGTTGTGAGAGAGGCGGTGGGATTTTTCCGGCAGACCCCGATTCAGGAGTTGCCGCCCGTCTCCTTCAATGGGACGGGGGTATACGCTTTGTACTACGCTGGACGTTTTCCTCTCTACGCGCCATTGTCGGATGCAAATCGAAAGGCAACGGAATATCCGATTTGCGTTGGGAAAGCTGTACCCACGGGTTGGCGTCTGGGAAGGGTCAGAGATTCAGACGAACCCAAGTTGTATGCGCGGTTGCGTGAGCACGCGCGAAGCATTGAGCGGGCCGAGAATTTGAAACTCGACGCCTTCTGGTGTCGTTTCATGGTATTGAAGGGGGATACCGGTGATCTCATTGTATCAGCGCCAGGTCTGAAACCTTCGCCTTTAGGCGAATAGCTTTAGCGCGCCAAATGCGGTAGGATAGGGAAAAACAGGGGATATGCCAGAGTACCCAACGATGAATAGGCAGGGTTTTGTTGTCAGCAAAAGCAGGATCATTGAACGAAGCATGCCCATTGTCGAGATCTTCGAACCCCTCAAGGAGTATCTGCTTAGCTGTGACCATGGTCTCTTTCTTGTGGCTCCGGCAAAGAACGCTTCATTAGCTTCGAGAGTCTCAGGTGGTGATTAGCGATGATTCAATGGTACTCGACACCGGACAATTGCCAAGTTGCTAACCGACTTCCTGGGGTATTGGCACCGATTACGTAAAGGTCACGAACTCGTCGAGCGCCTTTTTCTCATAGGCGTAGGCGGGAACCGTGACGTCGTCGGCGGGGTAACCCACCACGAGGAGCAGGAACGGGCGCTCCCGCTTCGGCCGTCCCAGGATCTCGTTCAGGAACCCCATGGGGCTGGGCGTATAGGTGAGGGTGCCCAGCCCGGCGTGGTGGAGCGCGGTGAGGAGGATCCCGGTCGCCAGACCGACGGATTCCTTGACGTAGTAGTGCGGGATGCGCTCGCCGTCCGGGCCGAGGTCGTACGCCTTCCCGAAGATGGCGATCAGCGTCGGTGCGGTGGTCAGGAACGGCTTCGCTATGTCCGTGCCGAGGGGCGAGAGGGCGTCGAGCCACGCGTCGGGCGCCCGGCTCGCGTAGAATTTCCGCTCCTCTTCTTCCGCTGCCTCCCGGATGCGCCGTTTGGTCGCCGGGTCGCGGACGACGACGAAGTGCCACGGCTGGAGGTTGGCCCCGCTGGGCGCCGTGCCCGCCGCCTTGAGGCAGGTCTCGATGATGGCACGCGGCACCGGGCGGTCTGAGAAGTCCCGGACCGACCGCCGCCTCCGGACCTCCTCGTAAAATGCGCGGGCCCGCGCTTTCATCGTCTCGGGCGGGTAGGCTTGATAGTCCTCGTAGGGAACCTCGGTGTTGTCCATCATAGGTATCCTCCCCATACACAGGGCGAAGGTTCTTTGGTAAGGCCGCGGAGTGCAAACCCGCTCGGAGGGGCAGAAGTCACAGGTCAAAATCCTGAAGGTGCGTGTGGATTGCGGTGAGGGTCTCCTCGAGGGTGAGGCCCTCCGTCTCGATGGGGATGCCGGCGTCGACGCGGGAGACCAGCCAGTGGACGGCGGCAGCTGCACCCTCGCCATAGGGCTCGGCCCGTCCGGCGTCGCGCGCGATGCAGACGGGCAGCGGCGCGTTCAGGGTGAGGACGATGCCCTCGGTGGGGAGGGCTTCCGCCAGGTGGTCGAGCTGCTCCCGGTGGTAGACGTTGCCGTCGAAAATCACCGGACGGCCCGCGTCCAGGGCGGTTCTGACCTCGGGCAGGACGAGGGTCTGGGCCGTGACGAAGTTCTCGGCGGGGATGCACGGCTCTCCGTCCTCGATAACGTCCAGGTTGTGCTCGTCGAGCGCGTCGTCGATGGAGATGTACAGGCCGTTGAGTTGGCGGGCCAGGATCTTGGCGATGGTGGTCTTGCCGACACCCAGCGGGCCTCGGATGACGATGTAAGGGGGCATAGGGTTCTCCTCTGGCAGTGCCGGGGACCTGGTTGTTAAGTCCCCGGCACCGCCAATGCAAAGGTTGCTCAGAAACTTTCGTGTTCGGTGCGGGCGATGATCTCCTCCTGGAGGGCCGGCGTCAGATCGCAGAAGTAGTCGCTGTAGCCCGCCACCCGGACGATCAGGTTGCGGTAGGCGTCGGGATCGGCCTGAGCCGCGCGGAGGGTCTCCGCGTCGACGACGTTGAACTGCACGTGGTGCCCGTCAAGCTGGAAGTAGGTCCGGACCAGGTGGACCAGGCCGTCGAGTCCGGCGTCGTCCGCCAGGAGGCGCGGCGTGAACTTCTGGTTGAGCAGCGTGCCACCGGTGCGCACGTGGTCCATTCGGGCGACGGAGCGGATCACGCTGGTGGGGCCGCGCTGGTCCGCCCCCTGCACGGGGGAGATGCCCTCCGAGACGGGCGTCGTCGCCAACCGCCCATCGGGGGTCGCGCCGATCACCGACCCGAAGTAGACGTGGCAGGTGGTGGGCAGCAGGTCGATGTGGTACGCGCCGCCCTTGGTGTTTGGGCGTCCGTCGACTGCGTCGAAGTAGGCGTCGAACGCCCGAACCATCACCCGGTCAGCCCGCTCGTCGTCGTTGCCGTACTTGGGCGTGCGGTTGAGGATCTGCTGGCGCAGCCGCGCGTTTCCTTCGAAGTTCGCTGCCAGGGCTTCCAACATCTCTCCCATCGTCAGCGTCCCTTCCTCGAAGATGTGCATCTTGAGCGCGGCGAGCGCGTCGGTCAGCGTGCCCAGGCCCACGCCCTGGATGTAGGACGTGTTGTAGCGCGCGCCGCCGTCGTGGTAGTCCTTCCCCTCGGCGATGCAGTCGTCGATCAGCAGCGAGAGAAAGGGCGCCGGCATAAACTGCGCGTAGAGCCGCTCGATGGCGTTGTTGCCCCTCACCTTGACGTCGATAAAGTGGCGGAGCTGGCGCGCGTACGCATCGAAAAGGTCCTCAAAGGTCTCGAACGTCTCAGGATCGCCGGTCTCCGGGCCGATCTGCTTGCCGGTTTGGGGATCGACCCCGTTGTGCAGCGTGATCTCCAGCACCTTGGGCATATTGAAGTAGCCGGTGAGGTTGTAGTTCTCTTTCCCGAAGGCGCCGGCCTCGACACAGCCGCTGGTGCCGCCGTTGCGGGCGTCGATCAGGGACTTGCCCTGGCGGACCAACTCCTCGGCGACCAGGTCCGCGTTGAAGACCGACGGCTGTCCAAAGCCGGTGCGGATGATCTCCGCCGCGCGCTTGACGAACCGGTCGGGGTTCTTCTTGCTCACCTGGATGGACGAGCTGGGCTGGAGCAGCCGCATCGCCTGGATCACGTCCAGGATGAGGTAGGTGACCTCATTGACGCCGTCGGAGCCGTCGGGGCGCACCCCACCGGTGTTGATCTGGGCGAAGTCGGTGTACGTGGCGCTCTCCGCCGCGGTGACCCCCACCTTGGGCGGGGCCGGTTGATTGTTGAACTTGATCCAGAAACACTGGAGAAGCTCCTGGGCTTTCTCCCGAGTCAGCGTGCCGTCCGCCAGCCCCTGTTGGTAGAACGGCGCTAGATGCTGGTCGAGCCGGCCCGGGTTGAAGGCATCCCAGGGGTTCAGTTCGGTGGTGACGCCCAGATGGACGAACCAGTAGGCCTGGAGCGCCTCCCAGAAGGTCCGTGGGGCGTGGGCGGGCACTCGCGTGCAGACCTCGGCGACCTGTGCCAGCTCCCGCTTGCGGGTGGGATCGGTCTCCTCCTCCGCCAGCGCCCGGGCCCGTTCCGCGTGGCGCTTGGCAAAGCGGATGAGCGCGCCGGCGCTGATGGCCATTGCTTGGAGTTCCTGCTGCTTGGCGTAGGCTTCCGGGTCGTTCAGGAAGTCCAGCGCCTCCAGGCTGCGGGCGATCTCGGCCTTGAAATCGAGCATGCCCTTGCGGTAGATCTTGTCGTCGAGGGTCGTGTGACCCGGCGAACGCTGCTCCATGAACTCGGTGAAGATGCCGGCCTCGTAAGCGTCCTTCCACGATTCGGTCATCGATCCGAAGATGCGGTCGCGCATCGTCTTGCCGCGCCAATAGGGGATGATGGTCTCCAGGTAGGCGGCCCGTCCCGCGTCGCTGACGTGGAACGGGATCTTCTCGCGCCCGTCCAGCACGTCCAGGTCGTCGAGGGTGTGACAGCAGAGTTCCGGATAGGTCGGGGCCGCCTTGGGTATCGGGCCCTTCTCGCCGACGATGAGCTCCCCCTCGTTGATGCAGATCGTCTTATGGTCGAGCAGATAGGCGAAGGCCTGCGCGCGCTCCACGGGTGCGGAGACTGCCGGCCGATCCTGCCGGTAGAAGGCTGTCAGGAGTTCGGCCCGCTCGGTTGAGAGGGTCGGGGTTGCGCTACGGCTCTGCTGCCTCAGACGAATCACACGCGCTGTTTTAGAAAGTGACATCGGATTCAGCCTCCACTTTATACTTGTGCTTGGTAGGGTCGACGTGCCTAACGTTATCGTTACTGACCAAACTTCGATCCTATTATACTACACGCGGACGCGTTGTACGCTGTGTTTGCCGAAGGCCGGCGACAGCAGCGGAATGATGAGCAGGTTGACGGCTGCCAGGACGACGAAGGCCCACCGGAACCCAAAGGTGTCGGCCATCAGACCGCTGGCGGCCATGCCCACGCCCTGTGCCACGTTGACCACCGCCATCAGGATCGAATACATCGAGGCGGCGATCCGGGGGTCGGTGTGCCCCATCGCGAGGGCGAAATAGACGGTCTGATAGGTGCCGTAGGAGAGACCGAAGAGGGCCACCAGGGGCCAGGCCATCGCCGGGCTCATCACAAATACCAGGGCCAGGATCGAGAGCAGGGAGAGCCCCAGGGCGACGATCACAGCGCGGCGATCGCCGATGCGGTCGATCAGACCTCCGCCGACGACGCCGCCGAGCACGACGCCGATGCCCCAGATCGTGGTGACGAACCCGGCGGTGCTCAAGCCGATCTTGTACTGCGCTTCTAGGTACGGGTTGACGAGTTGGTTGGCTCCGGCGATAATAAGGAAGAAGAGAAATCCCATCGCTGCCAGGGCGACGATCGCGGTCTTTTTGAAGGCAGCAAAGGCCTCCCATTGGAAGGCCCGCGCTATTGGCCGTGGTGCCTCCCGCTCGCTCAGCACCAGGGGCACTGGCAGGAGGGTGAACCCGGCAAGCAGCCAGAAGACCGCCGCCCACGAGACGTGCTCCGCCAGCAACCCGACGAGGGTTGCGGTGATGACCACGCCCAGGGCCCGCCCGCCCACCATAAGCCCTTGAATTGTACCTTTCTCTTCCTCGGTGGTGAGGTCAAGCGCCAGTCCATCGGTGCAGGTGTCGTAAAGGGCCATGCCCATCTGCAGCACGAATGCCATCGCGACAAAGGCCCAGTACGCCGTGCCGGGATCGATGAACGGTGCGACGATCAGACAGAGGGTCTGAACGCCCAGGCCCAGAAGGATATAGGGTTTGCGATGACCGAGTCCCAGCAGGTTGACCCGGTCGCTCAGAATGCCCAACAGGACCTTGATCACGAACGGGATGAGGGCGATGGTGGCGAAGATGCCGACGTCGGTCATTGAGAGGCCGTGATCCAGGAAATAGAGCCCGTTCAGTGCGGTGAAGTAGCTGAGAATGGTGCCTTGGGAGAAATAGAGCAGCGCGAACATCGCGTATCGTCGAGTCGTCGTCTTTGTCATCGTCATGCCCCTTTCTGGGATGATTGTGGGTCTCGGGTTGAATCGAGCCCTTCCCGTCATCATACCATACTTGGAGGGGGCTCCCAAGCGGGCGGGTCCTGGGCGCCGTCGACGATGCATACGAAACTTCGCAACATTTTTCTCCAAAGTTGCAATGAAAACGCTTTTTAGTATAATGGTGTTCAAAATATGAAAATTTACACGTTGGACCCTGACGCTCAGAAGCACGGAGGCGGACCGATTTGAAGCTGGAACCTTTGGCCCCGGACGCGAAATCTCCTGGCGCGCCCGTGCCCTGGATCAATCCCGACGTGCGGTCGCTCGAACGGGCGGTCTTCTATGCGGTGGCGTACGCGGATATCTACCGTTACCCCCTGACCGTGGACGAGGTCACCCGCTATCTGGTCGGGGTTGAGGCGTCGAAGGATGAGGTGCGCCCCGCGCTCAATGCGCTGACCCACAATGGGGGGCCGCTCTTGCGTCATCGCGCGTACGTGATGCTCCGGGAAGCGGAGGGGCTGGTTGCGCTTCGACGGCGGCGCGCGGAGATCGCGCGACACATGTGGCCCCAGGCGCTGTCGTACGGGCGGGCGATTGCTCGGATGCCCTTCGTGCGCATGGTCGCGGTCACCGGCGCGCTGACGATGGGGAACGTTGAATCGGGCGACGACATCGATTACTTTATTGTGACCGAGCCGGCACGGGTCTGGTTGGCGAGGTTCTTCATCGTGCAGCGGGTAGTCAAGCCTGCCGCTAGACAGGGGGTCGAGGTCTGTCCCAATTACCTGATCTCCTCGGAGATCCTGACCTTGGAGGATCGCGATCTCTTTCACGCCCACGAACTCGTGCAGATGGTGCCTCTCTATGGGCTCAGCACGTACCGGGCGCTCCGAGCGGCGAACCTGTGGGCGCTGCGGTTCCTGCCCAATGCGGTTGATCCCCCCCGGATCGAGCAGGCCCCCGCGCCACTTTCGTTGTCCCCCTCCGGACGGGGACTCTCGGAGGCGCTCTTGCGCACGCCGCCGGGTACCTGGTTCGACCGCCGGGAGATGGTGCGCATGCAGGCGAAACTGACCCGAGAGAACGGCGGCAGTGAGGTGAAAGTTACCCCGGATCGTTGTAAGGGACATATTGGATCGCACGGGCACAGGGCGTTGGAGGCTTTTGCCGCCCGGATCGATCGCTGGAGGGCGATGGATGGTTGAATTACTGTTGGTCAATCCGTTGTTTTTGCACGACGACCCTGTCGAGTCGAAGTTGATGACCCCCTATTTCCCGTTGGGTATCCTCTATATCGCGGCGGTTGCCCGGGAGGCCGGGTATCGCGTTGCGATCTTCGACGCGATGTTTGCCGAGGGAGATGAGGCGTTTGTCGAGGCGCTGGAGAGGTACCAACCTCAGGTCGTTGGGTTTGGGGTGTTGGCGACCGTGAGACAGGCGGCCCTCCGATTGGCCGGCCTGGCCAAAGCACACGGGGCCACCGTGGTGATGGGGGGCGCGGATCCCACGGCCCGGCCTGACGTTTACCTCAATCACCGCGTTGACGGCGTGCCCGTCGTCGATATCGTCACCGTGGGTGAGGCGGAGCGGACGATGGAAGCGCTGCTGCCCCTCCTGCTCGACGAAGCGTCCGGAGATTCGGAGCTTCAGATGGTCGATGGGCTTGCTTACCGGGATGGGGATGGCCAGATCGTGAGGACGCCGCGGCGTCCGCTCATCGACGACATTGACGCCTTGCCCTTACCCGCGCGGGATCTGGTCGATTGGGCGCCCTATCGTCAAGCGTGGCGGGCGCATCACGACTTCTTTTCGATGTCCGTGATCGCGACCCGTGGGTGCCCCTTCAACTGTGCGTGGTGCCAGAAGATCGTCTTCGGGCGCAGCTTCCGCCCCCGCGACCCCGAGTTGGTCGCCGAGGAGATGCGGACTCTCAAAACGCGCTACCAGCCCGACTTCGTCCGTATCGTCGACGATGCGATGGGGATCGATAAAGGCTGGGTGCGCCGCTGGCGCGATGCGGTGTTGGAGAGGGATGCGGTTCTGCCGTACGAGTGTCTCTCCCGCGTCGATCTGATGGATGAGGAGATCGCCCGGTGGCTGAAGGAGACCGGGTGCCGGCGGATCTCGTTCGGCGCGGAGTCCGGCTCTCAGAGGGTCCTGGATGCGATGACCAAGGGCTCGACCGTGGAACAGATCCGGCGGACCGCTGCCATCTGCCGGGAGGTGGGCATCGAGTCCTACTTCTATATGATGGTGGGCTATCCGGGGGAGACGTGGGAGGATTTGAAAGCCTCGGTCGCGCTGCTGCGTGAGACCCACCCCGATGTGTTCAGCACGACCATCGCGTACCCGCTGCCCGGCACGGCCTTCTACGAACAGGTCAAGGACCGGCTGCCGGCGCGGGATGGCTCGGCGCCGGATGCAGATTTCGACTGGAACTACACGGCGGAGAACCGGCTGCTCTTCCAACGCGATGGGTACAGCACGGCCTTCTACCGCCGGGTTATCCGGTGGTTCCAGCACGAGTGGATGGATGCACGCATCCGCGCCGGGGACGTTGATCCGTCGACGGCTGCCCGCTTGAAGAACACGCTTGCGTTGTGGCGGGACCGTGTGGTTGTCACGGTGTTAGCCCACCGGCCCGGGAAGCAGGCCGTGGGCTTTCAGACGCGGAAGACGTGAGCGCGCGTGTCTGATTGCCTTCGTCGTGCGTGGTTGCTTGTAGGGGTGTTCGTGGGCGTGCTCGCGACCGGTCTGCTGGTCGGGTGTCATCCCGAGGCTGGTCCACCCGAGGTATGGAGCGCCAACCACCGGTTTCGTGAGACGCGCGATCCGGTGATCTCGTCGCCCATCGCCTGGGACGTCGACGGGGACGGCGTCAAGGAGATCGCCGTTGGATCCTGGGACGGCTACTTCTACCTGCTGGATGCCGAGTTGCGCGATCTTCCCGGTTGGCCGAAGTTCAGTCCGAAAGGGTTCTTCTCCTCCCCGGCGTTGGCGGATCTGGACGGCGACGGCGAGCGGGAGATTCTGGTCGGCGCGGAGAGCGGAAAGCTCTTCGCGTGGCACACCGATGGTCGCGACGTCGATGGATTTCCCGTCGACCTCGACTACCACATCTGGGCGACGCCGGCTATCCTGCCAGGACCTCGGGTGGCGGTCAGTGGGCTCGAATCGATGGCGGTCCTCGACGCCCGGGGTGAGCCCGTGGCCGGTTGGCCCCAACCGATGCGGGGCTGGGCCGACGCGGCCGCGGCCACCGATGGATCGATGCTGGTCATCACGACCCTGACGCCGGGCGATCCCTCCCAGGGGTGGCTCTATGCCTGGTCGGCGGCGGGCGAGCTGCTGGACGGTTTTCCTATCGAGCTGCCGTTGGACGCGGACTCCTCCCCGGCGCTGGCGGATCTGGATGGGACGGGGACGTGGTGGATCGTCTTTGGGGATGACGCCGGATTTCTGCACGCCGTCGATCGGCGGGGGCAGTCGCGCGGGGGCTTCCCCGTGCGCTCTCTTGGCCCTGGACCCGGTCCCACGCCGACGCCCCATCCGCCGGGCGGGAACGTCCACTCCATTGAGGCCTCCCCTGCCGTCGCCGACCTCGATGGGGATGGTCGCGATGAGATCGCCGTCGGCTCGTGGGATGGGCGGATGTACCTCTGGGACGACGACGGCAGGATGATGCCCGGCTGGCCCGTCCAGGTCGGGGATCAGATTATCTCCTCGGCAGCCCTGGTCGATCTGGACGGGGACGACCGTCTCGACGTCGTGGTGGGTTCCAAGGATCACCACCTCTACGGGTGGACGGTGGACGCCGAACCGCTTCCCGGATTCCCGTACGATCTGGGGGATCACGTCTTCTCCTCTCCCTGGGTCGGGGATCTGGAGGGGGATGGGCGGGCCGATATCGTCGTCGGCGCGGATAACGGCATTCACGTGTTGCGCGACGTTGGGACGCTGGGGCGGATGGCATGGCCGACCTTCCGGGGCAGCGCCGCGCGGAACGGCCTGCCTGCCGGGACGGAGGAGGTGCCGGATGGTCCGTAGACCCGGTCGTGGGTCCGTGTGGATCCGCGTCGCCATTGCGGGGATGGCGTTGCTGTCTCTGCTCGTGATCCTCGCCATTCGCGAGCGCTTCGAGCCCTGGCTCTCCCTCTATCTCGATGACGTGATCGATCCCAAGCCCAACCCGCACCGGGTCGCCCTGCGGGAGGACGTGGCGCTGCTCCTCTACGAGGATACGCGCCCCCACATCGGGAAGATCGATGCGTTGCAGAAGGGGCTGGTCCTCGTCCACCGGAATAAGCGGCTCGTCGAGGAGGCGTATGGCTTTGGACTGCCTCTGGTCCTCTATGACGAGGGGGCGTATAACGCCCGCCAGGCGACGGTGTCCCGCCCTTCTGACCGGGTTCTGGTCAAACGGTACACGCTCGACACGCTCGATCGCCCGGCCCGGTTTCTGCGCCGAAAATACCAGCCCGTCCCGCCCGTCGGCACGGTCACGGTGACGAGCACGGTCCGACCGCCCGACGCGATCGACGTGACCGTCGATCTGCGCGAGCTGTTGGTGGGATGGGAGGCGGCTTACCTCATGAACGAGCAGGGCGCGCGTGCGTTCACCCGCTACCGGAGCCCCGAGGGCCGGGTGCTGACCGGGGGGACGGTTGGCATCTGGGATGAGGCCGTGGCGCCTTTCGGGTGCTGGGAGTCGTCGGCGGCCGATCTCCGCTTCTGCGTCGACGCCGAGGCGGGTCAACCCGGCTTCGTGGGGCGGGAGCGTTACGTTCAGTATCACGCGATGGGGATCTACCAGCTCTCCTGGGCCGGGATCGATCTTGAGATCCACCCCCCAACGTCGTCGGTGAGCTATACGATCCGCGTCGAGGACGTGTCCGTTGATCCGTAGGGGGCAAGGCCGGTGGGATGCGCTCGCCTGGGGAGCCTTGGGAGTCCTGTTGCTCGGCTTTGCCCTGCGGATGATCGGCCTGGGGGCCCTTCCCCTCGTCGGGGATGAGGCTTACTACTGGCTCTGGTCGCGGCAGCCGGCGCCCTCCTATTATGACCATCCGGCCGGCATCGCCCTTATGATTCGGGCCGGCACCACGCTGGCGGGGGAAGGTGAGTTCGGCATCCGGTGGCTCAACGCGATGCTGGGATTCTTCACCGTGGTCGCGGCGATGGCGGTCGGACGACGGCTCTTTGCCCGAGGGGCCGGCGTCTTCACGGGCGCAGCGATCGCACTCGGCGCGCCGTTTCTGATCGTTGCGCGGTTTGTCTACACCGACGTCCTCCACCTGTTAGGGGTCCTGCTGAACCTGTGGGCGTTCGATGCGTTCCTGTCAGAGGATCGTCGTCCCCGCGATGTGCAGGGGATTCTCTTCGGCGTGACGCTGATCCTGCTTCTCAACACCAAGTACAGCGCGTATCTCTACGTCGCGGCCTTGGGCGCCTGGATCTTGTTGGAGCGTCGCTCTCTTCTGCGTCAGCGGGCCTTCTGGATCGGGGTGGGGATACGACGGGACCGTCTGGGGAGGCGAGGTTCTGCTGGCCGACGAGCAGACCTATCGGCGGGCGGGTCGGCTTCGGACCATGGCACTGCCCGGTGGGGACGCCGCGGCGGTCG
>DAOTTS010000117.1:0-5623 GCA_034437735.1 Anaerolineae bacterium
TGATGCCCCACCGCAACGGACTGATGGCCCTGGCGAGTGGGGGCCATTGGGAGGTCGATCCGGACGTGGCGACGTTACCCTCGTTGCTGCAACAGGCCGGCTATGCCACCGCGTGCTTTGGAACGTGGCATATCAGCGCTGAGTTCTGGGATCGCGGCATTGAGGTTGGGGACCAGGATGCGGATCTTGAACGGGCGCCCGACCGTGCCATCGACTACCTGGAGGGATGGTCCGAGGATCGTCCTTTCTTCTTGATGGTGGGGCTGGGGAAACCCCATCTCCCCTGGGAGACGCCTGGGCCTGCGCCGGATGATGTCCGGCTGCCCGGATATCTGGCCGATACGCCCAATCCTTCGGCGGTCCGCGAGGAGCTCTCCCGGTTCTATGGGGAAGTCCAGCGTATGGATCGGGCGATGGGGCGAGTGCTCACGGCGTTGGATGCTCGCAATCTGGACGAGAACACCTTGGTGATCTTTGCCTCCGACCACGGCATCGGTATGCCGCTGGCTAAGGGCACGCTCTACGATCCGGGGATCAAGATCCCGCTGATCGTACGCTGTCCGGGTTCGACGTCCGAGGGGCGCAGGTACGGGGGGCTAACGGCCAACGTTGATCTCCTGCCGACCGTGCTGGAGGCCGTCGGTGCAGAGGATCTTATGCCGGATGGCATCGACGGTCAGAGTCTTTGGCCCATCATCTCCCGCGATGAGCCCGTGGCTCGTGACTATGTTTTCCTTGAGCAGACGTGGCACGATTTTTACGAGCCTATCCGCGCGATCCGGACTGAGCGCTACAAGCTCATCCGTAACTTCGAGCCGGGGACAGGCTGGCAGGTTGCTGCCGATATCCTGCAGACCCAGACGACCGACGTTATGCGCGAGCCGTTGCGGTTGTGGCCTCGACCTGAGATCGAGGTTTACGATCTCCAGGAGGATCCTTGGGAACGTAACAACCGGGTCGACGATCCGTCGTGCCGGCACGTGAGGCAGAAACTTGAGGCCGCCCTGGAAGCGTGGCTTGTGGAGACCCGGGATCCCATCTTGGACGGCGTAGTACCTGCGCCTCCGGGCTATTGGGAGCACTTCTGCGCCAAGCCGGTGGGGCCGGGTCGCTTGCCGTCCGCACAGGGACGTGACGACTGGGTAACTGTGCGCTGGCCCCCAAGCGCGACCGAGCACCGATGTGGGAACGATTAGTAACGCAACGTTGCAACCGAGAGAGGAGCGATTGTGAGCGAGCGACCCAACATTGTCTTTATGATGCCCGACCAGCTTCGCGCCGACTTTTTGAGCGCCAATGGCGCTGATTTTATCGAGACGACGCATATTGACAGCCTCGCGGACCACGGCGTCCGTTATAGCCGGTGTTATTCGCCCCATCCGCTCTGTGTGCCGGCGCGGACCGCGCTGCTCACCGGCATAGACGGGATCAAGAACGGCGTGCTCGATAACGGTCACGCGCTGCGGCCTGATCATCAGGACTGCGGCATCGAGACCTGGCCCGAAATCCTCTCCCGGCACGACTATACCACGCTGGCGGTGGGCAAGATGCACTTCTATCCCTGGGAGGCGCGTTGGGGATTTCAACACCGCATCATCGCCGAGGATAAGATATGGATCTACATCCAGGATGACTATCACCACTTCCTGGAGGCCCACGGCTATCATAAGACCCTCGGCTACGAGAAGAAAGCTTATCATGAGAACTTCGGCGCCTATCTCAGTGACATCCCCTGGGAGTACTCGGTCGATCACTTCGTCGGGCAGGAAGCGGCGCGCTGGATCCGGGAGTATGAGGGCGACGAACCGTTCGCGATGATGATCGGATTCCCCGGCCCCCACCACCCCTATGATCCCACGCCGGAGTACGCGGCCAAGTTCTCGCCCGATGAGATGCCGACACCCATCCCCGAGGTTGAGGCGGATACGGCGCTGATGAGCCGCGCCTTCGGGCGTTCGCTGACGAAGCCTTCCTCGAATGCGTGGTACGCGTTTAAGAACGAGGGCATACCCACCGAGGAGGACCACCGGCTCCACCGCGCTTATTACGCCGCGCTCATCAAGCAGATCGACGAAGAGGTCGGGTCCGTCCTCGCGGCCCTGCGGGAGAAGGGGATTCTGGACAACACCATCGTCATCTTCTCCAGCGATCACGGCGACTATTTGGGCGATCACGGCCTGGCGAAGAAGGGCTCCTTTTTTGAGGGCGCTGCCCGTGTGCCGATGTTGGTGCGCGCGCCTTGGACCGAGGGCGCAACGGACTACAACGGCCTTGTCTCTCTGACCGACATCACGGCGACAATTCTGGCATGTGCGGGCGTCGAACGTCCCTCCTACATGGGGGATACGATGCCGTTGCCTGCCTTGGATCTCACCGATGAGCCGGTTCGGGAGCAGGTAGCGGGTATGCTTCGTCAGGGATGGATGCTGGCGCGAGATCGTTGGAAGTTGGTCAAATACGGGGGCGGGGGGGATATGCTCTTCGATCTTGAGGTCGATCCGCAGGAACAGCACAATCTCGTCCGCGTCGCTGGATACAAGGATTTGTATCGCGCCTTGAATGCCGAGCTGACCGGGAGGGTGATGGCATCGATCACCCTCGGATCGGTGGACCGGGAGCTTTATAAGCGATCGCTTTCGGGCAGTCGCTCCTTTGGGCGTCCCGGTTGGCCCCGTCCCTATCCCACCGATATCCAGGACGTGATCTAGGGAGGCGAAGTAGGGTGTGCCTCTCCCTGATTTGACATTTGATTGCTCTTTTGGTATGATGTACTCAGAATTCTGGATACAGTCTTCAATATACCTTGTGGATTGGCTGGATGCACGTGACAGAGGAGGTACACATGAGCCTGCGCCAGGGCTCCCTGGGGCCGATCGAGCAGCGTACCTTGAGTGATATCGTGACCGCTCGGATGCGCAGGGCGATCATCCAGGGTGAGTTGGAACCCGGCCTCCGCCTCACGGAGCCTAGCCTCGCCACCTCGTTGGGGGTCAGCCGCAGCCCGGTTCGCGAGGCGATCACTCGGCTGAGAAGTGAGGGCCTCATCGTGGGGGCGACGACCAACTATGTGTGGAAGCCTAAGCGCAGGGACGTCGATGAGATCTTCAGCCTTCGCACGTCTTATGAGTGTCTGGCTGCGGAATGGGTCATTAAGAGAGATCGCTTGAGCGAACGGGATTATGAACGCTTGCAGGCACAGATCGATCGCCTGGGTGAGATAACTGAGGATCCGGATTCTTTATCCTCCATCTCACTCATCGAGGCGGATGAGGAGTTTCACGGCTATATCTGCCGTAAGTCCGGCCACACACGGCTGAACGAACTGTGGAAGCGGAATATCGCCCGGCGGCGGATTCTGATGCACTGTTGCATCCGGAGTTGTGACCGGTTGGAGACCGCGCAGCGGATGATTGCGGGGCACCAGTTCATTCTCGATCAACTCCGGAACAGTAATCTGGCGCGTGTTCAGGCTCGGCATCGCGAGGTCAATGACCGGCGTGCCGCGCGCATTAAGGCGAATTTGGTGGCGTCCTGTCGGGTGGATGGGTCGGATGTGAAGGACTAGGAGGGCAAATCATGCCGAAACCGCCGCAGCGTGACATGTGGATCGCGGGCGGATCATTAGGGGCTCTCGCTGAGAGCGTTGAAGAGCTCGTCGACTTCACCGAGGGTCCCCGGTCCAGCATGCCGGCGCTCAAGGTATCGAGCGAATCTTCGGACCAAGGTGCCGTCCGAGTGCCCGTCAAATTGGATCGGCCCCTGGGTCAGCAGGGGGCGATCAGTCTGTGGATCTGTCCTGATAGGACTTATCAAAACGGTGAAGGTCGCGAGCGGATTGTTCGTAGGCTGATTGACGTACCCGGTACGGCCGTCTTGGATTTCCATCAGGCGCCGGCCGCTTGCAGCCTCACCTGGCGATGGGACGGCGACCGTGTGCCGGGGGTCGACGCGATGCGGACGAATCTTCCCGAGCTTCCCGGTGGTGAGTGGTATCACCTGCTCTATACCTGGGACGCGGATGTGGGTCGTTCCGATGCCTACTTCAACGGCACGCCCCAGCGTCTTCCCGGGACGGAGGTCTCTCCCTGGTCGATGACGGAGCCGGCACAGCTTGACGTCCTTGTGGGGCCTTTTCAACTGGGTGCGATCACCGTGGAGCCCCGCTACATCTCTCCCGAGGAGGCGGAAACCCGCGATCTATACGGCTATCGGGGCCAGCACAGCGATCTTCTAGGTCGATTTGGGGAGATGGCGCTGCTGGACGTGGCGGATCGATTGGGCGACCTTCTTTACAGCTCGCAGCTCGATAGTCCGGAGAGCGTCGCGGGCTGGGTGATGGAAGGGCCGGGCGTCGTTACCTTCGAGGATGGCTGGATGCGGATGGCGTCCGGGCGCCCCGATGGCCCTGAGGGGCACATTGTTCACTGGTGCCCTGAGGATTTCCCGAACAGCTACGTTGCCGAGTGGGAGATCCAGCCGGTCTCCAATTACGGCCTTTGCATTGTCTTCTTCTCGGCCAAGGGGGAGCGCGGTGAGGACATCTTTGCCCCCGAGCTTTCGGAGCGTACCGGTGTCTTCTCTCAGTACACGCGGGGCGACATTGTCAGTTATCACGTCTCTTACTACGCCAACACCCCGTTTAACCCCGGACGGACCGCATCCCACTTGCGAAAGAACAATCACTTCTATCTGGTCGATAATGGTCGTCCGGGTATCCCGCCAGGGTCCACGGAGCCTCACCGGATTCGGGTTATCAAATGGGATAACCACATTCAGTTTTGGGTCGACGGTGAGGTGGTGATTGACTTTACCGACGATGGCGAGCGATACGGACCCGTGCATACGGGTGGCAAGATTGGATTACGGCAGATGCAGTGGATGGTGGCTCAATATCGGAACTTCCGTGTTTGGGAACTTGTGACATCTTGAGCGACCGCAACGAGAAAGGAGCCGCTTACTGAACGAATGAGACACGGTGTTGAGACTCTGAGGAGAATCGGTCATCGCTTGAATTGAATGAGACTTGCATCACTAGGGAATTTGGGAGGATTAGAATGACGAGGAAGAAAATATCACGTCGCGAGTTCTTGCGAGTGTCCGCCTTAGCGGCCGCAGGGGTGGTGTCGGCTGCATGTGCAGGACCGGCCGCTACCCCTGAACCTGAGGAACCTGAGCCGGAGATGGAGGAGAAGGAACCGACACCGGAACCGACGGCGACGCCTGAACCTGAAGAGGATGAGCCGGAAGAGGAAGCGCCCACGCCGGAGCCGGAACCTGAAGAAGAAGAGGAAATGAGCCTTGAGGCGCCGATGCTCGTCGAGATGGTGATGGCGGGCGAACTGCCACCCTTGGAAGAGCGGCTCCCTGCGACCCCCATGGTGGTTGAGCCCTGGGAGTCCATGGGTGAGTATGGCGGCTCCTGGAATATGTCTCTGCAGGGCAGTGGTGATAACGCCCTCCTGACCCGGACCATCGGTTACGACAACTTCTTCCGTTGGGATCTCGACTACACCACCCCGATGCCGAACACCATCGAGAGCTATGAGGTCAGCGATGATGCCAGCGAGTGGACCTTCTACTTCCGCAAGGGCATGAAGTGGTCCGACGGCGAGGACTTCACCGC